>NZ_DFHR01000027.1:0-109189 GCF_002371935.1 Fibrobacter sp. UBA3718 | reverse complement strand
CACCGAAGACCGCGACAACGAGTACGTGGCTACCAAGTCCAAAGAATACTTTGTCTGTACCGGCAAGCAGTGGCTTGAAATCGATTCCGTTGCCTACGAACTCAAACTCTGCACCGAAAAGCGGAACATGGAAGTGGCCTCTACCAAGAAAGCGGGGACTTACGTCTGCCATTTCAATGGCAAGGACGGCTCCTGGGATAAGCTGAGTGAACTCGAAGAGGAAATTGGCGTATGCGGCAGCGAGGATGTCGCGGATAGCACCCTGAAGAAAACAGAATCTGGCTCTTATTACATGTGTTCCGGAAACACATGGGTGGAAACGGACGGTGTTACTTTCGGACTGGGCATCGTATGTACCGAAGGTCGCGAGGGTGAACGCAAAAAACTCGATAATGAGCACTTTTATGCTTGCGAAAGCGGTTCCTGGACCGAAATCACGGGAGAGGTGTTCGAACTTGGGTTCTGCACGGCCGGCAGGGATGGCGAGATGCAAATGACACCGGATAGTGCCTATTGGTATTGTTCCGGCGGCAAGTGGAACGCCATATCGGAGGCCGAGTTCGTGACAAAGAAATTCTGCAACAAGGATATCGACTCAACATTCGTGAACGGTTATGCCTGTGTACATACCAACTCTGAGGCTGGAGCCGTTTATAACTGGCGAAAACAGTCTGCGGCAGAGAAGGCGAATAACGCATTCTGCACCAGGAGGAATATGGACAGCACCCGTGTACAGAATGGCTATACATGCCTTATCAAGGACCAAACGTTGAAATGGCGTACGGCTTCCGAGGAAGAACTTGCGACAGGGATGCCTTGCAATACTAAAGTTGCACAAAGCGTGGGAGACAACGTTGTGAACGGCTATGTTTGTGGGTATGATAGTAATGGTACTAGCAATTCTTATTCGAATTGTCACTGGCGAGTTGCTACGGCGTACGAAATTGCTGCAGGCAAGGTTTGTTCCTATAAGATGAAAGACTCCGTGTTTGGGGAATGGACTTGCTTGTATCTTTCATCAACGGGATATTTCTGGCGCCCAGCCAGCGCTGGAGAAATTGCGACAGGGAAGGTGTGTTCTGGAGAGAAAACGGAAATTTTGAACGGATATGTATGTGAATATTATCAATCCCCAGATTCGTTAGGGTGGCGCCCGGCAAATTTTGTAGAGAAAGAAACTGGGGTTGTGTGTGGATCTAGAGCCCTTACAAATGGGGGATTTCCTCATGCGGAGGGGGATGCAATCCTGGTAAATGATGAGGTGTATGCCCAAAAGTATGTCTGTTCCAAGCAGAACTGCATTACTGATGAAATTAATGGTTTTTGTTGGCGCAATGCGACTACCGCAGAAAAAACTACAGGGAGCGTGTGTAACTGGGAGTTGAGGTACAAAATGGATTCGACCTATACGTATGTCTGCGAGTATTCTTCGGGCAGCTATGCGTGGCGTACGGCAACGGCAAAAGAAAAAGAATTAAAAAAAGCCTGCAATAGGCCCAATTACAAGCTTTTTTCCCTAAAAAAAATGAGCCTCTTTACTAGTAGGTATCGTTGTAACGATACGCTTAGCCATACATGGTCTATTTGGACATATGACACGATTGTCGATTCTCGCCACCTGGAAAACGGAGAACCTCAGAGCTATCGTATATTGGACGCTCGTGTTCCCGATAATAGGAATATAAACACTGTCACAATTATGGTAGACAACTTCAATTTCCATGGCGATGGTGCCGGCAACCACAATCAGGCATGGTGGTGCTACAACAGTTCCAGCAATACAAGCAACGCCGCTGATTGCGAAGGCCAGGGCTCCCTTTACCACTGGACTGCACCGGTGGATTTGGGGACAAAGTATCTTGACGATAAAGCCGAGTTCAGTCTTCCTAGGCAAGGCATATGCCCCGACGGATGGCATGTTCCAAATTACAGTGAATTGAAAAAACTTAATTTCTCTGCTGAGTATGGAACCATGCCGGGTTCCCAAAAAGGTTCCTACGTTTATACCGAGAAGAAGTTTGAGGCGGAGCCATGCTGGTGGACTACGACGCAGGACAAGCCCAGTGGCGAAAGTAATACGGTGAACGCCCTTTCCTATGCGCCCGACTCGTCAGGGATTATGCAAGAAAAGTCCCGGGACAAGGATGACGGCTGCTACCTCCGCTGCATCAAGGACGAGTAGCCCGTTCGGGCTCCTTTTTGCCCGCTTTGGAACATCATTTTATCAAAAAGGTAACCTCGTCCGGGGTGCCTTTTTTCTATTTTTGGTGCCACTATGGCAAAAATTCTCTTTAAAAAACAGTTATCTCCTGCGGTATTCCAATTCCGCGTCGAGGCCCCGCTGATCGCCCAAGAGCGTAAGGCCGGCCAGTTCATCATCCTCCAGACGAACAAGGACAACGGCGAACGCGTGCCTCTCACCATCGCCGATGCCGACACGACTGAAGGCTCCATCACCCTGATTTTCCAGACCGTCGGTAAGACCACCACCGAACTCTCCAAGTTCGAAGTCGGTGACGATATCCCGGTGCTCGTGGGCCCGCTTGGTTCCCCGACCCACATCGAGAATTTTGGCCACGTGGTTTGCGTGTGCGGTGGCGTGGGCATTGCCCCGATGCACCCGATCGTGCAGGCCATGAAGAAGGCCGGCAACAAGGTCACCATCATCATGGGTGCCCGTAACGAGAGCCTCTTCCTCATGAAGGAAGAAATGACCGCCCTCGCCGACGAAATCATTTTCATGACCGACGACGGCTCCTACGGTCGCAAGGGTCTCGTGACCGAACCTCTGAAGGAACTCTGCGAAGACACGAAGGGCAAGCCCGACATGGTGCTCGCCATCGGTCCTCCGGTTATGATGAAGTTCTGCGCCCTCACCACCAAGCCCTACGGCGTGAAGACCGTCGTGAGCCTCAACAGCATCATGGTGGACGGGACCGGCATGTGCGGTGGCTGCCGCGTGACTATCGGCGGCAAGACGAAGTTCGTCTGCGTCGATGGCCCGGAATTCGACGGCCACGAAGTCGACTGGAACAACATGCTCCAGCGCATGGGCGCCTTCAAGCCCCAGGAACAGGAAGCCTTGCACCGCTTCGGTGCCAATGACGGCCACAAGTGCAACATTGATAAGATGGCTGACGCAAAGGCCAAGGAGAGCAAGTAATGTCTGAACATTTGACTCGTGAACAGTTGGACGCCGCCGCCAAGGTGGAACTTGAAAAGATTAACGCCCTCCCGAAGCCGCTCAAGCCGAAGGACAAGACTGCCATTCCGGCCCAGCCGATGCCGCAGCTCGAACCCAGCTACCGCGCTCGCGTGATGGAAGAAGTGGCTCAGGGTTACACCGAAGCTCAGGCTATCGTGGAAGCTAACCGCTGCCTCGCTTGTAAGAACCAGCCTTGCGTCGAAAGCTGCCCGGTGCACATCGACATCCCGGCCTTCATCGCGAAGATTGCCGAAGGCGACTTCAAGGCCGCTATCGCCAAGATTAAGGAAACGAGCTTGCTCCCGGCAATATGTGGCCGTGTGTGCCCGCAGGAACGCCAGTGCCAGATGAACTGCACCATGGGCAAGATGCACAAGGACGTGAACCAGGCTGTGGCTATCGGCCGCCTGGAACGCTTTGCTGCCGACTACGAACGCAACAACGGTGGTGCTTCCGTGCCGGCCGTGAAGCCCGCTACCGGCAAGAAGGTTGCCGTTATCGGTTCCGGTCCTGCCGGTCTGGTTGTCGCTGCCGACGTGCGCCGCGAAGGCCATGACGTGACCATTTTCGAAGCTTTCCACAAGCTCGGTGGTGTGGTCCGCTACGGCATTCCTGAATTCCGCTTGCCCAAGAAGATCGTTGACAACGAAATCGAATCTCTCGCTGCCATGGGCGTGAAGTTTGAGACAAATTTTGTCATCGGTCGTACCCGCAAGCTCAAGGACTTGATTGAAAAGGATGGCTTCGATGCCGTGTTCGTCGGTACCGGTGCTGGCCTCCCGCTCTTCATGAACATCGAAGGCGAAAACCTCGTCGGTGTGTTTGCCGCTAACGAATACCTGACCCGCGCCAACCTCATGCGCGCCTACGACAAGGAACATGCCGATACTCCGATGTGGCCCGGCAAGAACGTGGTCGTTCTCGGTGGTGGTAACGTCGCCATGGACGCTGCTCGTATGGCTCTCCGCTTGGGTGCCGAAAAGGTTCGCATCGTTTACCGCCGCAGCATGAACGAACTTCCGGCCCGTAAGGAAGAAGTTCTCCATGCCCAGGAAGAGGGTGTCGAATTCTGCGTTCTGCAGAACCCGGCCAAGATTCTTGGCGACGAAGCCGGTCACGTTCGCGGCATGCTCGTCGACAAGTACGAACTCGGCGAACCCGATGAAAAGGGCCGTCCGCGTCCGGTCAAGATCGAAGGTGCAAGCTTCGAAATCGAATGCGACACCGTGCTCGTTGCTATCGGTAACGGTTCTAACCCGCTTATCAGCAACACCACGCCGGAACTCTCCGTCGACAAGAAGGGGCACATCCTTCTCGAAGATGCAACCGCCAACAAGACCTTTATGGAAAAGGTTTATGCCGGTGGTGACATCGTGCTGGGTGCTGCAACCGTGATTCTCGCCATGGGTGAGGGGCGCCGCGCTGCAGCGGGAATAAATGAATTCCTGAAGAAGTAGTGGAATGTCATCCCCGCGAAGGCGGGGATCTCCTTTCGTTTCTTCTTCAAATCTTGAATTTGATAAAAAATGGCTTTGGCCATTTTCAAGACCCAAAGTGTTATAAGAGGATGGCTTTGCGCCATCTTCTTTTTTCTTCTAGCTTCGGCTTGGAAAAACTTCGTCCCCGCTTCGGCGTTTTTTTTTCTTGGAACGAACAGTTCCGAAAAAATACCGCTTTTTGATGTTCTCTTTTACAACGGAGAATGCTTTATTAACGCTTCTTTACAAGGAATTTCGGGAGTTTTTATCTATTTTTCGGATGAAACGTTATTATAATGGCTCTTTGTTGACCCATTTTTACATGAAATTGCTCTAAAAACGGCATTTTTTAAGTAGATTATGGGGACAAATAGCAAACCTATACGGAGTCCAACATGCTTGACCTTCTTGCGGTCCAATCCAGTACGACCAACGCGACGATTATCACGTTGATCTATACGCTAACCTTGGCTTTTATCCTCTCTTCCATGATTGGCTGGACGTACGAAAAGACGTTCCTCGGCCTTTCCTATTCCCGCAACTTCGTCCAGGGCATCGTCCTGAGCTCGGTCGCGGCTGCGATGATCATGCAGGCCATCGGCGATAACGTCGGACGCGGTCTCGGCATGATGGGTGCGCTCTCGGTGGTCCGCTTCCGCACGAGTTTCAAGGACCCGCGCGATATCATGTTCATATTCGCCTCGCTGGGCGCGGGTATCGGATGTGGCGTGTATGCGTGGGGTGCCGCTGCCGGCGGTACGGTCGCCTTCTGCTGTGTGGCTTTCCTCCTTTCGCGCACGGGTCTCGGCACCAAGCACTTCTTTGATGGCATGCTTCGTTTCGCCCTCCCCAACGAAGGCCCGGTCCGCGAACAGGTCGAACATATCATGAAGACGAGCCTCAAGACGTTTATTTTGATTACCATGCGCGAAGTCGATGGCGGTTCCCGCCTCGATGTCGCCTACCAGGTGCGCTTGCGGGCCACAAAACCCGCCGCTGAAATCCTGAACGAACTGTCAAAGCTCGATGGCATCTCGGACGTGCAGTTCATGATGCAAGATGCTACCACGGAAATGTAGGGGAGGTCGGGAATGAACAAGCTTGAAGATCTCCTCGACAACTTCTGGAACACCCACAAGAACAATGCGGGCGTGGCCTACGTTTACAGTCACAAGCTCTCCATCGCCTGGATCCTGTGCGTCATCATCGCCGTGGTGCTCGGTGTCGTCTACCAGGGCAAGGTCGCCATGTTCAGGGGTATCGCCGAGGCTAGCGAAACCATCATCAGCGTGCCTTCCGCTACCGAGATTGTGAAGGTGCACGTGGTTCCCGGTCAGGAAATCCATGCGGGCGATACGATTGTCCAGATCAACCGCCCCGACCTGACCCTCCGCATTGCCGAACTTACCCGCGAGATTGACGCTCTCGAAGGCCGCAGCAACCTGAGTTCCGCCGAAATCGACCAGAAGGTGGCCGACGTGAAGGCGAACCTCGAAACCCGCCGCCTGACGCTCACCGCCGAAATCCGCAACCTCGAATCGGAATACCAGAGCAACAAGGCGATTTCTGCAAAGCTCAAGAGCCTCTCGAACTCTAAGTCCCAGAGCGACGGCAACGACGCGATGGCGATGCGCATCAAGAGCCTCAAGAACGAGCTCGCCCTTGCCACCAAGAGCGCGAACGAGCAGATTGCCCTCCTCCGCGGTAGCAGCAAGCTCCAGAAGGCGAGCGGCAAGAACGAAGCCGAGAACCTCAAGAAGGAACTTGAGGAAATGCAGAAGCAGCAAGAAGAACTTATCCAGATTGCGAAGGAAGACTGGGTCGTTGGCGACGTGAACGTGCGTGACGGCGAGAAGGTATCCAGCTTTGCTCCTATCGTGACGCTTGCTCACAAGTCCCCGACGCTCGTGCGCGGCTACATCAACGAACAGATTTACCAGAACATGGACCTGGGCGAGGCCGTGAAGGTCACTACGCTTGCCGGTACGGGCAAGGCCGTGGTGGGCGAGGTCGTCGGTCTTTCGAGCCGTATTGTCGCATTCCCGGAACGCATGTGGAAGATGCCCGAGATGCCGGTCTACGGCCGTGAAGTGACCATCAAGATTCCCGAAAACAATCCGTTCCTGCTGGGCGAGATGGTGACCATTTCTGAAACTAGCGGAAAGAAACTCAAGAAGAACGAGAACAAGTAATGAAACGCATTGCAGTCCTCCCCGCCATGCTTGCGGCTGCCGTATTCGCGGAACCGCTCACATGGGATAAGCTTGTAGAATCGGCCAAGAACGACCCCCGCTACGAGGCGGCGCAGAAGCGTTCCGAGGCTACTTCGGGCGAACGGAATACGAAACTCTGGGACAAGTTGGAACTCCGTTACCAGCTTGACGGGTTCAGCTTTGCAAAGCACGATTTTGAACTGCGCATGAGCCCGAAGACCTTCGGCGAAAGCAGTGCCGACAAGGAAAGGGCCGATGCCGTAAGGAATTACGAGAAGGCGAGGTTCGGCGTCGAACGTTCGCTGTTGCTCTACGACCGTTACGAACGCGGCGTGCGTTACGTGATGCGCAAGAAGATAAATGCCATCAATCAGCAGCTGCTGCAGGTGAACGCCGACCGCATCGAGGTGCTGCACCTCAAGTCGGGTTCTGCCTCGTTTAATGCCGAAGACCTGATGTCTACGCTCGAAAAGAGCGCCACCATCAAGGCTGACCTGCTTTCGGACAGCACGGCGCTCCGCGATGCCGAACTCAAGATGAAAATCTGGGTGCCCGACTTCGAAGGCGTCGATCTCGATTCCTCGTTCCTCCCGACCATGGATGAGCTGGCCCAGAACCTTTCTAACGGCGTGGAAGTGAACGAGAACTTCCCGCTGGTGGCCATGGCGCGCGGCAAGCGCGACAGCGAAGTGGCGCAGGCCAAGCAGGACGTGAGCAAGGGCCGCGACTATATTTCGCATATCGGTATCGGGTATTCGCTGCAGATTGAATCGCTGATGGAAAAATACAAGGACCTGTATGCCGATGACGTTTGGGGATCGGGCGCCTATTCGGATTATGTGGACGAGTTCAAAAAGGAGACGGGTTGCACGCAAGCTTTGAACTGTGAGGCTTCGGCCAGCATCCTCGTTCCGGATAAGGATAACCGCAAGACCGCCGACAAGTTCTTCGTGAATCTGGCATTCCGCTTGCCGTTCTTCGACAGCGGGAAGGATGCCGACCTCAAGCTCCAGGTGGCAAAGCTCGATGCCGAGAGTGACTACCTCGCCGACGTGCGCGATATCAACCAGAAGGTGGCACGCCTCACCGAGGAAGTGCTTGCGCTGATTGGCCAGTGGAAGGTGCAGAAGGAATTCGTGGAGCAGGTGGGCGCGAGCGGCTTCATGGAACAGTTCGCACGCAATGCCGGTTCCGACCCGCTGTTGCTCCTGCGTGCAAAGGAAAGCGCGCTCGAAAGCGACATGAAGGCGGTCAAGCTTGAATACGATATCTTTGCCCGCTATCTTGAACTGCTCAACTACGCGGGTATCCTTGCCCGTGAGGGCGTTGTGAACCACCTGCGCGAGGCTCTGAAGTAATATGGCAGAAGCCCGCGGTTTTAGCCTCCTCGAGCGTTTCGAGCTCAAGTACCACATCCCCGTCGAATGGGCGGACCGGATTGGAGCCTTCCTTGCGCCGTACTGCGAGGAGGACTACTACTCGAAAATTACGCCGGGTGGCTTCTACTGGATTACGAACCTCTACCTGGACACCCCGAAGTGGACGTTCCTCGGCTGGAAAAAGAAGCAGCTCCTGGATCGCTTCAACATGCGTATCCGCACTTATGGTGAACACCCCGCACAAGACGGCACGTTCCATTTCGAAGTCAAGCGCAAGATCAAGAGCATCTGCTACAAGAGTCGCGCGACTATCAAGGGAATCAACCCCGGCGAAGTCTGGCACATGAAACCCGATGAATGGCCCTGCAAGGGCGAGAAGGACCGCATGTATCTCAAGGATTTCCTGTACAAGACGGAACTTTACGGGGCGCACCCGCGCCTTTTGACGCAGTACAAGCGCCGCGCCTGGTTCGGGCTCCGTGAAGAATATTCCCGCGTCACTATCGACACGGGCATGCGCTTCCGCGAAGAGAACGGATTTGACTATACGGTGGACCCGCACTACATGCATTCGACGGGTCTCCCGAGGTTTTTCCAGCCCGGTGCCGATGCAGTGCTCGAATTGAAGTGTCCTTGCTCACAGGTTCCTTACTGGATGTTCGACCTGATAAGATTTTTGAACCTCAAACACGCCGCATTTTCTAAATTCGGTAATGCGGCAGCCGAATGGAAACGCGTTTACGAGAACCCTCGCCGGTTCAAGTCCCCGTATTGGACAAAACTGGCTGGCAATTTTTAAGTATTTTATTAAAGGCATGGACTTTAAAAAAGGATGGCCCTTATGAACATGAAAAAGTGGCTTTTGACAGGATCCTGCATCGCGGTGCTCGGTGCGTTTTCGGCTTGCTCCGATGATCCTACGGCCCCGCAGCCCGAAAGTTCGGCTGCAGAACCGACCAGCACGGAAAATCCCACCAGCAGTGGGGACGTTGGCGCGAACAGCAGTTCCGCAGCTACGGTAAAGTCCAGCTCTTCGGTAGCGAGCGGCGCGAAGGTGCAGATGGCCTGCTCCGAAATTATGTACAATGCTCCTGATACATCGCCCCTTGAATGGGTGGAAATCTACATCGCGAGCGGCATGGACATGGATAACATGCAGAACTTCCTTCTCCACCTGAGCGGTGCCGTGGACTACACGTTCCCCGGAGAGCCTCTCAAGAAGGGCGAGTACGTGGTGGTCGCGAACGACACTGCCGAATTCAGGAAGATGTACCCGACCTTTACGGGAAGGCTCTTTGGCCCGTGGGTTGGAGGAACGTCCGCGAAACTCGTGAACGAGGGTGACGTGGTGAACGTGAAGGTGGACGGCGAAGGCGACGTTAGCTGCGCGTTCAGCAACGAACCTCCTTGGCCGAGCCTTGCCGATGGCAAGGGCCGTTCGCTTGTTTATGTGGGCGGAAATGCGGCTCAGCCCAATTCTTGGGCGGCGAGCAAGGTCGATAAAGGCACCCCGGGTGTGGGTGGCGATGAATGGGTTGTTCCGACGAAAGTGCGCATTAACGAAATCAAGCCTTTCAAGATTGGCGAGGATTCCTGGGTCGAAATCTATAATGCGGGGGACGAGCCCGTGGATATTACGGGATGGAGGCTCGATGTCAAGCGCCGCGGGGACAAGCTTACTATCAAGGAGGGCACGGTCCCTGCGAAGGGTTATCTCGTTCTTGATGCCAATACGGCATTTGACGCCGAACTGATTGTCGCTCCCGATGGTGGCGAGTTCTACTTGCGCGGACCGCAGGAAGGCGACGAATCGAGTATCTGGGTCCCGGCGACGAATTCGACAAGCGGCATTGTCGACCTTTCCGACGGTTCTACGGCACAAGGGCCGCTTGCCGCAGCAACCCCCGGCGAAAAGAACTCTGCCCTCCAGGTGGGTTCTCTCTACATCAACGAAATCCATTACCATCCGGCAACGGTCAAGACCAAGGTCCCGTTTGAATTTATGGAAATCGTAAATGCTTCGGACGCCGCCGTCTCCCTTTACAGTTCTTCCGTAAAGAAGGGCTGGAAAGTCGAAGGCATCAACCTCGAATTCGCTTCGAATGCGACAATCCCTGCGAAGGGCTTGATGCTCCTGATTCCGGAAGTGCTCGAAGATGTCGATTTGGAGTCGTTTGGCATTTCTGCATGGAATGCGGATGTTGTCCGCAGTATTTACAAGATACCGGAAGAGGTTCAGATCGTTACCTACAGCGGCAAGCTCTCTAACCGCGGTGAAACGATTGCGGTGAAGGAACCCTATTCTAAGGAAACGGACGCCCTGGATCCTTCGATAGTCAAGTATTTTTATACTTGGCACGACGCGACCCTCTATTCCGATGGCTGGGATGGCCTTGCTGAAGCGGATGGCCTGGGTTACAGCCTGCAGCGCGTCGACGTGACCACTATGGGTTATGAAGCGAAGGCCTGGAAGGCCGCCGAGCCGACCCCTGGCGTGAAATAGCCTTTGATATGAAATCATAAGTTTTCATGAAGAGGCCCCGAAAAATGGGCCTCCTTCTTTTTCTGATTTTCTGCGCAATTGTCGGGATGAGCGGAGTTATTTTTGGCTGGAAAATTTGTATTTTTTTACATGCTATGAAAAAGAGCTTGGTCTATATTGGTTTATTCAGCATGGCTGCCATGGCGACCCCGCTTACTCTGCAGGACGCCCTCGAAATGGCGAAGTCCAACAACTCGCAAATCAAGGCGGAACGCGCCAAGGTCGAAATGGCCGAGAGCGGCAAGAGCGAGGCTTTTTCCCGATTTTTACCTAAGGTGTCCCTTTCTGCCGGGGTCACGAAGATTAACGAGCCGATAAAGATTGATTTGAGCCGCCTGCAGGAACCCCTTGGCGAGGTGGCGAGTGCTGCTGCCTATTCCAAGGCTTACCTTTCCGTGTACGAGAAGGCTTACGAGAAGGCTTACGGCGATGCCGTGAAGCAGACGATGGACGCTTACGGACTGGACGAGGCGACCGCGAAAAGCATGGTCGACCAGAAGGCGGGCGATATCCGTAGCGGCGTGATGGGGAGCCCCGAAGTGGGTGCCCTTGCCCAGCAGGCTGCCGATTCGTATGGGGAATCGGCCTCGAAAAAGATTGGCGATACCGACTTTAGCATGAAGGTGCAGGATGACCTGTTCTTCAATGCGCGCGTGACGGTCGTGTGGCCCATCTTTACCGGCCTCAAGATTTATTCTGCCTACGATGCCGCCAAGGAGAATGTGAACGCCCGCAAGGCCGAATTCGACATGGCGCAGAACACCATCTTGATGGATGTCGCGACGAAGTATTTCACGCTCCGCCTTGCCGAAGAACTCACGGTGATGCGCGAGACGACGATGAAGAACCTCGAAGGTCACCTGGAACGTTCCAAGAAGCTGGAAGAGGGCGGCCAGATTAGCAAGGCCGAACGCCTCCGTGCCGAGGTGGCACTTGCCGAAGCGCAGAATGCCTACGAAGATGCCTTGCGCGACCAGTCGCTTGCCCGCATGGCGCTTGCGAGCCTCTTGAAGACGGATACGAGCATCACGGCGACAACTCCGGTGGAAGCTCCCGAGGTGGTCCGTAGCATGGAAGAATTCAAGCAGCTTGCCCGTGAAAAGCATCCGGGCCTTCGCCAGTTGCGCACGGAACGTAAACGCAGTCAGGATGCCGTTCGCGCGGCGCGCGCCGACTGGTTCCCGACGGTCGCCCTGTTTGGCTACCGCGAACTTTACACGAAGGATTTGACGATTCTGGAGCCCGAATGGGCGGTGGGCGCGAAAGCGCAGTGGGACCTCCCGATTCTGGGGGGCAAGGAATCCCGTGCCAAGGTGAGCTCCGCGAAGTCCATGGAGCGTTCGCTTTCGAGCAAGGAAGAGCAGACGCTCGACAATATCAATTTGCTTGTCGAAAAGCGCTGGCGCGAACTGGAACATGCAAGGGGCCGTCTGACAAGCCTTGCAAAGACCCGCGAACTTGCCGACGAAGCCCTCCGCAGCCAGACCCGCGCCTACGAGGCGGGCCTTGCGACCGGCCTTGACGTGGTGGATGCGGAACTTGCTCTTGCCCGCTTGCAGGTGGGCGATTTGAAGGCGCATTTTGATGCGGTTGTCGCCTGGCTCGGGCTTCTGGAAGCGTCGGGCGAGGTGGCCGATGCGGGAACGATGCTCAATGCGACCCGCCCTGTGGAAAAGGCTGAACCTGTTGCGGAGCCCGCTGCGGAACCTGCCTCAGATACGACGGCTGCCACGGCAGATGCGGTTGCACCGGCTGCTCCTGCCGATATGCAGGCTGCACCGGAGGCTCCGGCCCAGGAAGGCGCAAAGCAGGCTGAAACGGCGCCTGCAGAGAATGAACAAAAGGAATCTTCGGCTGAAAATTCGGAGGCTAAATAATGAACGTGCTTAAGACTCTCGGAAAGGTTATCGTTGTCGCGGGCCTGATTGTGCTCGTGGTTTTGGGCGTCATGCAGTTGCAGAAGTTTGCGACTGCCCCGCGCGAACAGTTCTTGCAGGGGCAGATGGAAGCGCGGCGCGTGCTCGTGGCCGGGAAGGTTCCCGGCCGCATCGAACGGCTGTTCGTGCACGAGGGCGACCTGGTCGTGAAGGATTCCATCGTAGCCGTTATCTCCAGCCCGGAAATCGAGGCGAAGAAGATGCAGGCCCAGGGTGCCCTCGGTGCCGCACGCGCCCAGGCGAGCAAGGCCCGCAACGGAGCCCGCAGCGAAGATATCACTGCGCTCAAGGCGATGGCCGACCGCGCCCAGGATGCCGCGACACTCGCGAAGAACACCTACGACCGCGTGCAGAAACTTTTTAACGAGGGCGTGCTCCCGCTCCAGAAGCGCGACGAGGCCGAAACCCAGATGAAGGCGAGCCAGTCCGCTGCCGATGCCGCGAAAGCCCAGTATAACCAGGCGCTGGCCGGTGCCCGCAGCGAAGACAAGGCTGCCGCGAATGCGCTCGTGATGCAAGCCCGCGGAGCCACCGCCGAAGTCGACGCCTACCTCGAAGAAACCAAGATCCGTAGCCCCATCAGCGGCGAAGTCTCGCTCAAGCTTGCCGAAGAAGGCGAAGTTGTCGGCTCCGGCATGCCCGTCATCGCCGTCACCGACCTGGACGACGCCTGGGCCGTATTCCACCTGCGCGAAGACATGCTCAAGAATGTCTCGAAGGGCAAGAAGTTCGTGCTCCGTATTCCGGCTCTCGACAAGGATGTCGAAATGGAAGTGAGCTACATCGCTTCCGTGGGCGACTATGCCACCTGGCGCAGTTCCAAGGAAAGCGGCGGGTTCGATCTCAAGACGTTCGAGGTGCGCCTCCGCCCGACGGCAAAGGTCGAGAACCTTCGCCCCGGCATGAGCGTTCTCCTTTCTGCCGATTCCATCAAGTAATCCGGTCGTGCCATGATTCTGAATGGCCTGTTGAATACCATCCGCAAGATTTATTTCAGCCACAATATCGTGTTGTGGATGACTCTTGTGGTGCTGCCCATTGGCGTATCCCTCTTTACGATAGGGATGTTCTCGTCGCAGATTGTGCAACACGTGCCAATCGGAATTGTGAAGCAGGACGATAGCCAGCTTGCCGATAAGCTCGAGATGAAGTTGCGTTCGAGCCCGGTACTCGATATCAAGATGATTTGTACGGACATGGGCGAATGCGAGCATGCGGTTGTCCGTGGTGACCTGCAGGGGTTCCTCGTGTTCCCCAACGACCTGGAACGCCGGGCGCTCCGCCTCGAAGCGCCTGTCATTCCCGTATATTCTAGCGGCCAGAATTACCTCACCAACATGTTCGCGACCAAGGAAATCCGCTCCGTGCTTGCGTCTGCAGGCAGCGAACTCTTTACCGCCCAGATGGAAGACCCCGTGAAGGTGCAAATCCATTCGGTAGGGAACCTCAAGAGCAATTACCAGGGATTCCTCGCGTTCGGCCTCGTGACTGCAATTTTCCATCTCGCTGCGATGATTGTCGGGGTGTACGTGACCTCGTTCCCGCTTCGAGACCACCGCGTGACCGAGATGATCCGCTATGCGGGCGGCTCGCGCCTTACCTTGTGGGTGGCTAGCGTGTTCCCGATGAACATCGTGCTCTGGCTCGAAACCGTCGGCTGCTATGCTTACTGCCACAGGTTGCTGGCTCCGCTCACCTTCGATGAATTCGTGATGTCGGCTGCGGCCCAGCTGTTCATGATATTCGCGTGTTCCGGCGCGGGAATCGTTTTTGTGGGCGTGTTCGGCATCATGAGAATGGCGACAGGTGCCGCTGGCATTATCGGAAGCCCCGCGTTCGCCTTTGCGGGCCAGACATTCCCGGTGATGGCGATGCCCTTTGCCGTGCGCTGCTTCGCGTTCATACTTCCGCTGACGCATGTGCTCATGATTCAATCGACGATGCTCCTTGGCGATGTGGATATGGCCCCTGCGTGGGAGAGCATGAAAATCCTTATCGGGATGGCGGTGTTCTGGAATGTGCTCGGTGCGCTCCTCATGTCGATGCGCTGGAAACAGCACCTGCGTCGTGAAGCCAAGATGAAAGAAGTCAAGAATGCGGAGGCTCAAGCATGATCAAGCGCCTCTGGAAAGTTGCCTTCGCCGAATGGAAGTTGATTTATACGGACCCCGCCGCGGTGCTCCTGCTCGTGGTGGCCGGCCTCATTTATGCTTTCTACTATCCGGTGCCCTACGTTTACCAGACGGTATCGAAGGTTCCCGTAGCCGTCGTCGATCTCGACAACACGTCCATGTCCCGCGACCTGATTCGCATGGCGTCCGCAGCCCAGCAAATCGAAGTCAAATCCATCTATCCCGAAATGCGGCTCGCCGAGGAGGCGATGGCCCGCGACGAGATTTACGGGTTCATGGTCATTCCCGAAAACATGGAGAAGGATATTCGCGGCAAGCACCAGGTGACGGTAAACATCTTTACGCATGGGGCCTATGCCATGTTCCATGGCGCCATTGGGACGGCGTTCTCCACTTGCGCATTGACAGTGGGCGCGACAAACAAGGTAAAGCAGATCGCGCTTTCGAAGAAGGTTCCCTCCACCAAGGCGATTGCCATGCGCGATCCCTTCCCGATAAGCATTCAGACGTTGTTCAACAGCACCGGCGGCTATGCGAACTACGTGGTGCCGAGTGTTCTTGTGGTTATCTTGCAGCAGTCGCTCATTATCGGCATCTGCGTGCTCGGCGGTTCGCGTGCGCACAGGCGTTTCCGTAAAAAGTTCCGCGACAGCCCCGTCGAGAACGAGTCGGTGCCCTACCGCTACTTTGGCCGTTCCATTGCCTACTTTGTCCATTATTGTTCCTTTATTCTCTTCTACCACTGTATTGTCTACAACCTGTTCGATTTCCCGAGGCGTGGGGAACTGTTGCCGATGGTGGTTTTCTCCATCGTGTTCTTGGCGTCCGTCATCAACTTCGGCATGGTGGTCTCGCAGATATTTGTGCGTCGCGAATCCAGCATGCAGCTGTTCCTGTACCTTTCCATCCCGATTCTCTTCCTTGCGAATTTCAGTTGGCCCAGTTACCTGATGCCCCAGTGGATGGTCTCGATATCGTACATACTGCCGAGCACTTTTGCCATACCGGCGTGGCTCTCCATCGAGCAGATGGGGGCCGATATTTACGATGTGGCGCCCAAGCTCTACCAGCTTGCCATTCAGGCTGTCGTCTACATGGTCATAGGGCTGTTGCTGACCCGTATCCGCGACAAGGTGAAGATAGACGTCGGTGACATGTAGCTAGCTTTTTTCGATGGAATGCGAATAAGCCGGATAGGAAACTACCTTTTCCGGCTTTGTTTTTATACATTTAGGGTGTAAAACTTTATCAAAAGGAATTCAGATGTATTTCGATCCTTTATACATGATGATTCTCGTGGTGACGCTCGCCCTTTCGGGCGGTGTCTCGCTGCTGGTCAAGGTCCGCTTCAATGCGGGGCAGAAAGTGAAAATTTCGAGCGGGCTTACCGGTGCCGACGTGGCGAAGGCTATTCTCATGGACGCAGGCATCACCGACGTGAAGGTGCTTGAACACCAGGGGTTCCTTTCGGACCACTACAACCCTCTCAACAAGACGCTCAACCTTTCCCGCGAAGTTTATCACGGGCGCAGTGCTAGCGCCGCGGGGGTTGCCGCGCACGAAGTCGGCCATGCTATCCAGCATGCGCAGGGGTATTTCCCGATGTGGTTGCGTTCGTTTATTGTCCCTGTGGCAAACTTGGGAAGCTCGCTCGGACCGTGGCTCGTGATTATCGGCATCATGCTCATGGGATTCGGGAAGGCGATTGGTCATCCTGTCGCTCTTGTCGGTGTGTTGCTGTTTGCGGCAACCACGCTGTTCACCCTCGTGACGGTACCTGTAGAATTCGACGCCTCTAGCCGCGCGAAGAAGGCTCTCGCCCGCATGGACGTGGTGGCACAGGGCCGCGAGTACAACACCGTCTCGGGCGTGCTGTTTGCCGCGGGCCTTACCTACGTGGCGGCTGCCATCAGCTCGATTCTCCAGTTGCTCTACTGGGCGTACCGCGCAGGCCTTATCGGCGGGCGCAGGGACTAGGGGGCTCTATGGCCGTAAGGACGCTTACCATTGAATGCCCCATGTGCAAGGGCGAAATCGTAGTGGATGCCGATACGGGCGAGGTGTTGAGCCATAAGGAATTCAAGAAGGAGGTCAAGTCCTTCGACGACTTCTTGAAAGAACAGAAATCCCGCAGTTCCGACCTGGACGCGAAATTCGCGGCAGCGAAAGAAGCGCAGAAAAACCGAGCCGAACTCCTGGAAAAGAAGTTTGAGGCTGCCAAGCAGAACAAGGACCTGAAGGACCCGCCCCCGAGCATCAACTGGGATTAAATTTTTGCACCGAAGGTGTCCACCCTAATTTATAATCGCTTACGCTTGCGTAAGCGCGAGGCAAGCGTTGCTTGCCGAAGTTTATCTCGTCAGTTATCGCCGGAATGGACTTCTATGGACGGGAAGTCGTCATCGTCGGATTCTCCGGCGATGTCTTCGTTTGAGTGAGTTTCCTCGGCCTGGGTGTCGTAGAACGCCTGGGCTTTCTTCATGAACGCCTCGAACTCCTCGTCGCTCATGTTGTCTGACGGCTGCGGTTCTTCTTTCACGTCATCGCGAGCCGTAGGCGTGGCGATCCATTTCTCATTGTCATGCCCGACTTGTTCGGGCATCTCCATTTCTACTGAAGATTCCGCAACCGTTTCGGTTGTCGGCGGCTCGCTTTCAACCGGTACATCGGTTGGTGAGCCCGTCGAACCATCCGCTGGTGCGGTTTCGGCAGGAGCGCCGGACATCGCCGCCTCGGCGGCCTCGTCTTCCTTCATCATCTCGGCGAACGGGTTCTCCTGCACTTCGCTTAGGTCTTCGCGCCCTTCGAGCATGGCCTGCAGGTTTTCCTCGGTCACCTCGCGCCCGCGGGTCGTCCAGAGCACGGCTTCCTTCATCACGGCGGCGATATCGCCCACGCTGCCTGCTTGCGAGCGGGCCAGCGCCATGTTGCGGATTTCTTCGACGAGTCCGGGCTTTACGTCCGGGTCCTTCGAATAGAAAACGGTTTCGTGCGCCATTTCTTCGGCGTAGTCCGGGTTGTTCTTCTTGCGGTAAATCCAGATGGGGCCAAACAGTTCGCTTTGGCGGAACACCACCTCGTCGGTCTTTATCATCTCGAGAAGCGCCATGAAGGTCACTGCGGCTACAATCGGGTGGCTGTCGTTGTCGAGCAGTTCCTCGAAGAGTGCGCGCCCGTTTACCGAGAGGTAGTTGTTTATTGCCTGTTGCCGGTCCTGGATGGTCACGTAGTCGAGTTCGATGTGGTGGACCGTATCCGAAATCTTTGTCTTGAGGCTCTTCTGGTACGCGCGGAAAAGCTGCCAGATGTTCGCGTCGGCGAGCGTGTCCTCGTCGCTCTGCGTCTTTTCGAGGCGGCCACGGCTGTAGGTACCGAAGTTCTTGCCTTCCATGTCCTGGAGCCCGCCCGCGACCTGCTTGTAGCGCTGGTACTCGAGCATTTCCTGCATCAGTTTTTCGCGGTCGGCGTTGTATTCCTCGACAAGTTCCGGGTCGCGTTCTTCTGCCGGGAGCAGTTCCTGAACCTTGAGGGCCATCAGGCGGCTCGCCATATACAGGAAGTCGCCCGCCTTCGAGAGGTCGGTCACTCCAATCTTGTTGACCCATGCGAGGAAGTCGTCCGCGATTTCTGCAATCGGAATCTGGTCCAGCGACATTTCCTTCTTCTGGACAAGGTACACGAGCAGGTCCATCGGCCCGTTAAAGGAGCCGATTCGGACTTCATAATCTTCCTGTTCCTCGATTTCGGTCATGATTCCAAATCTAGAAAATCAAATAGCCTCGGGGCTTGCCTTATTCCACCGTCACGCTCTTCGCGAGGTTGCGCGGCTGGTCCACGTCGTTTCCGCGGAGAACCGCGATGTGGTAGGCGAGGAGCTGTAGCGGAACGCATGTCACGATAGGCATGAGCATCGGGATGGTCTTCGGTACCTTGATGAGGTGGTCCGCAAACTCGTCGAGCGGCTTGCAGTCTTCGGTGGTGACTGCAATGACGCGTCCGCCACGGGCCTTGATTTCGCGCACGTTGCTGATGACCTTGTCGAACAGCGCATCCTTCGGGGCAATCACGACCACCGGCATGTTCTCGTCGATTAGGGCGATGGGACCGTGTTTCATTTCGGCGGCGGGATAGCCTTCGGCATGTATGTAGCTGATTTCCTTGAGCTTCAGGGCGCCTTCCATGGCGACGGGGTAGTTGAAGTGGCGGCCCAGATACAGGAAGTTGTTCGCCTTCGCGTATTTCTGCGCAATGCCCGCAATCTGGTCCGAAAGCTGCAGTGTCTGTTCTACGAGTGCGGGGAGTTCCTGCATCGCCTTCACGATGTCCGCTCCGGTTTCGAAGCTGAGCCTGCGCTGGCGCCCGAGCAAGAGTGCAATCATCGCAAGTACGGTCACCTGGCTGGTGAACGCCTTGGTGCTCGCCACGCCGATTTCGGGACCTGCGTGCAGGTACACGCCGCCGTCGCTCGTGCGGGCGATGGTGGAGCCCACGCCGTTGCATATCGCAAGAGCGGTCGCGCCCTTCTGCTGGGCCTCCTTGAGGGCCGCAAGCGTGTCGGCCGTTTCGCCGGACTGGCTGATGGCGAGCACGAGCGTGCCCGGCTTGATGATGGGGTTACGGTAGCGGAACTCGGATGCGTATTCGACTTCCACCGGAACACCCGCCAGGTCCTCGATCATGTATTCGCCGACCATGCCCGCATAGTAGCTTGTGCCGCAGGCGGTGATGATGATGCGGTTGATGTTCCTCAGTTCCTTGATGTTCGTGTCGAGGCCCGCGAGTTTCGCGTTCCCTTCGGCGGCGAGCAGGCGGCCGCGCATGGTATTGCGGAGCACTTCAGGCTGCTCGAAAATTTCTTTCAGCATGAAGTGCGCAAACCCGCCCTTCGCAATGGCGTCCGCATCGAATTCCACATCCTGAACGTCGCGCTGGACTTCGTGGCTGTTCATGTTCACGATGGAGTAGGCGCCGTCCTTAATTTGCACCACGTCGTTGTCGTCGAGGTAGACGACTTTCTGCGTATGGTTGATGATTGCCGAAACGTCGCTCGCAAGGAAAAATTCGGAGTTGGTCCCGATTCCGAGGATGAGGGGGCTTCCGCGGCGGGCTCCGATGAGGGTACCCGGTTCTTCGCTGCAGATGACGGCGAGGCCGAACGTGCCTTCGATCTTGGCGAGAGTCTTGAGCACGGCTGTCTTGAGATCGCCGTTGTAGAACCTCGCGATGAGGTGGGCGACGACTTCGGTATCGGTTTCGGACTTGAACTGCACGCCTTCGGAGATGAGTTTCGCCTTGAGGGTTGCGTAGTTCTCGATGATTCCGTTGTGGACAATGGAAATCTTGCCGTCGTAACTCACGTGGGGGTGGGCATTTGCCTCGGTCGGTGCTCCGTGGGTGGCCCAACGGGTGTGGGCGATGCCGATGTTTCCGCCAATATGGGTGGTCTTGAGCTTGTTTTCGAGGGCGCTGATCTTGCCCGATGCGCGGACAATCTCTATTTTCGCGTTTTCGATGAGGGCGACGCCCGAACTGTCGTAACCGCGATATTCCAGTTTCTTGAGACCGCCAACGAGGATGGGTAAAGCATCATTTGGGCCGATGTAGCCGACTATTCCGCACATGTTCAGTATACCTTGATTGTTTTTGCCCATAATATATGAAAAAGGCCATGTAAAAAATAGTTTTGCATGATAAAAAACATGCTGGATTTGCTATTTTAAGAGTGTGATAAGAAACACACAAAAAAGAGGACTCTATGAAGACTAAATTTATAGTTGCTGCTGGAACGCTTGCCCTGATGATGACGGGATGCGACCAGTTTTGTACTCAGGGCCAGGCCGCCAAGACCTCCCTCAATACGGACAAGGAGAAGTACAGCTACGCTCTCGGTGCCCATTTCGGCAACCAGGCCCATTTCCAGCTGGTGACCCGTGATTCTATCGACCTGGATGTGGATGTGTTTATCCAGGCATTTAAGGAACGCTACATGCAGGATTCCGCCAAGTACCTGATGACGGACTCTGTCGTGTTTGCAAACCTGATGGAACTCCAGCAGAAGAACCAGGAAGAAAGAAACAAGAAGGACAGCATCGCCAATGAAGAACGCAAGGCCGCTGGCGAAGCGTTCCTTTCCACCAACAAGACTGCCGAAGGTGTCGTGACGACGGAAAGCGGCCTCCAGTACAAGGTCATTACCGAAGGTACGGGCGCCGTTCCTAGCGATTCCGACGTTGTCAAGGTCCACTATACCGGTACGCTTCTCGACGGAACCAAGTTCGATAGCTCCGTCGACCGTGGCGAACCGCTCGAATTCCCGATCAACGCCGTCATCCCGGGCTGGACGGAAATGCTCAAGCTCATGAAGGTGGGCGAGAAGGTGACCGCATGGATCCCGAGTGACCTTGCCTATGGCCCGCACGGACGTGGCCCGCAGATTCCGGGCAACAGCGTGCTCGTATTCGAAATGGAACTCATCGATACGCATGCCGCCGCCGCTCCGGCCGCCGCTGAACCTGCCAAGGAAGAAAAGCCTGCCAAGGCAGCCCCGAAGGCTAAGGCTGCTCCCAAGGCTGCAGCCAAGCCTGCCGAAGCCCCGAAGGCCGAGGCCGCTCCCGCTGCTGCAAACTAAGCAAACGGAAATCAGTAAACAGGAAAGGACCCCATTCGGGGTCCTTTTCCGTTATGGCGTGAAGGCTACTTGAGCGGCGCCGGTTTTGCAATGGGCTTGCGGAGTATCTTGAACGCTCCGCCGCGTTTGGGGCTCTTGTTCCCGCGTTGGGATTTTTGCAGCGTGAAGTGTCCTAAGTCCGTCGTCCCGTAGCTTACGGTTCCGACGGCGGTTGCATCCTCTGCCAGGGAATAGGCCTTCTCGAGAGCCTTGTCCGGGTCCGCTTCCTCGTAATCGGGAGCAAATCCGAACCGGTGATAGCTCTTGCCGTATTTGTCCATGATTCTCATGCTGGTGATGCCTGCGATTCCCCCTGCGTAGGTTCCAAGGTATGATTGACCGATTCCCTTTCCGTAGGTGACCATGCCAACAATCGGGGATTTGGTATTGTGCGCAACACCCGCGAGCATGATTTCGGCACAGCTGGCGCTACCGGTGTCGGCGAGGAATACATAGTAACGTCCCTTGCCGAGACCGTCCGAATCCGCTGTGTAGGTGACCGTATCCACGACGGCTTCGTAGTCTTCGTCGAGCCCGTGCTCGATGATGGTGACCAGGGTGTCGTTCTTGGAGACGAGTTCGGCGGAAATATTCAGACAGTGATCGACGCTTCCGCCGGGGTTCCCGCGCAGGTCGATGATAGTGGACGGCGCTCCGTCGGTTTCTTCAAGAGCCTCGAGGAATTCGCCATAGGTGCCGGAAGCGAGCGTTGTCGTGTCTGTAAATTCGGAAATGGTGATGACGGGAATGCCTTTGTAGTCATCAACAAAGACGGTGGGCGAGATGTAGGGCGCCAGCGTGATTACGATTTCACGGGAGTCTCCATCGCGGGAAATTTCCAGGGTGATTTTTTCGCCTTCCTGGCCGGTGGTCAGCTTGTCAAATGCGTCTACCGTGTTCGGGACTGTCCCATTGACGGAAACGACAATGTCGCCTTTCTTGATGCCTGCGGCTTCCGCCGGCCCGCCCTTGTAGACTTGGGAGAATTCGAACACGGTGACCGAATCGCTGCAGGTTTCATCCGTCTCGGCGCAGGAGGGGCTTGTATACGGCTTGACCTTTGCACCGATGCCGATTGCGGTCTCCGAGTAGGTCAGCAGGTTGATAATCCGGTCGGCAATGCGGGGGCTGTAGTAGTTGGTGTAGTTGTCGTTTATGGTGCTGTACATGTACGATACGTCGGGGTATTCGTAATCGTCCGGAGAAAAGCCGTGTGATGCTCCCTTGCCATCGTAAACATCGGCGTCCCTCAGTTCGGTCGAGGCGTTTACGTAGAAAGACTGAAGCAGGAATCCGTTGTAAACGAGTTCTTTTTGATCTTCGGCCAGGTTGTCGAAATCATTGTTGAACGGGTCGTCCAGCCATGTCCCCGATGTCGTTGTGCAGGCGTTTATCGAAAATAGCGCTAGCGATGAAAATGCTAAAAAAGCAATGTGTTTGAATGCGTTCATGCGGGTCTCCTTTTTTCCTAAAATAGCAAGTTTTCCGTCCATGCGCCACCGGAATAGGCTGTGTCGGGAGAATTAAGCCTGAGTATGGTGGGTTCTTGTGCATGGAGGCCGTGATATCCCTTTTTTAAGGATTTTTGAAAATGGGTGCCTATAGCGTCGACGGCGCAGGATATGGTTGCACCTTCCTTGCAGGGGTAATCGGGGACGATTCCTTTTTTGTGGTAGGAATTCCCATTGGGAGTCTTGAACTCAAGGGTCGTGATGGTCGCGAGCCCGCCTGCGACGGTGGTCCATGCCGACTGCCCGATGCCCTTCCCGTAGGTGGTGGTTCCTGCGACGGGAATATCCGTAAGCTCGCGGACGGCTGCAATGAAAATCTCTGCGCAGGAGGCACTTCCGTTGTTGGCCAGGATAATGAACTTGCCCGATTCTCCGGGGTCGCCTCCCTTGGCATGGATAGAGCGCTGCATGTGGATGCGGCTGCCGCTCGCGTCGAAGGTCGACCATGACCTTGTCGATAGGGTCCCGGCTCGGACGAAGAGGTCTGCCATGGGAATGCACTGGTCGACATGCCCGCCGGGGTTGCCTCGCAGGTCGATAATGCGGACCGAGGTGTCGCCCTTCGTGGAATCCAGGTGGTTTCGGAGTTCGCCGTAGGTTCCTTTTTCGCGGTCGATGGTGTTCGGCTTGAATTCGCGGATGGAGATGACTTCCGTTCCCTGGATGGTGTCGACGAAGATGGTCGGCGCGTAGATGCTCTCACGGTGCATGCTGTAGACTGTGACGCTGTCGTCGAATGCGATTTCGAGGACGATATCCGCTGATTGCGAGAATACGGCACGGAACGTGCTGTAGGCGTCTTCGCCTTTAAGTTCGGTCCCGTTGATGGATATGATATTCCCGTACCTGGGGACTCCGGCCTTCGCTGCCGGGCTTTCGGGATAGACGCGATAGACAAAGAGCGGGTGCTCGAACCTGAAATCTTCCATGTATTCGAGTCCGATATCGCCCGTGATGATGCTCGTGTTGCGCGATTCGGTGACGGCTTCGCTTCGGGAGGGCTCCACGTAACGTGTGTAGCGATCGGAAAGCGCTCCGTAAAGAGCCTGCACGGAATCGCCGTTCTCGGGGAGACCTGCAAGCTCGTCCTCGTAGAGGTAGGTCCTTTGCAGGAGCCAGTAGTTGAACTCGTATTCCGTCGGTTCGGGCGTGCTCTCGACAGGCGAAAGAAAATCGCTACAGCCGACAAGGAGGGCTATAGGTAAAAGTGGCCACAGGCGCATGCGCATAGGCTACTGGTCTATCTTCAGACCCTTCTTGTCGAGGAGCTGGCGAGGGACTCCGTCTTCCATCGGGTTCTCGACAATGGATACGGTTTCCAGGGAATCGCACTGGACGAGAGTGTCCGGCAGGGAATCGAGCTGGTTTGCGTCCAGCACGAGTTCGCGGAGCTTTTTCAGGTTGCCCAGTTCGGAAGGCACGGAGCCGAGGCTGTTGCCCGACACCATGAGAATCTCGAGGTTCTCGAGGTTGCCGATGGATGCGGGAATGGCCGTCAGGTCGTTGTTGTCGAGGTAGAGCTTCACGAGACCCTTCATGCGGCCGATGGAGGCCGGAATTTCCGAAAGCATGTTGTCGTGGAGGGACAGCTTCACGACCTTGGTCCACTTGCCGATTTCGAGGGGCAGGTCCAGCATCTGGTTCTTCGCGATGTTTACCGTGCGGAGATTCTCGAGGTTGCCGACGGAACTCGGGAGTTCCGAGAGGCTGTTGTAGCCCAGGTAGAGGTGTTCCAGGTTTTTGAGCTCGCCGATTGTCTCGGGAAGCTCCATCAGGTCGTTTTCGCTCACCGAAAGGCTCTTCAGGTTCTTGAGCTTTGCAATTTCGTCGGGGATTTCGACCAGCTTGTTGCGGTCCAGGTTGAGCTCTTCGAGGGTTTCGATTTCGAAAAGTTCAGGCGGAAGCAGCCGGAGTTCCTTCTGCGAAAGGTCCAGCACTTTAGCTTTTTCGGCCTTGGCTTTGGTGATGATATCAAGCAAATTCATACGGCACTCCTAGATCGTTTTGGTTCTCGTCTAAATCATAGCTTTTTTGACGAAATCCGCGGGGGAAAATGCCCGGAAAAGATATTTTTGATTGGAATTTGCTCGTTTGTGCATTATTTTTAGGGGTATTCTTGGTCTTTTTACAAAAAGATTTATTATTTTTTTACTCAAATTGTAGTTTTGAAACTATTTTTAGTGTGCGAAATCCGAAGTGGTCTATTATATATCTAAATATGGTGGGCCGCAAGAAGAATCATTGAGGAAAAAATGGAACTAACAAAATCGCAGGAACGCCGCTTAGCATTCGTCGCTAGCCTCTTGAGTCTGAACCCCAACGATCCCAACGACCGAATCAAGGCACTCCGGCATCTGAACCTAGACGAGAACGGCTGTTTCCACGGCTTCCAGTATTCACAGGGCTTCATGGAGTTCTTCATCTTCCTGGATGAGGATACCCCCCTCGAAAAGGTGGTGGCCCACTTGAATTCCGACCTCAAGCAGCTGCAGATTGCAGTGTTCCGCACGAGCGACCCCACGAACCCGTTCTTCCTTTCGCTCCGCGAAGAGGCTGACCCGTGGGATGTAAAGAAGATTTCTGACGGCGACGAAGAGGATGACGAAGATACGCCGGCTAGCCGCCCCTACATGGAAACGCTCCAGATTACGGTTCTCCGTACCAAGGCAAGCCGCGATCTCACTGATTCCGAACTCGAACGCACCCTCAAGGACATGCGCCGCAAGCTTGCCATCTGGAAGAACGAAGTCAAGGCGAAACTTGAAATCATGGCCGAGCATGACGACCTTACCAAGGATCTTCGCAGTGCCGACGACAAGCTCGAAATCGTGATGGAGTCCGAACCGCTTCACCTCACGAGCGACCACGGTGAACTTTTCCTCGGATTCTGCCCCATCCGCACGATCTTTGATTATCACGTTGCTCTTGGCAAGCGCCTCAAGACGAAGCACAACATGGCGATTGTCAGCAGCAACATCCGTACTTATCTCGGAAACCTCACGCATACGAACGCGGCCCTCATCGACGCCTTCCAGACCATGGAACGTAACGACGACGAGAACGTGAACGTGGACGATTTCCCGTTCCTGCACAACGGCATGACCCTTACGGGCGATGACCTCCGTGCGAAGGAACGCGACGGCAAGAAGGTCCTCGTGATCGAACGTCCGAAGATCATCAACGGCGCCCAGTCGCTCTTTACCTATGAAACCTATGCAAAGAGAAGCAAGAAGCCGGTGAACCCGCAGGTCCTGGTGAAGGTCGTGGTGCCGTACCCCGGTGCCGACAACTTCCTGAACCAGGTGACCATGGCCAACAACCGCCAGAACCCGGTGTTCAGCTATCACCTGCGTGCCGCCGACGACCTGCAGTTCTTCATTTGGCAGCGTTACCAGGAAGAAGGCTTTACCTACGTGTACAAGGACGGCGTGCGCCTCAAGGCCCGTACCCGCAAGCTCGAAGTGCGCATGCGCCCGGAACTTGCGAAGACTCTGTTCATGATGGACGGCAAGCTCAGCGAATGCCGCAGCAGCGACTGCATCTTCGACAAGGAAACGCTTTACCAGCGTTGCTTCGGTGCCTTCGTGCGCGTTTCGCCGGACAAGGAAAAGGACTTCGTGCGAAAGACGATTGCCTTCACGAAGGCATGGCAGCTTCTTAGCCGTCTCCCGATCAAGATTCGTCGCGTAACTCCGGGCAAGGGTGTCTCTATCGAAGCCAACGACGATAACCCGCTGACCAAGATTACCTGGAATGGCCGCCTCGAAGACAAGTTCATCTTCCGCAGCGCCGTGAGGGATCTCGTCGTGGCACTCGCTCTCAAGCACTGGCTCGTCTATGGCGATCCTATCCAGGATTTCGAATGGCTCGTCGAGAACGAACTCAACTTCAACGAATCCATCCTCAAGTACGCTTCCAGGATCTATACGGAAGACTTGAAGGGCATCCTGATTAACGAGTTCAAGGATAATCCGGCCTACTACGACACGATTACCACGATTGACAAGGATAGCGGTGAATCCGTGGAACGTCGCTTGTGGAAGGGCTTCTCGAACACGGCGACCTACGACAAGATGATGGAACTCCTGTGCAAGAAGAATTCGAGCTGGGAGAAGTGCAAGGGCGGTATCGAGGCGTTCATCTAACGTCTCGGAGCAACCTCCCGATTCAAGGATTTAATCCCCGCATTTTGCGGGGATTTCCTTTTTATGTAGCTTCTCCCTTGTTATAATTTTCTAATTTACCGCAAAATCAACTTTTTTACTGGATTTGGCGCCGCCGAATTCTGTATTTTAAGACTGTTGCTTTTTAGGAAGTTTGGACATAAAGCCCCGACGGGTTTGCTTGCCCTTTGCCTTGCGGCGTTCGGCATTTCGTGGTCTCAGGAGAGCGCTCCTGCAGACGTTGCTCCTGCAGCGGAAAATGCGGATGAAGCCCAGCCCCAGGATCCTGCCGAAACGGAATGGCAGCCGACACTGGACTATTTCCCCCTGCCTCCATCCACATATCCCCTGAACAGTCTTTTGCCTTTTGGCGGCGTGGGTTCTTCGCCCATGCTCATGAAGTCGAACAGGGGGCAGGTGTTCAGCCATGACATCAACATGGCGACCCGCGAACTGGATGTGAGCGAGAAACGCGTGAACAGTGTCTCGCGCGACACGACGACTCTTTGGACGGCGCATTACCCTGAACTCACGGATTACGTGGCCGACATGTACGACATTGGCCGTAAGAACCTTTGGCTCAGCAGTCTTGTTGGCCAGCGTGACGGCGGGTACGAGGCTCCGGAAACGGGTTCTATGTTCGATATCACCATCCCGGTGAACATGCCTGCGTGGATGAAAACTTTCGGCTTCGACAAGCCGAAGCTCATGCTCCAGGGAACGATGAACGTTCGTTTCAAGGGTTACGGCGAACTGGACGACGCGGAAGGAAGTACCAAGACGAGCCTTTGGCCTTCGCCGACCTTGGAATACGAACCGAGCTTCATGGTGAAGGGTAAGATCGGTCCCTACATCACGGTCGAGGTCAACAATGTCGAAAGCGGCCTGGGGGTGCAGAACCAGGTGCGCGTCGTCTACGAGGAATCGTTCAAGGGAGAATTCGAAGATTACATTCTGCAGCGCGTGGAAGCGGGTACGACTTCGCTTTCGCTTTCGGGTACCGAACTGACGGGTTACTCGGAGAACCATCAGGGCCTGTTCGGTATCAAGGCTGACTGGAAGCTGGGCGACTGGAAACTCACGACGATTGCTTCGCAGGATGGAGGAAGCCAGGAAGAATACACCATCAATGCGAGCGAGACGACGACCGAATTCCAGGTGCTCGACAAGCAGTTTGTTGCCTACCGCTATTACTTCTTGAATCATGAAGCGCGTAGCGCCTACATCAATGCGGGTATCGCGGGGCGGACGACTTCCAACTATCCGGCGACGAACCTCAAGCTCTACAAGCGTAGCGCGATGAACGCGTCGAAGGATGTCATCGACAATATCACGGTCGTCTACAAGGCTCCGAACGGCAAGACGGTCGAGAAGACTGTGGAACGCATGGTCGAGATTCCGTCGAGCGATTTCACCTACGACCCCAAGACGGGTATCGTGAAGGTGAACGGGGTGACCCGTTCTACGCTTCTCGCTGCGAGCTGGAGCAACGACGGGACGGGAAGGACTGGAACAACGGTAAATGACGGCGCACGCGTCGTCCTTATCCAGTGGGATGCGACTCTTGCCGAACTGACCGACATCGACAAGTTGATGCTGCGTAACGTGTATAGCATCGGTATCTCGGATGCGAGCGCCAGCAGCTTCGTATTGCGCATGAAGAACAAGTCGGGCGTGGCCGGATCGTTCCTGAAGACTCTAGGGGTGGCGGACACTTCGACCGGAAGTCCCCTCGTGAGCGACGCTACGATTTTCAAGAAGGACGCGAGCGGCAACTATACGGGTGAAATGTGGCTTCCGTGTAAGCCTCTGTCGGAGTATAGCGGACCGAATGCGACGGAGCGCGCTCGCGCGAACTGCCTTGAACCGTTCCGCCTGCTGGATTCCTCGAACGCAGTATCGCAACTGTATACGCTGCCGGTTTACAACTTGAACCGTTACACGAGCCAGTTCTATTTTGAATCCGTCGGCAAGCGCCGCAGTTCCACCATCAGTGTCCGCGACCCGAATTCCAGTTATTCCGTGAGCGGAAGCGCCTGTATGGATATTTCGCCGGGAACGGAAAAGCTGACTTCCGGTTCCACGGTCCTTACGCGCGGCGTCGACTACGAGGTGAACTACGAACTGGGACAAATCGAACTCCTGAGCGAACGGGCTCTTGACCCGAACAAGGAAATCAAGGTGAAGTTCGAATGTGAACCCCTGTTCGAAATAGACAACAAGCTTTTGCTCGGTGCTCGCGCGGAACTGCCGCTGGAACGTTACGGATTCGGCACGGGATCCCTCTTTGGCATTACGGCTCTCTACAAGAGCCAGAGCACGACAGCCAAGACGCCGACTCTCGGAAACGAACCCTTCTCCAGTTTCCTGTGGGGCATGAACCTGAGACTCCAGGATACGGTCCAGGTGTTTACGGACCTCGTGAATAAGATTCCGGGCATTAACACGGAAGCAAAGTCCAGCTGGAGGTTCGAAGCCGAATTTGCCGGAAGCCGCCACAATGCGAATACGAGCGAAGACGCCGAAGCGCTTGTCGAAGATTTCGAAGCGACCTCCTCGGGGCTGACCTATCCGCTGTCGAGGCTCTCCTGGTATCATGCGTCGCCTCCGGGCGGTGTGTCCGCTAATCCTTCGACTTACATCGAGAATCAGGATTACCGCCATAAGGGCGAATTCATTTGGCACAGCAATAACACGGAACTTTACAAGTACATCTACCCCAATGTGGGCAATTCCGATGTCGACAACCAGCACTTGACCGTGCTGAAGATGACGCTCCGTGCGAACGACAACCTGGTGGGAAATTCGTGGGGCGGCATCATGCGTCCGAACAGCGCCTACTACCAGGACATGAGCGAGATGAAGTATATCGAGATTGTGGCTCGCGGAAACGTAGGCTCGCTTTACCTCGATCTCGGGCAGGTCAGCGAAGACCTTTCCATTAATGGTTACGAACCTGACGGGTTCTATAATGGCGAAAATGACTTGGGCTCTACGACGGCACTTCATGACAAGGGTCTGGACGGGACTAGCGGTGCAGACGAAAAACGCCAGGTGTGGGATTGCCGAATCTCTGGATGTATCTCCTCGGAAGTCAATTCTCGCAATGCGGGACCGACGACGGATATCTCGCTGGACAACTTCGACGAGAACCTGGATGACGACAGCGACCCGCCGGTAACGATTAACGGTACTGAAAACAACTCGGGTGAACGCACCTACGATACCGAGGACATCAACAAGAACGGTTCTCTCGATACCGACATTAGCTTCGTCCGCTACCGCATAGATCTTTCTGATACGAACGAGGCGAACTTTGACCGCTTGAAGAATGGCTGGCGCAAGTGGCGCATCCCGCTGAACCAGTATGATACGCTCGTGTCTTCGACGGGGAGCAGCTACAAGTCGATCCTCGCTCAGGCGCTCTACACTCGTCTCTGGATTGGAAAGCTGAATCCGGGTGTCGCGGAGGCGAAGGTCCAGGTCGTGGGTCTTGCGGTCGTTGGCAATGCCTGGGAAGAAACTACGGTTGCGGATTTCTATAAGACGTCTTCCAACGAGAATTCGCAGGTGGTGAGCGTAAATGGCAACGAGATGAAGGTTTCGGAAAATGTATCGACATCGGATACCAGCTACATAAAGGTTTCGACCATTAACAGCCGCGAGAATGCGAATACTTACTTCAAGTCGCCGAATACCAAGACGGAGCGGGATTCCGAAACAAACGCGCCGCTCAAGGAAACATCCCTTGTCCTTGATTACCAGAATATGAATCCGGGGCAGGAAGTGGGCGTGACGCGCCTGTTCGAAACGGACAAGAAAAACCTTGCGTCTTACAAGTCATTGAAGATGGAAATACACTATGTAACCGAGGCCGAGAAGGTTCCGGTGCGCTTCGCGATGCAGTTTGGCTCGGGATCTCTTGAAGGTTCTTCGGATTATTATGAATGGAGCTTCCGCCCGGTGAAATACGAATGTTCGTCGTCGGAACGTGACCAGGATTGCCATGAGCAGAACTGGCTCGACAACGCGTTTGCGATGAATGTCTCGGACTTCTCTGACCTGAAGCAGGGTCGGCATCCGCCGTTTTTGGAACCGGTCGTGAGGGAACTGGGCGGTGACCGCGATGAACGCATTAAGCTGGTCGGTAACCCCACCGTGTCAAGTATCGACTGGATGCGCTTCGTGATTATCGCGGATTCGAATGCCTCGCCGGCGGATCTCAAGGGAACGTTCTGGATTGATGACCTCAGGCTGTCGGATATGGATACGGAATGGGGCTATGCGGCGCGCACCTCGGGACAGGTGAACTTTGCGGACTTCCTCTCCGTTTCGGGCGCCGTCCGCTATCAGGATGGAAACTTTGCGACCCTGTCGACGACGGGTGGGTCCCCGAAGCCGAAGGCGTCGCAGGCAGCTTCGCAGTTGGACGTGTCGGCCGACGTGTCGGTCAATTTGAACAAGTTCCTTCCGGATAGCCTGGGATTCCGCATCCCGATGAATTTGGGCTACAGAAGCTCGACGAAGCGGCCGTACATGAAGCCCTCTGATGACCTGACGCTCGAACATAGCGGATTTGGCAACCTTACGAAGGACATGTTCCAGAACGAACTCTCGGTGACATCTGACAAGAAGGAACAGGAACTGCGTGACGAAGCCAAGTCTAAGGGCTATGAATCCTACACGCGCGAGAAGAACTTCAGTATCAGCTACAGCAAGAGCTACAAGGCTTCTGAATCCAAGGTGGGCGAGGTGCTGTCGCAGATGCTTCTGGAACGCCCCGCGGCGAGCTACTCTTTCAAGCAGAGCGAAGGCCGCGCGACTACGGCGGCAGATTCTACGTATGCTTACCATACGGTTTTTGAATACAAGCTCGGAACGTTCAGCTTGTTCAAGATGAAGCCGTTCGGATCGCTTGCGAATTCCGAAAACGCAATCCTGAAGGCGCTCTCCAAGACGGAGTTCGAACCTTGGCCGCAGACGTTCGATGTGACACTGTTCGATTTGAATTATGTCCGCTACGTGAACCAGGTGCGAGATCCGGATTTCGTGGAACCGCAGGTGGACAAGGTCGTCACCTATACGGCGGACCTCACGCATAAGCTCAACATGCGCTGGAACATCCTGTCGTTCCTTTCTACGAGCTACTCGTTGAATATCAAGCGCGACATGTATGGTGGCGGCGACCGCGAAGGCTTCGTGAAAGAAAACTTCTTTACCACTGATGAAGGCGGGCTTTTTGCTAGCGGGTATGTTTTCGATTACGACCATACCGACAGGAAGGTCTATATTTCGCGCGACAGCCTCGTGATTATCCCGACGGATACGATCCCGAAGAAGGATGCTTCGGGCAAGGATATGGCTATCGACATGTCCAATCCGGATTCTTACACGATTCTTTATGATAGCACCACGTTCTACAAGGTGGATAGCGTCGGTAGTCGCCAATATGGCAAGTCCTACGGCATTCTCCGCAACGAACGTTCTAGAAACCAGCAGTTCAAGGTTAATTTCAATCCTCGCCTGATTCCATTCCTGCCGTTCAACATGGGATTTACTTCTGACTTCAACCAGCAAAAGACAATTCCCGATGACTTTGACTTCATGAACCAGAAGACGCTCGAAAAGAATTACTGGACGATTTCGCAGACGAACCGGTTTGAATTCACACCCACGCTCAAGATTGTCGACCTTGTTAAATTGTTCGGAAAGGAATCCATGGCTGTGAAGGCTCTTGAAAAAATCAAGTGGCGCGAAATTCGCATGAACTGGACGGCCAGCACGAATACCATCGGTGAAAACTTTACACTTGCGCAGCTGTACGAACAGCAGGGCGTGACACCCTTCCAGTATTACCTATACGGATTAGGCCTTGGTAACGGCTACCGCAATCGTGGCCTGTGGAATATTGTATCCGGGGATATGGGACTTACTTCGCGCGGTGATTTCGAAAGGTTCGGCCAATACCGCAGCAAGGATGTCGATACCCTTGTCTACCAGGGCAACTTCCGCCATGCGGTTTCCCGTAGCTTCCAGATTGGTTCCGGCTTTACCCTGCCTATTTGGGATATCGGCATTACCGGCGATTTGCAGTGGAAAGAAGATTTCGCGCAGTCCAGGGAATACCCGCTTTACATAGATACGACGACGGTGTGGCCGAAGATCGGTGTAGGCGTGACGGTCCCGAACTTTGCGCAAAGGATTCCTCTGTTGAATAGCTTCAAGAGTGTGAGCACGGTCCATCGGTTTGACTATACCTACACGACGACGGTGAAGCCGTTCCAGAGCGCAGAAGATTCCTGGGCGCATCAGATAAACTTCAATCCGCTCATCCGCGTGACCTTCTTGACTCAGAAAAACCTGAAGATAGAGAATAGCGTTCGATTCAAGATAGAGACAACAGACAGACGTCCGAAGGAAGAAGTCATCGGGCTCCCATGTTGGCCGGATTCTACGGGCAATATTGCCGATACCTCCGATTACTTCTGGGAAACTCCGTGGATACATACGTCGCTTTACAACGATTTTGCCATAAACATCGGGGACGACTTTACGATTTCCTATCCGCTCAAGCTCAAAAAGGGCTTCCAGATTTGGAAGTGGTATTTCAAGCTTGAAAATAACCTGGACCTGAAATTGACTGCGGGCTACGACTACAACAAGACGATTCGCAAGGAATATAATCCCGATCAGAACTACAGCATGTGGAATAAGGAGTCCGGTACGGGCGGGGTGTTTATGCAGTGGCATTTCGATTCCAGCGTCAACGCTCCCGATGCAGCCTACAAGCCCGAGCTGAAGCTTACGGACCGTACGGTGCCCTCGCGGACACACGAATGGTTTATCCGTCCGAGCGCAAGCTACCAGTTCAATAAGATGGCCTCGATGAGCAGCTACATCGAATACCGCCAGATTCACGAAAAGCTTGATGACGAGACTCCGCACCTGCGGCAGATACTGCAGTTCGAAATTGCACTACTGCTGAAGTTTAATTAATTGTGGGTGCGCGAGGCTAACGTAGTTAGCCGAAGTATTACTTTATAATCCCCACTTCGGAGAGTTTCACGAAGCCCTTGATCTTTTCGCCGAGGCGGATTTCTGCGAAGTTGCCTTGTTCGGAAATGACTTCGAACGTGGTGCCTTCGGAAAGCGTATTGAGCGTCTGCGACTTGTCGCTCGGGGCGCTTGTCACGTCGGCGTCGGTTGCGGTGACAACTCCACAGATGTCTTTTTCGAGCACGAAAATCTTGTAGGCGGCACTGGAACCGATGACGCAGAAAATTGCAGTGAGCACGAATATGGCGCCCGTGCAGATGTTCTTGGCGCGTTCACCGATGACGATGCGGCCGGCAATGCCGATGAGCGCAATGAACCAGAAAATAGCAAGCAGCGTGATGAGCTGGGCCTTCAGGGAAAGCGCGTGGTGTAACTTGAAGAGGCCGGAGAGGATGGGGTTCTCTTCTTCGTCTTCGTCCACCTTGTCGCGGGTCATGGCCTGCGCAAACTTGAGGTTGTGCTGGATGTCGTCGTCACCCGGGCGCAGCCTGAGGGCCGATCGGTAATAGAAGATGGCGAAACCAATCTTGCCGCTCCTGAAGTAGGCGTTCCCCAGGTTGTAAAGCAGGTCGGCATCGGGTGTGCCGTTGTCGGCACAGGTGCGCCATTCGTCGATGGCGCGCTCGAAGTCGCCCCCGTTATAGGCCTTCGTGCCGGCGTCAATGCCCGCGCAGTCGGGGGCGGCTACGGCCGATGCCGCAGCGATGCAAAGTGCCAGAAAAATGTACTTCATGAAATTCATACGTCGATCTCCTCGCAAAGTTTTTCTACGTCGGCAAGCATCTGCTTCTGCTCGCTTTCGTTCGGGTTCACCGGGGCAAACCGCGCAAAGGCGCACTTTTCGAGCCAGCTGTCGATGGCCTCGATGGTTTCTGCTTTCACGCCGAGTTCTTCGAGTTTCGATTTCATCTGTGGGCGGGTCATGCCCTTGAATTCCAGGTTGGTGCGGTCGCTCAGGTAGCCGATGAGGCCGTTTTCGAGTGCGGCGTACAGAGCCTTCGCGTCACCCTTCGCCAGGGCGTCACGGGCGCTTGCGAAGCGGGCCTTGAGCATCTTGTTCGCCTTGCCCTTGCGTACCAGGGCCGTGTCGCTATTGTGCTTGCGGCGCTTGCGGATAATCCATGTCACGACGAAATAGAAGGGAAGGGCGGCCGCCATCAGAACCCAGTAAAGGATGCTCTTGTACGGTGCGGTATTGCCTGTGCCCTTGACCTGGTGGATAAAGCGGATGTCCGAACCTAGCGATTCGATTTCCTGTTTTTGCACGGCGGCGGGGCCGCTTGCGGCGACGGGGTTCTGGAATACTGCCTCGGGGGCATTTTCACCCTTCTCCACATGGATGTTCCAGGGGCCTGCCTTTGCTGTCTCGTACTTCTTCTTTGCGGGGTTGAACCAGCTGTAGGTAATCTCGGGTACGGTGAAGTCGCCCTTCTTTTTGGGGTAGAGGAAAACTTTTATGCTCTTGCTGGTAATGACCTTGCTGCCCACGACCTTCTTGCTGATGTTGTTTTCGGGAGGTACGGAGCGGAAGTCGCTGAAGTCGGGGAACTTCGGGTCGGTAATGGTGCCGGGCGTTCCGTCGCCCTTGATGTCTACGGAGAGCGTGAGCGCTTCGCCCACCTTCACGTCGGTGCGGTCGAAGTTGGCGCTGAAGCTGTAGTTGCCCACCATGCCGCTGAAGTCCGCGGGCTTGCCTTCGGTGGGGAGAGGTTTCACCATGATGTTAATCGTGGGGGACTGGGCCTCGGCCTCGACGGATTCCTGCCTGATGCTCTGCGAATGGAACGACATGCCGCCCATCTGCTTGTTCTCTTCGACAATCTTCGGTTCGCCGCGTTTGGTGTACTTGAACTTGAACGGCGGAATCTGTAGGTTGCCACTCTTGGTGGGGCTAAGCCATGCAAACTTGGCGCTTGCCTGCATTTCGCGGCGGCTGCCTTCCACGGGTTCAAATTTTAGGTTCGAGAGGTCGCTGCGGTGCACGATGAAGTCGTTGCCCGTATTCATGTCTGTCGCCTGCAGGTTGCCCTCGAAATGCTCGTAGGTGTGGAGCCCGAGCGTTACGTAGAACTGTTCGCCTTCATAGATGGTCTTCTTGCTTGCGGTAAGCGATACGCCGAGAGCATCGTCGGTATAGGCGCGCTGGATGTTGACGGGGATTTCGCCCGAGATGGGTTGTTTTTGCCCTTCAAATTCGATTAGGACCTTGCCGATGTTCAGGCGCCCTGTCTTTTTGGGGGCCCTTAGCTTGAAGGTGTAAATGCGGGCCTTGTAGGCGCCGCGGCTACCGCCTCCCCAGAAGGAATTGAACATTTCTTCCATACTGGGGCGCATCACCTGGTCGGTACTGTCCATGCCAAGGAACGTGAAACCGTTCTGCGTGTCGATGGAAAAACCGCTCCTGTTTTCGGGCAATTCGCTTAACGGGTATACAAGCTGCAGTCCAAAGGTCTTGCCCGCTTCTACGCGCTCCCTGTCGAGTTGCAGGGAAGGCCGCGCGGAGGCTATGGCAGCCAGGACGAGGCAGAATACGATAATCTGTTTCATGCCCCAAAAATACCAATTTTTCAGGGAGAAAACCAACGAGAAAGATCCGAATTGGGCGTTCGGGGGAAGAGGGCGAGGGATGTAGGGATGCGAGAAAAAATGGAGTGGGTAAATTATTTAAATATATATAATTTTTCCCCTTGACACGTTAGTAAATTTTTGTTAATTTTGGCGCGCTGTTTGGAAAAGAAGTGAAAAACGGCGATAAAAAGCAAAAATAAAGGATAGAAAGGTTAATATGTACTGCATTCTCGCTGCCCTGCTGGTCAAGAGCTTCAAGAAGTACGCCAAACGCGCCTAATCGACGCTCGGCTCTTTTTTTAGATATCTCTCTCTAGTGATTTCCGGTGCCGTTGAAAAAACGGGCCGGTTTTTTTATGCTTTAATCAAAATTTAAGCTGCGCCGGTACGGGGTAAAACCGGCGTCGGTAATGAACTTTTCGGCCGCCTCGATGGTGGTGAGGCCGTGATTTTGCAGTACGTTTTCTTCTATCACGATGCTGTTGATGTCGTCGGCGCCGGCATGGAGCCCGAGTTCCCCTAGGGAAAGTCCCATCCCGAGGAGTGAGACTTCAATGTGCGGGATGTTGTCGAGGAATATGCGGCTGAGCGCGAGCAGCTTGAGGTACTCGTCGCCGCGCACGTGCCGGATGGGGAACTTGTCGGTCTGCGGCTGGAATGTCCATACCACGAAACTCTTGAAGCCCTGCGCGATATCCTGCGTGTTCCGCACGTAGTTCAGGTGCTCGATGATTTCTTCTGCGGTCTCGACGCTCCCAAAGACGATGTTCGCGCTCCCGGGTAAACCCTTCCTGTGGCAGGCGGCGAGTGTATCGCACCACTGCTGCGCGGTAAGTTTCCTCGGGCTCAGCATCTGGCGCATGCGGTCGCTTAAGATTTCGGCGCCTGCTCCCGGAACGGAACTCAGGCCCGCTTCCTTCAGCACGTCGAGCAGTTCGTCGAGTGGCATGTTGTTGAATTCCGCGATACGCACGAGTTCCACCGGCGAAAAACCGCGCACCTTCACGCCCATTTCCTGCGTGAGCATCTTCAGCACGTCGGTGTAATAACTCAGGGGAATTTCCTTGTTCACGCCCCCCTGCAAAAAAATCTGGTCGGCGCCTTTCGCCTTCGCTTCAAAAGTCTTCCGGCGGATTTCGTCTAAACTAAGCACGTACACTTCCGGGCTATGCGCCGGCCTGCAAAAACTGCAGAAGCTACAGGTCACCTCGCACACGTTCGTGTAGTTCACGATGCGGAACGCGGTATAGCCCACGCGGTTATCGGGATGCATGCGCTTGCGAATCGCGTCTCCCGCTTCCACCACTTCAGTCCACGGGGCGTTTTTTAGGATATCGAGCGCTTCCGCCGGAGTGATGCGGGTTCCGTCAACCGCTTTTTGCAAGTTTGTATTCATCGTGCAACCGCCCGCCCCGCCAGCCTGCTACTTCTCCGCGTCGTTGCTGTCTAGCACCGGAATGTTCTTTTCTTCTTGGCACAGGTTCTCTTCGCGAATCTTGAAGGTGAAGTCGACCAGGTTGTTCTCGAACATCTTCTGGTAGGGCTTTTTCGCCTGCACGCTCTGGAGGGCGCAGGTGCAGTAGTTGATACGCTGCACGAGCTTTACGTCATCGGAGGGAGTGCCCTTCGCGAACACGCATTCGTGCATGATGGCGTATTCCATCGGGCGGTCGTAACGGCCCTTGCACTTGTTCTTGAGGTCGGGCTGCGCGGCCACCTTCTCGATTATTCCCTGCGAGGGCACGTCGTTTATGACCTTGCTCACGATAAAGCCTGCAATGAAGAACAGGAGGCACACGGCAGCGTTGATAAGGAATCGCTTGCCGCGGCTTATCTTGTTGTAGCTGCGTTCGACGGCTTCGAATGTCTGTGTGGCATGCAGCCTGACGTCTTCAAAATCGTTACTTGCCATCGTCTTCCTCCATCGTCCAAATTTCGGGGAATGTGCGGTAGTCGCCCGCGTAGTCGAGCCCGTAGCCCACGACAAACTTGTTTTCTATCTCGAAACCCACGAAGTCGGCGGTTATGTCCGCGGTACGGCGGGCGGGCTTGTCGAGCAGCACGCAGGTCTTGATTTCCTTCGCGCCCATGTCGGCAAGAGCCTGCTTGATTCCGAACATCGTGTTGCCGGTATCGAGAATGTCGTCTATCACGAGCACCTTCTTGCCGCGGATATCGATGTTCTCGAGCCCCGTGATATTGAGGTTCCCGCTCGATTCGGTGCCGCTACCGTAACTGGACGCCCGTATGAAGGCGAGTTGCAGTTTCGGCGTCGCGATACGCTTGCAGATGTCGGCGCTGAATATGAATCCGCCCGAAAGCACGGTGATTACGATATCGCACCCGAACGCGGCCACGTCCTTGCCGAGCGTGTCCAGCCGTTCGTTTATCTCCTGTGCGGAAATGAGCGGTTTGCTGGACTTCCTATACATTGTCCACCTCGAAGTTGAGCCAGCCGAACATGGGCTTGAGTGCAGCTAGTTTGCCCTTCGGGTCTTCCTTGAACTGCTTGTAAATCTTGAATACCTTGTTTTCGAGGCTCGTCTTGTCGATGCCGAGCTTGAGCCAGTCGGCAACCGTGATGAGGTCGGTTATGTACTTGACCGTAGATTCGTCGATCTTGGCGTAAACGTCGTCGATGAGGGCGCTCAGCTTGCGGAAGAACATGCGGCCCGTACCGCCAAAACTCGGGTTGGTGTCGAGCCTGTTCGCCTCGTCCATAAGCCCCTGGATTTCCTTCACGAGGTTAGAGTCCGGACCTTCGAGCAGCTTGAGCGCCTCGTGGTGAATGCGGGCGTTGAGTTCGAGCGAGAGAATCTTTCGCATGGTGTCGGGCAGCGTGTGATCGGGGTCGGCAAGGCTGTCGATGGAGATGCCGTGATTCAGCGCGAAACTCGAGAACGATTCCGTGAGGCTCGCAAGGTGTTTCTGCGTGCTGCGCTTGTTGATGGTCTGCAGCGAGTCGCTCATGAGGTCGCGCATACGCACCACGTAGGCGGTCGGGAACAGGTTCCTGAGTTCGATGGTCCCCATGTTCGGGTTTTCCACAAACTTGAGGCCATTCTCCTCGATGCTCCCCATCGCCACCACGATGTTCACGCGCCCGAGGGCGTCGGTAATCACGAGGTTTGTCGTCTCGCGCTTTTCGCCGATAAACTTGTCTTCGTAGGTAACGCGCACGAGGGTCTGGCGTCTGCGGCTAGAAATCTTCTCGGCCTTCATGCGGGAGTTCGTGTTGTCGGAATCCTGTTCAAGTTCCAGGTGGAATATCGCGGCGCGTTCGGCCATTTCCTTGAGGATTACGGGAACCGCGTCTTCGGCGTAGCGCGTAAAGACCTCGGCTCCGTTCCACTTGTGTTCGTTACTCGTGGCGCGGGCAAGGATGCTCAGCACCTCGCTCTTGATGTTGTGCCCGAACGGCAGGAACGGTTCCAGCAGTTCCATGGCACGCAGGGCGTAGCGCATGTTCTGTACGGGTTCCAGGCCCTCGATATCGTTGAAGAACCAGCCACAGCTCGTGAAGCTGAACAGGCAGAACTTCTGGATTTCCAAGAGGCGAATCGCCTTCGCGCACATGGCCTCGTTTTCGGGTTCCTTGACGGTATCCTTGAGGAACTGCTCCACGCGGGACTTGTCTTCGGGTGCGACGAGCGCCTGCACGTAGTTGTTGCGGGCATCCCACGGATCGATTTTCGAAATCTTCTCGAACTCGCGGACAAAAACGTCGTCGGCAAGCTTTTTCAGGTGGTTGAACGCGTCACGCAGGGGTCCGCGCCATTTCTGGTTCCAGTCGGGCCCGCCGCCGGTCGAACAGCCGCAATCGCGGTACCAGCGGCCCACGCCGTGGGCGCAGCTCCATGCACATCCTTCGCCGTAGAAGTTCTTGAGCATAACCTCGTGCTGCGGCGGGAACTTCTCGAGGAACCAGCCGTAGTTCACCGGCACCATCTTGTGTTCGGGAGCGTAGCGGTTGTAGAGCCAGGCGGCGCACATGTCGCCGAAAGGCTCGTGGTGACCGTAGCTTTCGCCGTCGGTGCCGATGCTCACGAGTTGCGCGTCTTCGCGGTTCTCGTCCCAGGCGTCGGCAATGCGCCTGCCGAACGTGCCGGCATCGCGCAGGAGGTGTTCGAACCCTACGGCAGAAGAAAGCCACGGGTTGTAGAAGAATACGTCCAGGTATCCGTCGCATACGAGATTGCCGTCTTTGTCCCGCGGGTACACGCGGTAGGGGCGCGTCGTATCGATGTCGGTGTTGCTGCACCCGGTCCATTCCTCGTCGCCGAACTTGCGGAAGCTATCGGCCTGCGTGGGCGAAAGGATGGTGAACTTGATGCCCGCCTTGATGAGTTCCACCACCGTCTCGAAGTTGATGGCGGTCTCGGCAAGCCACATGGCCTCGGGCATGCGACCGAAATGGAACTTGAAATCCTCGATACCCCAGCGGATTTGCGTGCGCTTGTCCTGCTCGCTTGCAAGCGGCATGATGATGTGGTTGTAGACCTGCGCAATCGCGTTGCCGTGCCCGAGACGCTCGATGCTCTTCTTGTCGGCTTCCTGGATGCGCTTGTAGGTATCCGGCGTGTTCGTGCGGATCCAGCCCATGAGGGTTGGACCCATGTTGAAACTCATGTACTCGTAGTTGTTGACAATGTCTACGATATGCCCGTGCGGGCTCAAGATGCGGCTTGCGGAATTGGGACTGTAGCACTGGCTCGCTATTCGGTCGTTCCAGTCGTGGTTCGGGCGTGCGCTCGGCTGGTTCTCGATGACGCCCGTCCAGGGGTTTTCGCGAGGGGGCTGGTAAAAATGACCGTGAATAGTAAAGTAGAGGGGGTGCTTCTTGTCCATACCCCCAAAGATAGATTTTTTTGAGGGTGCCTATAAAAATTAATGTATATTCATGCATGTTTAGCGCAGGAATGTTATTTATGGCCTTGAAGAAATTCTTGATGGTTGCAGTTGTGGCGGCGGTGCTGGTGGCTTGCGGCGGCAACCGTAACTCTGAGGCTCATCCTGATGGGGAATCTTCTTTGTCTAAAAACGTCATCCTGAGCTCCGGCGAAGGATCCTGTTGCAACTCTTCTAGCGTCATTGCGGGCGACACGATATACGATACTAGGCAACTTGTCGACTTATTAGTAGAGTTGGATTCGAAGGAACTGCAATCTAGTAACTCCAGGTCCAGCAGCAGTGCTTTTGTGGCCTATGTGGCCCCCACGACTGTAATAAAGGGGACAATGACCGACGAACGTGATGGCAAGATCTACAAGACTGTTAAAATCGGTACGCAGACTTGGATGGCGGAGAACCTGAACTACGAGAGCGCGAACAGTTTCTGCTATAATGATTCCGCAGAATACTGCGCCAAATACGGTCGTACTTATACTTGGGCAGTTGCAATAGATAGCGCAGGAACGTGGTCTGCAAACGGCAAGGGTTGTGGAAGCTGCGTAGAGGGCTTGTGTTATTTTATAGCGTCCTGTACGCCGACATACCCGGTGCGTGGTGTATGCCCCGAGGGCTGGCACTTGCCCGATACAACGGAATGGAAAACGCTATTCACTGCGGTTGGCGGGCGATTAAATGCGGGCGAAATGCTCAAGTCTACTAGCGGCTGGAATGATAATAGGGGAGAAAATGGCAATGGTATAGACGCCTATTCTTTTGCTGCGTTTCCTACCGTCTGCAAGCACTTCAAAAAAGGTTATTTCGGCTATGATGGCGAGGATGCGCACTTCTGGAGTTCCTCCCAGCATAGTGGAAGCAATGCGTACTTCATACGCTTGGACAACGACGGCGATGGTGTGTCTTGTACCCACAACTACAAGGACTACGGCCACTCGGTTCGCTGCCTCAAGGACGAATTCTTTGAGCAAAGTTCATCTTTCGGTGACACGGCTGAGCCTAGTAGCAGCTCTGCGAAATCGTCGTCGAGTGCGGCGTTGAGAAGCGGTATCCCTGAGGGATATGTAGACCCGTCGACTGTGGTTAAGGGGACTATGACTGACGAACGTGACGGTCAGACTTACAAGACGGTCAAAATTGGTACGCAGACTTGGATGGCAGAGAATTTGAACTACGCATACACAGGCGTTCCCTATGAATTTCGGTTGGTCAGATCCGATTCCTCTAGCTGGTGCTATGGCAATGACCCTGCCAAGTGTTCCAAGTATGGTCGCCTTTACACCTGGATTGCTGCGATGGATGGCGTGGGCAGGTGGTCTACAAACGGTAAGGGTTGCGGTTATGTCCATAAAGAAGATGAGATGTGTTCGCCGACTTATCCGGTGCGAGGCGTTTGCCCTGAGGGCTGGCACTTGCCGGATACGACAGAGTGGAAAATATTGTTCTCCGCTGTCGGTGGAATATATACAGCGAGCAAAATGCTCAAGTCTACTAGCGGCTGGGGCTGGAATAAATATTATAAGGTATATGGCAATGATGTAAATGGCTGTGGCTCGGACGCCTATTCCTTTACGGCGTTGTCTGCCGGCGACTTCTACGAAGGATACAACGGTGAGGGCCGCATCGCGTATTTCTGGAGTTCTTCCCAGTACAATGGCGTCGATGCGCACAGCGTGAGCTTGGGCTATTACGACGACAGAGCGCACCTGTTCATCAACTTCAAGGATCTCGGACTCTCTGTCCGTTGCGTCAAAGACTTGCAAGCCGAGTGATGCGGTCGCCAAGCTTGCTTGTGCGACCATTTCCGAGGCGCAGCAGTCTGCACTACGAAGTAGTGCAACGGCTAGCCGGGGCGTTGCGGGGCTTATAGCCAATATTTCATTATTTTTTCACGATAAATCAAGCCAAAATCCCTGCGATAATTGTATTTTTCTGTACGGTACCGAATGATACCTTTAAAAATGCACAAACTGCAAAAAAGGTTAAATTATGCTTGATTTGAACACTGTCGATTGGAAGACGCTCCCCTTCGGTTATTACGATACCGATTACAATGTCCGCTGCTACTACCGCGATGGCAAGTGGGGCAAGGTTGAACTTTCTTCTTCCAAGGACATCAGCATCCACATGGCCGCTACTTGCTTGCACTACGGCCAGGAAGGTTTCGAAGGCCTCAAGGCTTACACGGGCAAGGACGGCAAGGTCCGTATCTTCCGCGTTGACGAGAATGCGAAGCGCATGCAGAACACCGCGAACCGCGTGCTCATGGCCGTGCCGCCGGTCGAACTGTTCCGCGAGATGGTCCACACCGTGGTGAAGGCTAACGCCCGCTTTATTCCGCCGTATGGTCATGGTGCAACGCTCTACATCCGCCCGCTCCTCATCGGTACGAGCCCGGAAGTCGGCGTGAAGCCCTCCGACGAATACCTGCTGTTGATGTTCGTGACTCCGGTGGGCCCGTACTTCAAGGACGGTTTCAAGCCCGTGGATATGATGATTAGCCGCAACTTCGACCGCGCCGCTCCTCAGGGTACGGGTACGGTGAAGGTCGGCGGTAACTACGCTGCCAGCTTGCTTTCCCTCGCAGAAGCCAAGAAGCTCGGCTACTCCAGCACCATCTACCTGGACGCGAAGGAAAAGAAGTACATCGACGAATGCGGTCCGGCAAACTTCTTCGGCATCAAGGGCAAGACCTACGTGACCCCGAAGTCCGAATCCATCCTGCCGTCGATTACGAACAAGAGCTTGCAGCAGCTTGCCGAATACCTCGGTTACACCGTGGAACGCCGCCAGGTCCCGTTCGAAGAACTCGCTGAATTCTCCGAAACTGCCGAATGCGGTACCGCCGCCGTGATTACCCCGATCAAGAAGATTGTGGATCCGGTTGCCGGCAAGGAATTCACCTACGGTGACGGCAAGAATCCGGGCCCGGTCTGCACGGAACTCTTCACGAAGTACACTGCTATCCAGTTCGGCGAAGCCGAAGACCCGTTCGGCTGGACTGAAGTGGTCGACGTGTAATTGTCGCGAACATGACGAATGTGAAAAATCCCGCGGAGAAATTCGCGGGATTTTTTTATGGGAGATCCCCGGTCAAGCCGGGGATGACATGAGGGTTTATTGCATGCCGCGGATGATGTCGCGGAGGCGTGCGGCTTCTTCGAAGTCGAGGCGCGCGGCGGCTTCCTTCATCTGGCGCTCGAGGTCGGCAAGTTTTGCCGATAGATCCTCGCCTGCGCGAGGATGACGTGTTGCGGTGGCGCCGACTGCCGCACTCAGTTTGGCGTTCTCCGCGCGCTTGGAGTAATTAGAACCTTTCTTTCGTCTTTCGTCTTTCGTCTTTCGTCTAGAACTGGGCTGCAGCGGTTCCATCGGACGGATTCCGGGTTCGTTCCCTTCGGCAGGCTCAGGGAACTGGTCTTCGTCGACGGAATCGTCGCCATCTATTCCCAGCGGGTCGTTAATCCTCAAATCATCTTCGATCTTGCGGGTCACGGATTTCGGGGTGATTCCGTGTTCCTTGTTGAATTCTTCCTGCACGCTACGACGGCGGGCGGTTTCGGAAATAGCCTTTTCCAGGCTGTCGGTCATGTTGTCTGCAAAAAGCAAGACGGTACCGTTCACGTTACGGCTGGCACGTCCCATGGTCTGGATTAAACTGCGGTAGTTGCGCAGGAATCCTTCCTTGTCGGCATCGAGAATCGCGACCATGCTCACTTCGGGCAGGTCCAGGCCTTCGCGCAGCAGGTTGATGCCCACCAGCACGTCGAATTCTCCGGTGCGCAAGCCCCGGATGAGTTCGTGGCGTTCGAGCGTCTTGATGTCGCTGTGCAGGTAACGCGCGCGGATGCCCGCTTCCACAAAGAAGTCGGTGAGGTCCTGCGCCATCTTCTTGGTGAGCGTCGTGACCAGCACGCGGTCGCCGTTCTTGACGACTTCTTCGATGCGGTAGAGCAGTACGTCCATCTGGCCCTTGATGGGGAACATCTCGATTTTCGGGTCCAGAAGTCCGGTCGGTCTGTTAATTTGTTCGGTAACGACGCCGCCCGTCTTGGTGAGTTCGTAATCGCCGGGGGTGGCACTCACGAAGAGCACCTGCTTCGGGTACATGTACTCGAATTCGGCAAAGTTCATCGGGCGGTTGTCCAGCGCACAAGGAAGGCGGAAGCCGTACTGCACAAGCGTCGTCTTGCGGGATTTGTCGCCCTCAGCCATGCCGCCCACCTGCGGAATGCTCACGTGGGATTCGTCCACCATCAAGAGCCAGTCGTCGCCGAAGTAATCGATAAGCGTAAACGGGCGCGTACCCGGCGCGCGGTTCTCGATAATGCGGGAGTAGTTCTCGATGCCGCTGCACATGCCGGTCTCGCGAATCATTTCCATGTCGTAGCGGGTGCGGCTGCTGAGTCGGGCCGATTCCAGCACCTTGCCTTCCTTGTCGAGTTCCGCAAGGCGCTCGGTCAGTTCCACTTGCATGCGCTGCAAAATTCCTGCGCGGCCTTCTTCCTTGGTCACGAAGTGCTTTGCCGGAGCGATGGTCATCTCGTCCATTTCCTGAGTGACTTCGCCGGTAATGATGTTGAAGCGAACGAGCCTGTCGACTTCATCGCCGAAAAGCTCAATGCGGAGGCCTTCTTCGTCGTAGCTCGGGTGAATTTCAATTACGTCGCCGTGCACGCGGAAACTGCCGCGCTCCAGGCTGAAATCGTTTCTCGTGTACTGGATTCGCACCAGGTCGTGCAGAATCTTGTCCCGGTCGTAGACGTCACCCTTCTTGATTCGCACCATCAGGTCGAAGTATTCGCTGGGGCTACCCAAACCGTAGATGCAGCTCACGGAAGCCACGATAATCACGTCTCGGCGGGTCAACAGATTCGCGGTGGCACGCAGGCGGAGCTTGTCGATTTCGTCGTTGATGCTGGCGTCTTTCTCGATGAAGGTGTCCGTGTGCGGGATATACGCTTCGGGCTGGAAGTAATCGTAATAGCTCACGAAGTATTCTACCGCATTGTGGGGGAAGAACGCCTTGAATTCCTGATAGAGCTGTGCCGCCAGCGTTTTGTTGTGCGTAAGGATGAGCGTCGGCTTGCCTACGTTCTTGATGACGTTCGCCATCGTGAAAGTCTTGCCGGAACCTGTGACGCCAAGCAGCGTCTGGAACTGCTCCCCGTGCTTGAAACCTTCGGTGAGTTCCTCTATGGCCTTCGGCTGGTCGCCCGCCGCTCCGTAAGGGCTCACGAGTTCGAAGTTCGCGCGCGTCGGCGACTGGAACTGTTTGAGGTGCCCCGGTAGGCTCTGCTCGGGCGGTAGCGGTTTCGCTATCGGTTTCGCATACGGGTCAGGTGTGATTGTCTTGCGTGCGCGTGCCATATCCCAAAAATAGCAATTTCAAAATTTCCGTTCGGTTGGGGCGAGTTTAGGTTCAATTATAAGTTGTCTGTGAAAGGAGTCCCTTGCACGGCGGGCTCTTCATTGCATTGTTTTTTTGAAGGATGGGCGGCTTTTCCCTGAACAGTAGGGGCGATTTCTTGCTTTTTATCGCCATTTTGGGCCTACATGTCGTTTTTTTAAGGTTTTTGCGATAAATACTTACAAAAAGATTTCTATCTTTGTCGCAAAAATAAACAAAAGAGGAAACAATGGCTAACGAAGAAATGAAAAACAAGCTCAAGTCGTTCTTTATGTCGGATCTCGGCGTCGATGGTGACGTGCTCCAGTTCGACACTCCGCTCTTTGGCGAAGAAATCGGTCTCGATTCTGTCGATTCCCTCGAAATCATCTCCTTCGTGGATTCTACCTTTGGCGTGTCCATGACCGGCGTTGCCAAGGAAAACTTCCAGAGCATCGATACTATCGCTGCCTACATCGAATCTCACAAAGCTTAATTTTAGAATGGTCATCCTGGATGGCCGCGGTTACTGAGCTAGCCGGACAAAGGCCCGACAGGATCCATGGGTAAAATATGACTCCTGACGAACGCCGCTGTGTTGTTACTGGCCTGGGTGTGATTTGCGCCGTCGGTAACAATGTCGAAGAAACCTGGAAGAGCGCTTTGGAATCCGTTTCGGGTATCCACAAGACGACTTCCCTAGATACAAAGAACTGCTATGCGGACTTGGCTGCCGAAGTCAAGTGCGACACGCTCGACCAGATTGACGCCCCCGAAGAGAAGGACCGCGTCTCGAAGCTCTGCATTAAGGCCGCGAACGAGGCCCTAGCCGATGCGGGGCTTTCTAATTTTGGCGACGACCAGCGCGTGAGCGTGGTCATCGGCAGCTGCGTGGGTGGCGTGCTCTCGATTGAACAGTATCACCAGCACGGGCGCGATGCCGCAGAAATTGCGAAGATGCCGATTGCATCCATCGCATCCCAGGTGGCTGAAACCTGCGGTGCAGGTGGCATCGTGACGAACGTGGCGAATGCATGTGCGGCTGGCACGATTTCCATCGCGGTTGCCTGCGACCTCATCCGCGCGGGCAAGGCCGACGTGGTGATTGCGGGCGGTGCGGATTCCTTTGCGTCCGTGCCGTATTCCGGCTTCCTTTCGCTTCATGCGCTCGACGAGAACGGTTGCTCCCCGTTCAACCGCTGCAACGGCATTACGCTCGGTGAAGGTGCGGGCATCGTTATCGTGGAATCTTACGAACATGCCCAGAAGCGCAGCGCGAAGACATACTGCGAGGTGCTCGGCTCCGGCGTCACGAGCGACGCGAACCACATTACGGCCCCGCGCGAAGACGGCGTGTGCCTGATGGAGGCGATTAACCGCGCTGTCAAGAACTCCGGCATCGATAAGTCCGATATCGGCTACGTGAACGCTCACGGTACGGGTACGGGCAAGAATGACAATGCCGAAATTACGGCTTTCAAGAATTTCTTTGGCGAAGACAACGCGAACGTGAGCGTGAGTTCGACGAAGGTGATGACTGGCCACTGCCTGGGCGCCGCGGGTGCCATCGAGGCGGTTTTCAGCATCAAGGCTCTCACGACCGATACGGTGCTCCCGACATTCCCCTATACCGAGGAACAGTCCGCTGCCCTCAAGGAGAAGGTTGGCGCTCTCGACTTTGTGCAGAACAAGGCCCGCCACAAGGAACTCGAGTGCGTGTTGAGCAACAACGTGGCATTCGGCGGCACGAACGCGGCCATCGTGTTCTCGAAGGTGCCCGGCGAAGTTTCGGCTCAGTCCGCCAAGGCGAAGAAGATTGCGGTGACCGGTCTTGGAATCGTGTCTCCGCTCGGCAACAGCAAGGCAGCCTACCTGGATGCCGTGAAGGCGGGCAAGAAGCCCGAGAGCGCCTCGGTACATTCGACCATCGCGCTCGACGATTACAAGGAACTCGGCATCAAGATGGCGTTCTACCGCAAGCTCGATAACTTGGGCCAGCTCCAGACGGTTTCGGGCATGCGCGCCCTGCAGGATTCCGCATTCCAGGTGACCGACGATAACGCGAAGGATATCGGCATTATCGTGGGTACCAGCGAGGGCGGTCTCGGTGCCACCTACGATTTCGAGGAACTCATTGCCGAGGCGGGCAATGCGGGCGGTTCCGCGTTTAAGTTCCCGCACACGGTTTACAACGCTGCTGGTGGTTACCTCTCGATTTGCTCCGGCATCAAGGGTTACGGCGTCACGATTACGACGGGCCCGCTTTCCGGTCTCGACAGCATCGGCTACTCCATGAACGTCATCCACGACGGCCAGGAAAAGGCGATGATGGCAACCGGTACCGACGAGAACTTGCCGATTATTACCGAGTTTGCCCAGAAGCTCGGTGTTGCCGCAGGTGATGTGGTCGCACCCTTTGCCGAAAACGAAGGCTTCGTGGTGGGCGACGGCTCTGTGTCGATAATGCTTGAGGAAGAGGATTATGCGAAGGCCCGCGGTGCGAAGGTCTACTGCTATGCGCTTGGGTTCGGCCATGGCCGCAAAAACGTGAAGTTCGGCAAGCTCGTGGGTTCCGACGAGGCGCTCGACAAGGCCATCAACGACGCCCTCGCCGATGCGGGTCTCTCTGCCGCCGATATCGATGCGGTCTGCGGATTCGCGAACGGCTGCAAGCGTATTGACGACATCGAGAAGGGAGCCCTCCAGCGTGTGTTCGGCGACAAGCTCGCTACGATGCCGCTGTTCGAGGTCAAGGAACGTGTCGGTGAAGGCCGTGCGGGGTCTGCCGCGCTCGCCGCTGCAGAAGCCGCCATGCTTTTGAATGGCGAACTTACAAGCGATAACGCCTATTTTATTGCGGACGACGGCTCCGTGGCAAGCAAGGCTGCCGATGCGGCCGGTCTCAAGAAAATTCTAATCATCTCTTTTGCGGCGGGTGGCTCTTACAGCGCAGTCGTGTTTGGGAAAAATGCTTAATAGGGAGGCTCAAAAATGAAAGTTGCTCTCGTTACAGGTGCATCGAAGGGAATCGGCAAGGCTTGTGCCTTGCGTCTTGCCCGCGACGGCTACACGGTCGTGGTGAACTACTCCAGTTCCGACGAGGCCGCGCAGCAGACGCTCGACCAGATCAAGGCCGAGGGCGGTGACGGCATGATTTACAAGGCGAACGTGGCCGACCTCTCCCAGGTGAAGGTCATGGTCCGCGAGGTGTTCAAGGCCTATGGCCGCATCGACGTGCTCGTGAACAATGCGGGCATCGTGCGCGACGAGTACCTCCTGATGATGAACCCCGAAACGCTCGACAAGTGCTTCGACCTGAACGTGAAGGGCTACTTCTACTGCGCCCAGCAGGTCGCCGTCAAGATGTACAAGCAAAAGTCCGGCGTGATTATCAACATGAGTTCCGTATCCTCCAAGTTTGCGCTTGCCGGCCAGGCCGTCTATAGCGCCACGAAGGGAGCCGTGAACTCGCTCACCCAGACGCTCGCGAAGGAACTCGGCGGCTTTGGCATCCGCGTGAACGCCGTTGCTCCGGGCTTTATCGCGACCGAGATGATTGAGGCCATTCCCGAAGAGACCCGCAAGGGCTATGTGGAAAAGATTCCTCTCAAGCGCTTCGGTACCGCGGACGAGGTCGCGAACATCGTGTCTGCGCTCGCGTCTGACCAGTTCGCCTACGTGACGGGCCAGGTGTTCGTGCTCGATGGAGGCCTTTCGCTATGATGAACATTTTCGAAATCAGCGAAAAGATTGCACAGCGTCCGCCGTTCCAGATGATCGAAAAGGTCACGGAACTCGTGCCAAACGAATCCGCTACCGGCATCAAGAACGTGAGCGTGAACGAACCGTATTTCATGGGGCATTTCCCGGGCACCCCGATTATGCCGGGCGTCCTCATTTGCGAAGCCTGCGCACAGCTCTGCTCCCTCGTTATCGAGAAGCCCGCCGAGGATTTGGAAAAGAACCTCTACGTGCTTTTGAAGATTGACGGGTTCAAGTTCGTGAAGCCCGTGATTCCGGGCGACCAGCTCGAAATTACCGTGAACAAGACGAAGGGTGGTGGAGTCATCGTTGGCTTTGACTGTATCGTGAAGGTGAACGGCAACGTGCACGCGAAGGGTGCGCTGACGTTCACGAGCATTCCGAAAGAAAGCCTCGGAAAGTAATGAAAAAGAAGAATCCTTTGTTCGAACTTTTCATGAAGTTTGTCATGGTGGTCGTGATATACACCGTGCGCGTTTACCTGCTTGTGGCGTATCGCCCGAAAATCGAGTACGTGGGGGAGACGGTGAAGTCTCCGCGGCTCAAGACCCCTTCGGTTATTATTGCGAACCATACCAGCATGATTGACCCCCTCATGATGCTGGCCATCTTTTTCCACAAGAAGAGCATTGTTGTGGCGAAAGACCAGGTGGAAGATCCACATTTCAGCTGGGCTTTGACGCGCGTGAAGTGCGTGATTCCCTGCGACCGTTTTAACCTGGATACCGAATGGGCCTTGCTAGCGAAGCGCGAACTTGAAAAGGGGAACAACGTCATTATTTTCCCCGAAGGCAAGTGCCGCTATGATGGACTCTTGAATGAGTTCAAGACGGGGTTCGCTTTCCTTGCGCGTAGTACGGGCGCTCCCGTGCTTTCTGTGGGCCTTGAAGGTGTCTACAAGATTGGGCGCCGCACCCGCATAGTCGTGGGTGAACCCGAGAAAATCGAGCGCGTGAAGGGCATACCTTCTTCGAAGCATCTGGCCGAACGCAGTGAGTATTTCCGCCAGAAGGTTTGGACGCTCAAGCAGCGTGCGCTCGGCGTTGCAGAACCTCCGGTTTTGCCCATTGCGGCAGAAACACCGCCCGAACAGATCCCCACCTTGGTGGCCATGCGCACTAAAGAGCAAAGCTCTAAGTGCTGTCCGCCCGGTCAGGCCGGGGATGACAATAGGGGGAATGCGTGAAGGCGGGTTTGGTGCTGGAAGGAGGCTCGCGCCAGACGATGTTCAGCGCAGGAGTGCTGGATACGTGGTTCGACGAGGGTATTGATTTCAATTACGTGTCCGGTGTGTCGGCCGGGGCACACGCGGCGGTCAACTTCATTACGAAGCAGCAGGGGAGGCTAAAGTTTATCGTGCTCCCGACCCGCTTGCAAGAGGGCAAGAAGTGGGCAAGCAAGTTTATCGGAATCCAGAAGGAATTCCATGCGCTCAACTACCTCTCGGCTGACGGCAAGATGCCTCTCGATTTTGAGGCATACCGGAATTCCAAGACTGAATTTGAAATTGGTCTCACTTGCTGTGAAACCGGCCGCGCCGAATTCAAGTCCGAAAAGCATGACAAGAAGCGCCTGCTGGACCTGATTAGCGCGAGTTGCGCCCTCCCGATGATTTTCCCGATGGCCGAAATTGACGGCAAGCATTATGCCGATGGCTGCATTACGGTTCCCATCCCGTTTGAACGCGCTTTTGAAAAGGGCTGCGACAAGGTGGTGGCTGTTTCGACGCATTACCCGGGCGAGGACGTGACGGATTTCCGCAAGTACCGCGCCATCCTCAACCCGATGTACAAGCGCAAGTACCCCGAACTTTTCCGTGCACTGATGGTACGCCTCAAACGCTACGAGAAGATGTTCGTGCAGATGGAAAAGCTCGAGAAGGAGGGGAGGCTGTTCCTGGTCCGCCCCCTTATCGAGCTGTGCGACCAGTTCGATACCGACATGGACAAGATGAACGAGTCCTACGAGCATGGAATCGAGATGGCCAAGCGCCGCATGGACGACTTGAAGGCTTTTTTAGAAATCTAGCGGTTGACGCCCGTTTCGATATTTCTATATCTAGAGCAGGTCCCATAAAAGGAGTCTGCTATGAAAATTGCTCGAATCGCTATATCCTTGCTGGCCGTAAGCTTGCTTTTCGGCTGTGCCTCGAGTCCGAGAGCCTTGGCTTCCCATAAGGCCATTCCCGGTGGTGCATACACGGGAAAGGCCGATAACAACAGGCCTGAAAATCTCAAGTACCAGAAACTTCCGGACGATGTCGAATATGTCGTCGCTAGCGATTCGCTTGTCGTCGCCGTCCATGGCGATCTCAAGAAGGCTCTCGAATCCGACGAAGGTGTCGTGCTGGCAAAGTACCTGTTCCTGATGCCGGGATCCTGGGAAAGCATCAAGGACGACGAAGCGTTCAAGAGCAAGTTCAAGAGGCAGAAGGGAAAGTTCGAGGTCCAGGTGACCAAGAAAAAGAAATTCAAGTTCCACTATGCCATTCCCCAGAACGAGCAGTCTGCGGAGAAGGCGTGGAATGTCGTGAAGCAGAGAATTCTCAATTCCGAACAAACTCCGGAAACGCCGTCAGAAACGCCGAAAATCCGTTCTATCAGTACGGAGGAAATGGTGTACCTGTCGAAATTCTCGCCGTTCAAGATGGTGGAACCGCTGTTCGTCGTGAACGACCGCTACCTTTTGGGCTATAACAAAAAGGGAGAACTCGAACTGGTCGATGAACTCCCGTACTATATTCCGTTCTATGACGAGGCGATGGAAATTATTTCTCAAAAGAACAAGAAGAAATAATGCCTTCGCCTAAGCCATTTCGATTTAATTTATTCTAGGTCAAACGATTTTCCGGAGAGCATCTTGCGGAGAGCCTTGGGCATGGGCTTTTCCGTTGTCAGCTTGTCCGTGTCGACATCCACTTCGTCGCCGCCGTTGATGTTGAATGCGAGCGTAGCTTCCTTGTCCTTGACATCGAGCGTGACGGTTGCTCCCATGACTATCGGAAGGTTGATGTCGCCGTGGCCTGCGGGGAATCCGGCCATGACGGGAATGTTGTATTTTTTCAGGCGCTCGATGAGCATAGCTTCGGGACTGTCGAAATCAAGGTCGGTTCCGCATTCCTCGAATTCGCCCAGGACGACGCCCTTGACATTTTCCATGACTCCGCGGAGCTCGAGCGAACTGAACATGCGGTCAAGATTGCGCATGGTTTCTTCCAGTTCTTCGAGGAACAGGATGATTCCGTCTTCGGAGTAGACGTCGACGGGGCTTCCTGCGAGAGGGACGAAAGTCGCCATGTTGCCGCCGACGAGGACGCCCTTCGCCTTACCATTGATGTTTAGCTTGTTGGCGGGGACCTTGTATTTGGGGACCTTGCCCAGGAGCAGGTCGCGCATGTAGATGCTGTTGTCGTCTTCGCCGCCGGTCTTGCCGATGAAGGAACTCATGGTGCCATGGATGCTCATGACGCCCGCCTTGGTTTCCATGGCGTGGAGCGTGGAAATGTCGCTAAAGCCGATGAGCCACTTGGGGTTGTCCCTGACGGTTTTCAGGTCGACGCGGTCGATGAGGTGGATGGCGCCGTAGCCGCCGCGGTTGGTGAGGATGGCCTTGATGCTTGTATCCTTGAGCGCGTCGATAAAGTCTTCGGCGCGTTCGTCGGCGTTCCCTGCGTACTTGCCTGCGTAGATGGCACCCACGTGCTTGCCGATGACGGGCTTGAATCCCCAGTCTTCCAGGACTTTCGCCGTGTTCTCGACGTTAGAATCGGGCGTGTGGTAGGAGGGGGAGAGCAGGGCTATCTTGTCGCCTTTCTTGAGGAAGGCGGGTGCTACGCATTCCTCGATCTGCGAAGGTTCGGGAATCGAAGCCTCGGACGACGAGTCGTTGGAACATGCGATAAGGGTCAGGCTGAAAAACGTTGCCACAACAGCCGAACTGCCAAAGAATTTAAAACCATTCATTATACACCTCTTTTGCGGCAAATAATAACAATAAAGTGAAATATTTCAAGGAAAGTGCGGATAGGGTGTGCGCAATATCAAAATTTGTATATTTCTCCTAAAGGAGCGAATATGGCAGAAAAGATGAATACAGTTGCGGCAATCTCGAAAAACTTCCATGCGGAACACCGCGGCAACTGCGCAATGTCGGTGGCCTACGGCTATGCGCGTGCGACAGGCAAGTCTGAAGCAGAAGCTGTTGAGGCGGCAGAGATGTTCCGTGCGTTCGGTGGCGGGAAGGCCCCGAACGGCGCCTGCGGGGCGCTCTATGCGGCAAAGATGATGCAGCCCGACCATGCCGATGCCATCGAGGATTTTTTCAAGCGAGGCGCCCAGGGTTTTACCAAGTGCGGTGAAATCCGCCCGAACAAGGTCATCCCATGCAACCGCTGCGTGGAGCTTGCGGGCGAGGCGCTCGACTTTTTGAATGCGTAGCGCTTTCCCTGCTCCCTAAATTTTTTATCTTTGCGCATGCAAAGAGAGGTCTCTATGTCTGCAAATCCTATTATCGTGGTCGACTACAACGCCGGTAACTTGACATCCGTGATGAACGCGCTTGCACATATCGGTGCGGATGCGAAGTCGAGCCGCGATGCGGATGAAATCGCGAAGGCGACCCGCCTGATTTTTCCGGGCGTGGGCGCTGCGGCATCTGCGATGGAGACGCTTACGCGCACGGGCATCGGAGACGCCATCAAGGCTGTTGTGAAGGCGGGAAATCCGGTTCTCGGCATCTGCATCGGCTGCCAGATTATCCTCGAAGAGAGCGAGGAAGACGGCGGCGTGAAGACTCTCGGCCTTATTCCCGGGCGTGCGGTGCGCTTCAAGGACGAACCTGGTCTCAAGATTCCGCACATGGGTTGGAATCAGGTGAACTTCACCCGCGAACACCCGATCATGAAGGGAATCCGCAGCGGCTCTGACTTCTATTACGTGCATTCCTACCATCCGGTGGTGCCTGCGGAATATGCGTTCGCCGAGACGACCTACGGCACGCAGACTTTCCAGGGGCTTATCGGCAAGGACAACCTGATTGCAAGCCAGTTCCACCAGGAAAAGAGCGGCGACGTGGGCCTTGCCATGCTGAAAAATTTCTGCGACTGGAACGTTTAGACGTCCATTGAAAGATTTTTTTACAATTCCGGGCTGTAGCCCGGTTTTTTCATGTTAAGGCTTTTTGAGGGGGTTCCCCTAATTTATCTGGTTTTCGCGCTTTTTGTATCATGGATTTTGTTTTTTTATAAACAACTAAAAAAGTGCTTAAATCTTTGTAAAATCGTTAATTTTGTATCGTAGACTATTGACAAACGAATAAAAAAGAGCTATATTAATGCACGTATGAAACCGATAACCGAGTATCAGGATTACCGTCGTTACATGCAGGAATTCTATGAGGAGGAGAAAAGGAATTCCGCATTCACGTGGCGGGAATTCGCTCGGTTATCCGGTTTCGTATCGCCGACGTATCTGAAGCTTGTCTGCGAAGGCAAGACAAGGCTCAAGAACGATGGCGTGGATCGGACCGCCCGGGCCATGGGGCTGATCGGATACGAAGTAGATTACTTCCGTGCGATGGTTAGGTATGCGCATGCAAAGACGGACTACGACCGCAAAAAGGCGTACGACGAGATGCTGGGCATAGCAAAGGAGAACAAGGTGAAAGTAGTCGATGGCGACGCTTTCGCTTATTTTGAGTCATGGAAGAATCCCGTAGTCCGCGAATTGGCCCCGGTGATGCCGGGGGCGAAGCCCGGGGACATCGCGAAACGCTGCTGCCAGGAAATCTCGGCGGGTGAAGTTCGCGAGTCCCTGGACTTCATGACCAAGGTGAGCCTCCTGAAGAAGGACAGGAACGGCTGCTACACCCAGACAGACAAGGCGCTGAGGGGAGATTCCGAGGTCATGCCCGTGGCGATCCGTTCCATGCACCGCGATATGGCGAAATTCGCCGTGGCGGCCGTAGACGACTTTGCGATATCGGATCGCAACTTCCAGGGTGTTACCATGGGTGTCGATCGGGAAACTTACGAACAAATTATACGCGAGATGGATGCGTTTCGCCGCCGTATCGTGACGATAGCGAATTCCTCGAAAAACGTGAAGCAGGTTTATAGGCTAAATTTGCAACTGTTTCCCCTTTCTTGGCCCGTGCCGGAGGAAAACGATGCTTGAGCGTTTGAAGTGCCTGCCCGGCTTGCTGCTGCTTCTCCTTGTCGCATGCTCGACGCATGTCGCCGGAACTACGGATGAAAATAACGCTCTTGCGGAAAACGATTCTTCGTCCAGCGTGTCCTCTTCCTCCGGAACGTCGAGTTCGTCCGGTCCGGGAATGCCTGCTTCGAGTGGCTCGGAGGTACCGCCAGAGAACAGCATTATGGACTTGCCTTACTGGTTGCCGTATTGGGGCGATAGTGTCGACGAGCGCCAGCTGGATGTGCAGATAGAAAGGGGCGAAGATGATAATATGAAAATCTCGTACAGGAGATTGTCGATGCTGGGAGCGCCGGATGCGGGACGCAGCGCTGAGTTCGGTGTGGCAATCCGTGTTGCCGGGGAAGGCCCGGATGTGTTCTCCGAGATGAAGACCTGGACCGGTGGCGCCTGCTATATGCTGACCTCCGATGCGCCGATTGTCCTGAAGATGGGCATGTCGCCCGTGAAAGAAAGAGAATTGGAGTATGACTTGCCGCAGGCGACCCTCATCAAGCCGGAGGATGTTGGCAATATGGTTCTCCGCTGCCTGAGCTGGACCGAATTCGAACAGCAGGGATTCGGACCTTCGATTACGATTGAAGAGGCGTTCTTCGATTACATGACGGAACTCAGGTTTGAGGTCCAGCTGGATAGTGGCGTCTACGAGGGCGCGTTCGAGATATATCAAATCCGTCCCGGTGGGTCAAACGTCAGTACGGATATTGACGGAGTGAATATATCGGTTGACGACGGAACTAGGGAAGTTCTCCGCCAATAAGTTCCATCTGTTTTTTGAAAATATCCTTGCAGGCGTTTTCGCCGAGGTCGAGGAGCGTGTTGAGCATATTGCGGTCGAAACTCGCGTGTTCGCCCGTACCCTGAACCTCGATGAAATTCTTCGCATCCTGCATCACGACGTTCATGTCGACGTCGGCGGCGGAATCTTCCACGTAGCACAGGTCGCAGAGCGGCTTGCCCGAGACGACGCCCACGGAGATTGCGGTGATGCCGTGCTTCAGAATCTGCTGCGTGATGCCGAGGCGTTCCTTGATTTTCTTGAGGGCAATGGCAAGGGCCACGAAGCCGCCGATGATGCTCGCGGTACGCGTGCCACCGTCGGCTTCGATCACGTCGCAGTCGACCACGATTGCGTTCTCGCCGAGTGCTGCCAGGTCGGCTGCGCCGCGAAGCGAGCGGCCCACCAGGCGTTGGATTTCTTGCGTACGGCCGCTCGCGCCCTTGCGTTCGCGTTCTACGCGCTTGCCCGTGCTCTGCGGGAGCAGGCTGTATTCGGCGGTAATCCATCCGGTACCGCGGCCGGCGAGCCAGTCGGGAACTTTCGGCAGGAGGGTTGCGTTGCAGATGACGCGGGTGCGCCCCATCTCGATGAGCACAGAACCGTCGGCGCTCGAAATGAAGCCGGTGGTCATCTTGAGATTGCGGTATTCTTCAGGTTTTCTGTCTGTACGTGTGTAAGTCATAGTGATAAAATAGTGGTTAGTAAACGGTGGCTAGTGGTTGGTGAACCTGTCGAACTATGGGCTCAGTTACGGCGTTATCCACTTTGTGGTTAAAGTTTGGCGGCTTCATCTTCCTTTCGTCTTTCGTCTATAGGCTCGCAGAGCCGTTCTTTCGTCTAATACGACAACTTCTCCGTCGTGCCTTCGCGGAAACTCCCGAGGCGGTACACGAAGTCGCAGTAGCTTTGCAGTTCCTTGAGTGCCTCGATGACGGCAGGGTCCTTCGGGCTCCCTTCGAAGGAGAGGTGGAATATGTATTCCCACGGGCGATCAGGATGCGGGCGGCTCTCGATGCGGGTGAGGTTCAGGTCGCGTTTCGCGAAACACCCGAGTGCGGCATGCAATGCGCCGGACTTGCCGGAATCGCTCAGCATGAACAACAACGTTGTCTTTATCGTTCCTGTTTCCGGGAGCGGGTTTGCCGTCTTCTGGATGGCGTAAAACCGGGTGAAGTTCACCCCCGGCAAGTTCTCTATACCTTCGGCCAAGATATCCAGGCCGTAGAACTTGCCGGCGTAGGCGCTCGCAATGGCGCCTACGGTTTTATCGCCGCGCTTCGCAACCTCTTCGGCGCTGCCTGCGGTATCGTAGAACGCGGTGCTCTTGATTTTCGGGTTGCGCCCGAAGAAACGGCTGCACTGCGCAAGCCCCTGCGGGTGGCTCAGCACCTCCTTCAGGTCTGCAAGCTTTGCCCCGGGGAGCGCGCACAGGCTGTGCGAAATCTGGAGCTTGACTTCGCCCACGATGGGGTGGCGCCACTTGTATAGCAGGTCGTAGTTGTCGTAGATGGAGCCCGCGGTGGAGTTCTCGATGGGGATTGCCCCACCATCCACGGCGCCGGTCTCGATGCCCTGGAAAATCTGCTCGAACGTGTCCATCGGGACAACTTCGATATCGTTTCCGAACAAGTGATATGCGGCGCTTTCGCTGTAGGCCCCGCGACGGCCCTGAAATGCGATTTTTTTCATAGTGCGAAAGATAGAAAGCTACTTGAACCTTCGTGCGCCTTGGTACTTGTTCTTGTAGTATTTCTCGTTCAGGTTCGAGATGATGACTCCGCGGCTGGAACTGGCGTGGATGAACCTGTCGCCGCCGAGGTAGATTCCCACGTGGCTGATTTTCCAGAAACTTCCGAAAAAGATGAGGTCGGCTTCGCGCAGGCTCCCTCGGCTGACGGATTTTCCGCGTTCGTCCTTGTACATCATGTGGGCGTTGTGGGGGAGGGCGATGTTGAAAAAGCCCTTATAGACTTGCATGACATAGCCGGAGCAGTCGGTCCCTTTGGTGGAATTTGCACCGTAGACATAGGGCGTGCCGAGCCACTTGCTGGCGTATTCTTCGAAGGTTGTTTTCGGGGCGGGCGGTTCCGGGATAGACTTCTTTGCGGCGGCCTGCTTGATGTCTCCTGCGGAAGTCTTGTGGTTGCCGGTTTGGGCGGGCGTTTTTTTTGAAGAGTTCTCCTGTTCTGCCGATGCTTGCGCAATGGGCTTGTAGTCGCCGATGTTCCTGTCGTAGCCCGTGCGCGTCGGGAAAGTGCAGCCAATCAGGCCCGCACATATCGGGACTAACGCCAAACTTGCGATTTTCGAAAGCGAAACCATCGCTACGAAATGTAATTAAAATGCGCTCCCTTTAGGGGGCTGTGCTTTCCTATCCGATGAATCCGTGCGGTTTGAATCCGAGGCCCTTCACGAGTTCGAAATCCTTGCAGCTGTTGACGCCGGCGGTAGTGAGCATGTCGTCGGTGATGGCCGCGTTCGCGCCGCTCTTGAATGCCCGCTTGCCGTCGTCGCCCAGGACGCCGCGCCCGCCCGCGAGGCGGATGAAAGCCTTCGGGTTGATGAATCTGTAAATCGCCACGATGCGGCAGAACTCGTCGTTCGTGAGTTTGGGCAAGTTTTCGTAAGGCGTGCCCGGGATAGCGTTCAGCACGTTTACCGGGGTGGACTTGACGCCAAGCTTGCGGAGATCGAGGCACATGTCGATACGGTCTTCCATGGTTTCGCCGAGGCCCATGATGCCGCCGCTGCAGATTTCAAGACCTGCGGCAAGGGCGTTCTGGAGTGCGCCAATCTTGTCGTCGTAGGTGTGCGTGGTGCAAACGTCGGGGAAGTGCCTGCGGTAAGTTTCCAGGTTGTTGTGGAATCGGGTAAGGCCGGCCTCTTTCAGCTTGTCGAACTGTTCCCTATTCAAGAGCCCTGCCGAAAGGCAGACGGAAAGTTTCGTCTCCTTTTTGAGCCTGCGGATGGCTTCGGAAATCTGCTCCACGTCCCGATTCGAAAGGGTTCGGCCCGAGGTGACGATGGAATAGCGGGGGATGCCGGCGGCCTCTTTCTTCTTGGCGTCTTTCACGATTTCGTCGGCGCTGAGCAGTTTGTATTCAGGGGCGCCCGTGTGGTAGTAACTACTTTGTGCGCAATACTTGCAGTTTTCGGAGCAGCGTCCGCTACGGGCGTTCACGATGGAGCAGAAGTCGAAATCGTTTCCGTGGAATTTCTCGCGAATTTCGTTTGCGGACTGCGTGAGTTCGCCGAGGTCGGCGTCGAGCAGTTTAATGGCTTCCTCGCGGTTGATTTCGTAACCGTCGTTAATAATCTTGTTCTTTAGATCTTGAATGAAGGACATTTTTCGATTCCTTAAAAAAGGAGATGCCCGCACAAGGCGGGCATGACAATTTTAACTTTTTCCCGCTATTAAGCGTTAAACGGTTGCATCACTTGCCACAATACGGCTTTATGTGCATGGAGGCGATTCTCAGCCTCTTCGAAGCTCATGTTCACGTCGAGGTTGTCCATCACGGAGTCCGTGATTTCTTCGCCGCGGTGTGCGGGCAGGCAGTGGCTCACCTTGCAATGGGCCGGAGCGAGCTTCAAGAGTTCGTCGTTGATCTGGAACGGGAGGAAGTGGCTCTGCTTTTCGGCCTTTTCGCCTTCCTGGCCCATGCTCACCCAGACGTCGCTATAGAGGATGTCGGCATCCTTGACGGCTTCCTTCGGGTCGTTGAACACGCGGTACTGGCAGCCGTGCTTCTTGAGGCCGGCGGCGGCTTCTTCCACCACGTTCTTCGGCTGCTCGAAACCCTTGGGGCAGGCGAGCGTGAAGTTCATGCCCACCTTGGAGGCGAGCGCGAGGAAGGAGTTTGCCACGTTGTTGCCGTCACCGATGAAGGCGACAGTCTTCGGCTTGCCGTCGGCGTTCTTGAAACCGCCGAGGTTCTCGCAAATCATCTGCGCAAACGCGATTGCCTGGCAGGGGTGGCAGTCGTCGGTCAAAGCGTTCACCACAGGGACGCTACCGAATTCGGCGAGTTCTTCCACGAGCTGCTGCTTGAAGCAACGGACTACGATGGCATTCACCCAGCGGCTGAGGCAGCGGGCCACGTCCTTGACGCTTTCGCGCTTGCCGAGCCCGATGGAATCCGGTGCGAGGAGCACTGCGTGGCCGCCGAGCTGGTTCATGCCCACCTGGAACGTGGTGATGGTGCGCAGCGAGGGTTTCTCGAAGAACATGGCGATGTTCTGGCCGTGCAGACGGTCGGACACCTTGCCGGCGTGAACCTCGGCCTTCAGGCGGGAGGCGATTTCGACGGTTTCGAGGATTTTTTCTTCACTCCAGTCCATCAGGCGAAGGAAGTGCTTGTTGCGATCAATCATTTTGATTCCTTTGGGCAAGCCCTAAAAATAAAAAAACTAAAAAACGGAGTTCTTCACTCCGTCTTTTGGAAATCACAAGAAGATGCTAACGGATATTAGCGAAGTTTCTTTTTGTGACGGTCACGACGACGGCGCTTTTTACGCTTGTGGGTCGCAATCTTCCTGCGCTTTCTTTTCTTTCCGCAAGGCATGGTTGTATCTCCGTTAAAGGTTAAACTTAAAAATGTGCCCCCAAATAGAGAAAATTTTTGGCCTTTTGTCAAGGGGAATTGCAAAAGGGCTGGGTTTTTATGGCCGGACGGGCGATGGTGGTCGGGGACGGTTTTGGGCTAGGCTTCGGTCACCTGGTCCATCGCCTGGCGGATAAGTGCCGCGGCCCCGCCGAACTGTGCGGCGCGCGGGGCGTTGTTGCTCAGCATCTGGCGGAACTTGCGGGCGCCGGGGAGTCCGGTGAATAGCCCGTACAGGTGGCGCACGAGGATGGTCGCGGGGCAGCCTTCGGCGGTCTGCTTCTCCACGTAGGGGAGGTAGGCCTCGAGCAGCGCCTTGCGGGTGGCGGGGCGTGCCTTGCCGGCGATAATGTCTGCGGGGTTGTCGCTCGCCGGTCGCAGGTCGTTAAAAATCCGTTCGTCGGCGTCGTGCAGGAACCACGGGTTCTCGTACGCTTCGCGTCCGACCATCACTCCGTCCAGGTCCTGCAGTTGTTCTTCCACCTGGTCGAGCGTCTTGATGCCGCCGTTGATGCTGATGTTCAGGCCTGGCATCTCGGCCTTGAGGCGGTGCACGAAGTCGTAGTGCAGCGGCGGGACCTCGCGGTTCTCCTTGGGGCTGAGTCCCTGGAGCCAGGCCTTGCGCGCATGTACGATGAAAACCCTGCAACCTGCATTGCTGATAGTTTGTACAAAATCAGTGAAGAATTCCCAGCTGTCGAACTCGTCGACCCCGATGCGGCACTTGATGGAGACGGGAATGGAAACTGCGTCCCGCATGGCCTTGAAGCAGTCGGCCACGAGGTTCTTATCCTTCATGAGGCAAGCCCCGAAGTTCCCGTTCTGCACGCGGTCGGAAGGGCATCCGCAGTTCAGGTTCACTTCCTGGAAACCCGCGGTTTCCACGAGCTTGCTTGCCTGCGCGAGGTCGGCCGGGTTGCTGCCCCCGAGCTGCAGAACTGCGGGGTGCTCGAAGGCTTCGTGCCCGAGGAACTGTTCCGGCTTTGCGTGGAGCACCGCGTTTGCGACAACCATCTCGCTGTAGAGCAAGATATGCTTTGAAATCAGGCGCAGAAAGTAGCGCTCGTGACGGTCGGTGCAGTCGAGCATCGGCGCGATGGAAAGCTTGCGGTTGAAGTCCAGGTCCATGCGCGCAAATGTAGAAATTACTATAATATATTATATGAGCTTAATTCGCAAAATTGTCGTTGCTGGCGGGACGCACGGGAACGAGCGGACGGGTGTTCGCTTGGTCGAAAAGTGGATGGCGTGCCCCGAATGCTACGGCGCGTGCTGCCCCAGCGCAGATGTTTCGCTGGTGCTTGCGAACCCGGAGGCCATGCGGCTTAACCGGCGTTATCGCGATTTTGATTTGAACCGTTCCTTTTCGCAGGTCTGTCTCGACGCTTCTCTTGAACCGCAACAGTACGAGTTTAGGCGTGCGCGCGAACTGAACCGCATTTACGGCCCGAAGGGTGCAAACACGAAGACCGACCTGTTGCTCGACGTGCACAACACGGGCTCGAACATGGGGCTGTGCCTGATTCTTTCGGCGCGTGACCCGTTCACGATGAAGGCCTCCGCCGTCTTGACACAGGAATTCGATGACGCCTGGATTTACTACCAGCCGGAGGAGCGCAGTGCGTCGCCCTACTTTGGCACGGTCGCGAAGGCGGACGTGTGCATTGAAATTGGCCCGCAGCAGCACGGCACGCTGGATGCCCGCCTCTTTGAACAGGCGGAAAAACTGGTGAAGCGTTACCTGGAACTTGCGGACGAATGGAACCGCGGGGAACTGCAGAAGCGTGCGCCAATCCAGGTGGAAGTCTACACGCAGTTGCGCGACCTCGGTTACCCGAAGGCATGGGCGGGCGCCCCCATCGAGGCGATGATCCACCCCGATTTGCTTGGGGCGGATTATCGCGAACTTAAGAAGGGCGACAAACTGTTCCGCACCTTCGAAGGCAAGGACATTCTGTACGAAGGCGAGGCCGACGGGCGCGAGAGCGTGTGGCCCATCTTCATCAACGAGCCCGCGTACTACGAGAAGGACATTGCGATGAGCCTGACCGTAAAGAGCGTGGAGGAATGGTAATATGGCTGAATTTGACATGAGTGGCGTGCCGGGAGAGGAACTCACTTCCATCCCGGGCGAAGAGCGCCTGGGTAACCTGATGCAGTTGATTGAAGCCCAGAGGGGCGAGGGTTGGGAATCCCGCCTTCACGACATTCTCGATTCTTTCGAGGACTTCTTGACGTTGCGCCCCGAACCGCCGCAGGCCTGGCTCGACAACTATGCGGCGAGCGGCAAGCAGTTCGACTACTACCAGATTGTGCTCCCGAAGGATTTCGAGGACCCCTACGAGGATGACCTCGGAAACATCCGCCGCTTGCGTGGCGAGTTTGAACGCGAGCCCTCCACGATGGCGCTCGAACACGAACTCATCAGCCGCAATTACTTTGTCTACGAGAACGGCCATGCGGAGGCTATCCCGGCTCCGCGCCCGATGCTCATGCTCGAAAGCCAGGACCGAGACGACGACCAGGAAGAACTGGAAGGCGACATCACCTGGGACTGCTGTATTTCCATTTTTGCGGACGGAAGTTACGTCGCCTACAACCTCGATAACGACGACGAGGAGGTGCTGGGCGAGGATTTCAAGGCCGTTTTCCAGAAATACATCAAAACTTTGGCCAAGATGCAGCTGGTGATTCCCGTTGAAGGCCGAGATTATGGTATATTAAGGAGTGATGCGTAAGGTTCTGGAAATATGTCTTGCGGTTGCCCTGCTGTGCAGTGGGGCGTTTGCGGCGTTTATCCAGAATCCGATTCCGCCGAGCTCCAAGCAGAACTTTTTCCGCGATACCGACGGTGACGGTCGCATGGACCGGATTGTCGTAAGGTTCCTGGGGGCAATAAGCCAGGACTATATTGACGAAAAAATCGACAGCCTCACTTATACCTGGGTTGACACGACGGGCTTGATTTCCCACTTTGTTGCGTTCCCTGCGGATATGCGGCTTGATACGACGAACGTACGGCAGATGTTGGTCGGCGTGAATCAGAAAAATTTTGAGCGCATTACGACAATCTCTTCGGCGTTTATGTCGGTGAGACCATATGGCAGGGTTGATCTGTATCTTGCGGACAGTTCGGTATTTCATGTGGTAATGCGGGATGGTATGTCGCCTGCGATTCGGGAGGCGCATTTGAAGAGCTACCGCGGAAACAGGGCTGATACGCTTCAGGTGAATTTTACCGAGTGGGCCGAGGCTGTCGACGGTTGCGACGCAATGCTGGAATTCAAGAAGACTGGCGATTCGACGGTGCGCTACCTGCCTGCATCTTCGGTAGAGTGGAGCCAGCTGGCCACTAAGGCGCTGTTCATATTTGACAAGGACCTTTCGCTCAATGTGAGGCTTTCTCCCGGAGACTCCCTTCGCCTAACCAGCGGTTGCATCAAGGATACCTCGTCGAATACCGTGTTGAAGAATGGCAGGTTCGTGGAGGTGGATGGTTTCTATCCGTTCCTGCTGAATGTGACGGAACTTGTCGAGGACGAGGAAACCTCGGTTGCAGATGACCAGCCGATTTTCGAACTGGACTTCTTGTCGGAAGAGGAAGAGCAGAATGATGGCTACCACAGGTGGCGGATGACAATGGAAGTTCTCGGGCAGAGTTTTGAAGATGCCATCCGTAATGCAGAAAAGATGGAGACAAATGCCCCCCTTGATCTTTCGAAACTGAAGATTACCTACAGTGTCCGGATCTATACGAATCTCGGAGCGTATGTTGTGGGGACATCCTACGAAATAAAGGGGAGCGACTCGAGGTTCGAACACAAGCCTACGTTCCTCTCGCTGCGGTGGAACCTGATGGACATGCACCATCGCCGCGTATCGACGGGCGCATATATCGCGAATATCTTTGCTGCCGTTGAATACGGGGGCAAGGTGATTTACCGAAGCGACCTGCAACCGGAAAACCTCTCGCGGGTGTTCGGCGTCAAGCGCCGTTAGTTTGCATGGAAGCACTCGAACTCGAAATATACGGGCGGTACCGCGCGCTTGTTGAAAAGTCGGGCGCGTTTGCCGGTAGCACTCGTCCTGCGGGGGAACCTGTTCACGTGCGCCTCTCCGACATTATCGATAAGTACGATGCCTTCTGCTTTGACGGTTACGGCACGCTGTACAACCGTGGCGACTTCGTGTACCCGGGCGCGAAGGAGTGGTTTGGCGCGCTGAGGCGTGCAGGAAAGCAAATCCGACTGGTCACGAATGCGGCGTCGAACCTGGACCAGGCCCTCGCCGAAGAGGCGGATGCCCGCGGGTTCGATTTCACTGTCGCAGAAACGATTTCTTCCGGTAGCCTGCTGAAGGGTTGGCTGTCGGGCCTGCCTGCGGGTGGCTCGCCTTTTGGTGCCGGTCGCGAGGTCTATTACATCGGGCGTGCGACGGGCGTGAACGTGCTCGCCGAATGCGGGATTGCTGCCGTGGAGAATCCGGTTTCGCCCGTGGTGGCGATTTCTTCTTCGACGGCGACAGACGAGATGTACGCGCAGGCGGTAGCTATCTTGCGCCGGCCCGGAGCGCTGTTGCTGGTCTTGAACCCGGATGCGTGGGCCCCGCGGATTGACGGGACTCGCGCGCCTGTCTCGGGCGAACTTTGCGAACGTCTGCGCCGGGAGACGGGCTGCGCTGCGGAATATTTCGGCAAACCGTTCCCCGGAATATGGCAGAAGGTCCGCGCGACTTTGCCCGCGGGCGCGAAGGCGGTTATGATTGGCGATACGCTCGGGACGGATGTGTACGGCGCGTATGTCGCTGGTTTTGACAGCGCGCTTGTTGTCGGACGCAATGAGCCGGCGGCAGAACTGGATGCCGACGAGAAACTGCTGGGCGTGAGGCCTACTTATTACCTGGAACCGTAGCGGAATCCGCGGGTGCCTGCTGCTCGCCGGGCTTACCTGAAACGATTACGTACAACGTATCGTGAACGATGACCGTGTCGCGCACGAAGACGGTGTCGTGTGCGCAGACTGCCTGTGATAAGGATGCTGAGCTTGCCGAAGCACCTGTCGAAGCGTCTGTCAAAGGGGTGCTGCTTGTCGGCGCGTTGCTTGCGGAACTTGCTGGAGAGGCTGCACTGTTTGCCGTGGCGCCCTGCGCGTTCTTCTTGGCCTTTTCCTCTTCGCGGATCCTGTCGATAAGCTTTTCGCGCTTGGTTTTAAGGTCTTCCATTTCCTTTTTCAGGCGAGTCTTGTTGCCGGGCCTGCGTTCGCGCGAGTAGCGTCCTTCGATGCGGTCAATCTGGGTCTCCAGTTCGCGAAGTTCGTCGTAAAGCGGGCCTTCGCCTTCGAGCGAGGGTGCGGGCTTGAACCAGTCGACGAAACGCTGCCACAGGGATTTTTCCTCTTCTGCGGCGCTCTGGCTTGCGCAGAAAGCGGTGAGCACGATGGTCGCTGCGAAGATACTGAAAACGTTTTTGCGGAAATGCATGCGACAATGATAGAAAAAAAAGTGGACTCTTTTCTAGCGGAGAAAGGGTTTGTTGACAATCAGACTCCGCTGCGCGGCTGATTGTCAACCCTACGGGCTCGATGCTCGTGGGACTCGCATCAAGCTCAAAAAGTGCCTATTACATGGTCACTTCGTGCCCACGGCACTTTTGTGCCGAACCCTCTTCGAGGGTTCTCGCCACCTTTTTCTCCCTACTCTAAAAAACAAAAAAGACGCCTGGTGGCGTCTTCTTTGTTTTTAGAGCGGGAAAAGGGTCTCGAACCCTCGACATCGACCTTGGGAAGGTCGCGCTCTACCAACTGAGCTACTCCCGCGAGTGTTCCAAATTTAATAAAAAAGGCCGTTTTGTAAAGGGATTCTGGAAATTTGGGGCGATTTTTGCCTTGTTGTGTTTGCATAAACGCTTTTGGGGCGCCCTTGCCGCATTTCGTGGCGCACCGGAGCCCAATAATATATTTTCATATCCGGTGTATGGGGGTGTTGTACCTTTATGTTTGGTAAGAATATGTTCGAAAAATTGATGCTGGGTGCCGCGCTGGTCGCGGCGGGTGCGGGCCTTTCGCAGGCCGAAAACTACAACTGGGGCAATGTCCGCTTCGATGGCGGCGGCTTCGTGTCGGCGGTAATCTTCCACCCGAAGGCCGAAAATGTGCTCTATGCGCGAACCGACGTGGGCGGCATCTACCGCTTCGATTTCGAGAACAAGAGGTGGATCCCGCTGATGGACTGGATCTCGGAGAACGACAAGGGCCTGTACGGCACCGAGGCGTTCGCGCTCGACCCGACCGACCCGAAGCGCATCTACGTGCTCGGCGGGACGGGCTACTTTAGCCAGGGCCGGACTGCCGTGCTCCGGAGCGAGGATTACGGTGCCACCTGGGACACGAGCTACGTGGAAATGCTCGCCCACGGCAACGGCATGGGCCGCCAGACCGGCGAAAAGCTCGCGGTGGACCCGAACAAGCCGAACATTATCTTCTGCGGGAGCCGCACGAAGGGCCTCTACAAGAGTACCGACTACGGCAAGACGTGGACGAGCGCCTACAAGGTCGCGCTTTCCGATGCGAAGGAATCGAGCCTGAACGGTGTGAACGGTATCAGCTTCGTGATGTTCGACGAGGCGCAGGGCACGAATGCCGATGGCTCGACCAAGACGATTTACATCGGCATCTCCGAAACGAAGGACAACCTGCAGGTGAGTAACGACGGCGGCGCCACTTGGAAGGCCATATCGGGTGGCCCCGCGAATCTGATGCCCCACCGCGCGAAGATTGTGGGTGGCGACATGTACATTACCTACGCCGATGGTCCGGGCCCGCACAACATCAACAGAGGCGCGGTCTACAAGTACAACATCGCGGGCGGCACGTGGGAAGATATCACCCCGAGCGATTCGGTGACGCACGAGCAGAGCCCCACCACCTACGAGAAGGACTATAGTTCTTACGGTGGCATTTCCATCGACCCGAAGGACCCGAAGCACATCGTGGTCTCGACGCTCGGCAAGTACACGGGGCGTCACCTCGCGAAGAACGCGAAGGGCGAGGAGCGCGACAACTACGGCGACCGCATCTACACGACCACGGATGGCGGCAAGACGTGGATTCACGGGCAGCATTACGGCGACGGCATCAACATCGACGCGAACGGCACGGACTGGATTCCGGGCAACGCCATCCACTGGGCGGGTTCGCTCGAGATTAACCCGTTCGACAACAAGCAGGCGTGGGTCACGAGCGGCAACGGCATATTCATGACCGAAGACATCACCGCGAAGGTTCCCGTGTGGAAGTTTATGTCCCGCGGCATCGAGGAGACTGTCCCGCTCGATATCGTGAGCATTCCGGGCGGCCCGCTGGTGACCGCGATTGGCGACTACGACGGCGCTGTCTATACCGATATCAATGCAAGCGCCCAGAGGCACACGCCGACGGTCGGCTCCACCGAGACGATGGCCTTCGCGCCGCTCAGCGGAAGCCTGCTGCGCACGGGCGTGATTACCGTGTACGGCCAGTACGAGAGCATCAACTACAACGTGATGTACCGCAGCGACGACATGGGCAAGACTTGGGACAGCGTGAAGACTACGCTCAAGGGCCCGAAGGGCATGGTGGTGCTCTCTGCCGACGGCAAGGTGATGCTGCACCGCCCCGAGATGGGCTCGACCACGTACCGCTCCGCCGATAACGGCGCGACCTGGACCGCGGTGGAACTCGACGGCGGGCAGACACAGAATTCCCGCATTGTCGCGGACCCCGTGAATCCGGACGTGTTCTACGTGATGGATGCGCAGGCGAACCTGTACCGCTCCGACGACGGCGGCAAGAGCTTCGCGAAATACGGTGCGCGCCTGCAGAACGACGCCGCGGGCGAATACTACAACGGCGGCGGCCTCATCCGCACGGTGCCGGGCAGGGAAGGCCACGTGTGGGTCCCGATGGACCAGGCGCAGATGTGGCTCCCGAAGGGCTTCAGCGAGAACGGGCTTGCCTACAGCGAGAACGGCGGCAAGGACTGGACGCGCTGCGAGGGTGCGAAGACGGCCATCGCGGTGGGTATCGGCAAGGCCAAGGAAGGCGCCGACTACGAGACGATATTTATCTGGGGTGCCGCGAAGGAAGGCGACCCGATTGGAATCTACCGCAGTACCGACAAGTGCAAGACATTCGAACGCATCAACGACGACAAGCACCAGTTCGGCGGCCCGGGTAACGGGAACTTTGTGCAGGGCGACATGAACAACTTCGGCGTGGTGTACATGAGCACCGTGGGCCGCGGGACGATTGTCGGAGCGCCCGAAGGTACGGAATTCTTTACTGTTCGTGCTGCACGCCAGGTGGCGAACTTCGTGCCGTCCCTGCAACTGGAAAAACGCTTGCTCCATGTGACCGCGCCTGCGGGCAGTACGCTCTCGCTTTTTGCCGTGACGGGCAAGACGGTGCTTTCCAAGCAGGTGGCAGGGCTCGCACACGTCTCGCTTGAAAAAATCTCTGCGGGCCGCTATGTGGCAAAGCTGCTCGATGCCCGCGGGAAGGTGCTTGCGAACAAGTTCGTGACGCTGAAATAGTTTATTTACCTCAATGTAAAAACAAAACACCCTGCTTTTACGCAGGGTGTTTTTCAAATGAAATAAATGCTAAAGCCTTTTCGGTGGATTACAGCTTCATATCGCTCAGGCGCGTGTGTTCCACAGCATCAAACTCTTCCTGAATCTCTTTGCTCGGGGCCTTGGTGCAGAGGCTCACGATCACGATGGTCGCGAAGCTGAGCACGAAGCCGGGCACGAGTTCGTAAATCTGGAAGATTTCGGCGGAGAATCCGGAGAGGTAGAACTTCCACACGAAGGTGGTGATGCCGCCCACGAGCATGCCCGCGATGGCGCCCGGAAGCGTGGTACGCTTCCAGAACAGGGCAAGGAGCATAATCGGGCCGAAGGTGGCACCGAATCCGCCCCAGGCAAAGCTCACGAGGCTCATCACCACATCCAAGAAGCTCTTGCCCTGTGCAGCGCCGTCGGCGCTGGGCGCTCCCTGCATGGCGACGATGACCGCGATAACCGTAATGAGTACGACCACGCCGCGGCTCACCCACATGACTTCCTTGTTGCTCGCATTCTTACGGAACAGGTGCTTGTAGAGGTCGTTACTGAAGGCCGAAGCCGAAACCAGCAGCTGCGAGTCGGCGGTACTCATGATAGCGGCTAGGATAGCGGCCATGAGGATGGCGGCGACAGCCGGATGGCAGAGCGCTTGGCAGAGAATCATGAAGATGCGTTCCGGGTCGGCGACGGTAATGCCGTTCGCTTCCACGTAGTAGCGACCGAGAATGGCAATCATGATGGCGGCACCAAGGCAGATGGTGACCCAGGTCATGGCGACACGGCGGGAGAACTTGATGTCTTCGGCGTTCTTGATGCTCATGAAGCGCACCAGGATGTGCGGCATGCCGAAGTAGCCGAGGCCCCACGCGAGGCTAGAAATCAACGCAATCAGCCCGATGGACTTGCCGGTGGTGGCGTTGGTGAACAGGCTCATCAGGTAGGGGTTCTGCGCGTTCACCGCATCCATGGTGGCTGCAAAACCGCCCGAACCTGCCATGATAATCGAGGGAATGGCGATGACGGCGATGAGCATCATGGTCGCCTGAATAAAGTCGGTCCAGCACACGGCGAAGAAACCGCCCATGAAGGTGTAACTCACCACGACGACCGCACCGATGATAAGGCCCGTGGTGTAGTTCATGTTGAAGATGGTGCCGAAAAGTTTGGCGCTCGCGACAAAGCCTGAAACCGTGTAGAACAGGAAGAACGCGAGGATGAAAATCGAGGCGATGACGCGGATGATTCCCTTGTTGTCGCGGAAGCGGTTCGCAAAGAAGTCGGGCAGCGTGATGGAGTCCCCGCAGAAGTGGCTGTACTTGCGGAGCCTGCGACCCACGATTTTCCAGTTGAGGTACGTGCCGATGACAAGTCCGATGCCGATCCACGCTTCGGAGAAACCGCTCACGAAGATGGCGCCGGGGAGGCCCATCAAGAGCCAGCCGCTCATGTCGGAGGCCTGCGCGGACATGGCCACGACCCACTTGTTCATGCCGCGGTTGCCCAGGTAGTAGGCGTTCAGGCTGTTCGCCTTCTTGGAAAAGTAGAATCCGATACCGAGCATCATCAGCAGGTACAGGATAAATACGGTAATGACCATTTGGTGAATCTCCTATTTTCGAATACTTGTTTATTGAAATATAACTATACAGGCTACTTTTCCGTCCAGAGCCAGGTGCTCAGGTAGCGTTCGCCTGTGTCGGGGAGGAGCGCGACAATCCGCTTGCCCTTGAATTCGGGGCGCTTGGCGACCGTCAACGCGCATTCCAGAGCCGCTCCGGACGAAATCCCGACAAAGATGCCTTCTTCGCTTGCTGCCGCGCGGGCCGCGTTCCCCGCCTTCTCCGTGCTGGTGAGGTACACCTCGTCGACCACCTTCGGGTCGTAGATTTTCGGGATAAAGTTCGCGCCGATTCCCTGTATCTTGTGCGGACCCGCCACGCCCTTCGATATCATCGGGGAATCATCGGGTTCAATCGCGATGACGTAGACGTTCGGGTTCTTTTCCTTGAGGTACTTCGCGGTTCCGCTTACGGTTCCGCCCGTGCCCGCCGTCGCGATGAATACGTCCACCTTGCCGTCGGTATCGCGCCAGATTTCGGGCCCCGTGGTGAGGTAGTGCGCTTCCGGGTTCGCCGGATTCTCGAACTGCTGCGGAATAAAACTCCCCGGGTTCTGCGCCGCAATCTCGTTTGCCTTCTCGATGCAGCCTGCCATGCCCTTTGCGCCTTCGGTCAGCACGACCTCGGCCCCAAGCGCCTTCAATAGCAGCCTGCGTTCCATGCTCATGGAATCAGGCATCGTGAGCACCACCTTGTAGCCCTTCACCGCACCCACGTAGGCGAGCCCGACGCCCGTATTGCCGCTGGTCGGCTCGATGATGAGCGCGCCCGGCTTGAGCTTGCCCTCCTTTTCGGCGCGTTCAATCATGTTGAACGCCACGCGGTCCTTCGCGCTTCCGAGCGGGTTGAAACTTTCGAGTTTTACGTAGACTTCGGCCCCGCCCTTGTTCAACTTGTTGATGCGTACGAGTGGTGTGTTGCCGATAGTTTCGAGAATGCTATTGAAAATTGCCATAAAAAAACTCCGTCGCGACACGTGCCGCGCTGGCAAACAATCTAGTATTATTTTTTGTGTGCCGGCCGCGCCCGTTTAAGTATATTTTATGCAAATATGCCTGTGCTCCGTTCCATCATGTCAAAAGTGTTCGCGCGAACCGCCGGTTTCGTGCTTTGCACCTGCGGGTGGAAAAAGGGGACGGTTTACGCGAACTTGCGACACGTGGATGGCGCGGAACCCCGTGAAGGGAGCCCGCTGCGCATTTCCCGGCCGGGAACGTTCTACCGCACGCTCATCTGCAACCTCACGCGCCATGCGGGCGAAATCCTTTTCCGGTTCGGCTCGTTCAAGAAGTTGCCCCGCGAACTTTCCGCATATCCTTGCCGCATCGACGGCTGGAACTTTGCCCTCGCGGAAGGTTCTGCCCCGGTTCTCGAGAAAATGCGTGCTGGCGGAATTTTTCTTACGGCTCATTTCGGAAACTACGAGGCGATAGGCCCGTGGCTCTGTCGCCTCGGCATACCGCTGGTGGCGAGCTACATCCCGCTAAGGCCCGCGTGGCTCAATCGCATTCTGGATAAACGAATTCGGGCCGTCGATGGTCGCCCTTACGGCGTTGATGCGCGCACCCCGCGGGAGTTCTTGCGCCTGCTCGATAGCAAGAAGTTAGTTTGTCTGCTGGCTGACCAGGATAGCAGAATCCCGAGTGCGCTCGAGGGCGAGTTCATGCACAGGCCCGTGCGTAACAACCCGCTTCCGGATTTCTTGCTCCGGCACCGCCCCGAGACGCCCGTGTATATCTGCTGGCTGGAAGATGCCCGCTGCCGGCGCGTCCTCCATGCGATTGAACTGCCCCGCGCATCCGCATCCTGCGATGTCTTGCCCGCCTTCAACATCTGGCTCGAATCCCGCATAAAAGAAAATCCGGCCCTCTGGTACGGCTGGACTCATCGCAGGTTCTATTCCAGGAATCCGGAAATCTACGCGCGGAAAAGTCCGCATAAGGAAAAATCCGCTTAAAGGATTTTCTCCGTTACGGCCCGCCACTGTCCGGGCTGCAGGTCGCCGAGCTCGACGTTCCCGATCCTGGTGCGGATGAGTCTCAGCGTCGGGAAGCCGACCGCGGCAGTCATGTGGCGCACCTGGCGGTTCTTCCCCTCGATAAGCGTGAGCCGGACCCACGAAGTGGGGATGTTGGCGCGGAATCGGACGGGCGGGTTGCGTGGCCAGAGCCATTCCGGTTCGGTTGCAATTTCGGCGGTGCACGGCTTGGAACGGTAGCCCTTGAAGGAGACTCCCTGCATGAGCTTTTGGACGGCTTCTTTCGTGATTTTGCCTTCGACCTGCGCGAGGTAGGTTCTCGGGTGCTCGAATTTTGGGTCGAGGAGTCTCTTGATGAGCTTTCCGTCGTCCGTGAGCAAAAGGGCCCCTTCGCTGTCGTGGTCTAGTCTTCCGGCGGCATAGATTCCGGGCGGGAATCCGAACTGGTCGAGAGCCGGGTGCCCCGCTTCGGGGGTAAACTGGCTCAGGACGCCGAAGGGCTTGTTGAAGAGGATGACGCTGGACATCAAAAAAAATATAGCATTACCACTTTGTCACAAAATTGACACTTTCTTTTGCTATATTGCGATTCTGTCAACCCAGGGCATTTATGACCCTAAAAACCGGAAACGGAATCTACATATAGGAATAGAAAATGGATTTTTCCGCAATTATTGCCGAAGAACTGAAGCTCGAAGTATGGCGCGTCGCTAAGGCGCTTGAACTCATGGACCAGGGAGGCACGGTCCCCTTTATCGCCCGCTACCGCAAGGATCAGACGGGTACGCTGAACGAAATTGAACTGCGCGACATCAGCCACCGTCGCGACTATCTGCAGGAACTTGCCGACCGTAAGGAAACGGTGCTCAAGAGCATCGAGGAACAGGGCAAGCTCACTCCCGAACTCAAGGCCCAGATCGAGGCCTGCAAGGACAAAACTCTCCTCGAAGATATTTACGCCCCGTACAAGCCCAAGAAGCGCACCCGCGCGACCATCGCGAAGGAACTCGGTCTTGAACCGCTGGCTCGCTTGATGTGGGCACAGGAAAATACCGGCAACACCGCCGAAGAAATCGCCCGTATCTACCTCTCCGAGGAGAAGGGCCTTGCCGACCCGAAGGCCGCCCTCAAGGGTGCCGCCGACATTTTGGCCGAAGAGGTTGCCGACAATACCGAATTCCGCCAGTACCTCCGTGCCAAGATGGAAAAGACCGGCGTGATGGTTTCCAAGGTCAAGAAGGATTTCGAGAAGCAGGAGACAAAGTTCAAGGACTACTACGACTTCAGCGAGCCGGTCAGCAAGATTCCGAGCCACCGCATGCTTGCGCTCCGCCGTGGCGAAAAGGAGAAGGTGCTGCGCCTCACCATCGAAGTGCCGAACGACGAAATGGTCGGCTACCTCAAGACCCAGATTATCAAGGGCGAAACGACCTGGACTCCGTACCTGGAGGCCATGTGCCAGGACGCCTGGGAACGCCTGCTGCAGCCGAGCATGGAAAGCGAAGTGCGCCTGATGCTCAAGGACGCCGCCGAAGAGGAAGCCTTCAAGGTGTTCAGCAAGAACCTGCAAGACGTTCTGCTTGCCGCCCCCGCGGGTCACAAGGCCGTGCTCGCTCTCGACCCGGGTTTCCGTACGGGCTGCAAGGTGGCTGTGCTCGACGAAAACGGCAAGTTCATGGATCATGGCATTATCAAGCCGCATGAACCGTGGAACGACAAGGCCGGTGCCGCTGTGTACCTGATGCAACTCATCGATAAGTACAAGATTGACCTCATCGCCATCGGTAACGGAACCGCGAGCCGCGAGACCGACGCTTTCTGTGGCGAGATGGCCCTCAAGTTCAAGGGCAAGGTTCCGCCGCGCGTCATCGTTTCGGAAGCCGGTGCTTCCGTTTACAGTGCAAGCATGATTGCCATCCAGGAATTCCCGAAGGAAGACGTGACGACCCGCGGCGCAATTTCGATTGGCCGCCGCCTGCAGGACCCGCTTGCCGAACTCGTGAAGGTAGACCCGCAGTCTATCGGCGTGGGCCAGTACCAGCACGACGTGAACCAGCGCGAACTCAAGAAGCGCCTCGACGAAGTGGTGGAAAGCTGCGTGAACATGGTGGGCGTGGACGTGAACAGCGCATCCGCTCCGCTCCTTGCCCATGTGGCGGGCCTCAGCAATACGCTTTCGGAAGCCATCGTGAAGTACCGCGAAGAGAACGGCGCGTTTGCAAGCCGTGAAGACCTGAAGAAGGTGAAGGGCTTCGGTCCGAAGGCCTTCGAGCAGGCGGCGGGCTTCATGCGCATCCCGGGGGCCGAAAATCCGCTGGATGATTCCGCGGTGCACCCCGAAAACTACGCCCTCGTGGAACAGATGGCCGAGAAGGTCGGCGTCCCCGTGAAGGATATCGTGGGCAATGCCGAAGCGGTGAAGGGTATCAAGGTGGATGAGTTCCTCTCCGACGAGGTGGGTAAGGCTACCCTCGACGATATCGTGAAGGAACTGCAGAAGCCGAGCCGCGACCCGCGTAAGGAATTCCGTTATGCGAAATTCGATGACCGCATCAAGACCATCAACGACCTCGTTACGGGCAGCTGGATGGAAGGCGTGGTCACGAACGTGGCGAACTTCGGCGCGTTCGTGGACATTGGCGTTCACCAGGATGGCCTCGTGCATATTTCTGAAATCAGCGACAAGTACGTGACCGACGCGAAGGAAGTCCTGACTGTGGGCGATGTGGTGAAGGTGCGCGTTGTTGCCGTGGATGCGAACCAGAAGCGTATCAGCCTCTCGATGAAGCAGGAATCTACCGACGGTGTGGCAGGTGCGGGTGTGAGTGGCCCTCGCGGCCAGCGAGTTGGCGGTCCCCGCGGCAACTTCGGTGGCCGCGGCCGCGATGGTGTTCGCGGCAATGCCCGCCCGCAGGGCGGCATCCAGGGCCATGCGACCATCGCAGACCTCAAGAACAAGATTGCGGGCAAGGATCGCCCGGGTTTTGCTCCCAAGAAGCCCGTGGTCGCCCAGCCGCAGAAAATGAGCGCCCTCCTGAAGCAGATGAAAAAAGGCAGGTAGATTTGACAGCGACGGAACGATTGCGTTCCGGCATTGGCAAATCTACGGTGCCTAGCGCTGCGTAGCAGCGCCAAGGCCGGTAGGCGAGCGTCGCGGGAATAAGCTCGCGTTCGATGATTTGGAAAGCAGGTTCCACCAAAGGTGGAACCTGCTTTTTTGGGTAAGAATACGCCTTTTTTTGTTATAAAATAATTGCATTATGTTCCTTTGAATGCAATTTGATTATTTTATCAAATAATCAAGCGGAGAAAATATGTCAGAACAAGGTAGCGAAAACAATCGTTATAGGGAATTTGTCCTTAAGAACCGGCGCTCTATGAATGAATCCATGTCGAGGATTCTTCTCTTTTGTGCCTTTGCGGGCCCTGCAATCGCGCTCGACCGCTTCCTCGGTTATTGCGATGTCTCGTACTTGTCGTGCGCCCTGGTAAGCCTCTTGCTTGTCCTCCTCTCGGTAGGGCAGAAACTCCTGAACCGCTATTATCCCTTGAGCATCGTGACCGTGTTTTGGGGGCTTGTGGGCTTTATGTGCGTGCTTACGTTCATGTGCATGGCCAAGGTCGGGGTGTATATTACCTATGCGCTAGTGCCCATGGTGAGCCTGTTCTATTGCGAGAAGAACATCTACCTCATAAGCGTCGCCATGAACTACGTGATGATTCTGGTGTCGAATGTGCTGGTAAGCGATTTCCGTTCCCTCGACCGTCTCGATTTCCATAATCCGCTGGATTGGTTTGTCGCGGTGATGGGAGGCTATACGATTGAATCCATTGCGATTGGCGTTGCCGGATACTACCTGTGCAAGCGCATTTCGAATCACTTCAGGAGCATCTATACCAGCAATATTGTTATCGACCAGAAGTACCGCGACGAGGAACACAAGGACCGTGTCACCCGTGCCGTTACGGCCCTGTACCAGTGCGTCTACGTGATAAATCTCAAGAACATGAGCTACGAGGTGGTGCAGCGCGACCGCTTTGTGTCGGATGTTGTGCGCGACGAGGACAATCTTGCGACGAACATTGAAAGGGCTGTCTTTGCTCTTGTGGAAAACGTGGACAAGCAGCGCATGTTCGAGTTCCTGGACTTGAATACGCTCCCGGCCCGTCTGGATCAGCAGAGCATGATTTATGCGGAATGCCAGGGAAAGTTGCACGGTGCGGTCCAGCTGTCGTTTATCCTCGTCGAGAGGGACGAAGAGGGGGATCCGCTCTCGGTCGTGTTCACCTTGCGACAGGCGGCCTGATTTTGGCCACGCCGGTGTGCGAGGCTTGTTTTTTACACGCCCCTGTGTTGTAAAAATTGCCGATTTAAACGCATTTTACACGCTTTTTTACTCAAAAACGGCCTTTTTGTGTAAAAATAATGTAGTTTATGGGCATGAGTATCGCGCTGGAACATCTTTTTGACTACGATGACTTCCGCAAGTTCATGCAGGACTATTTCGAAGAGCAAAAGAAAATGCGCTCCGTGTTTTCGCACCGTTTCTTTGCGGCGAAGGCGGGGTTCAGTAGTTCCTCGTACTGCCTGAACGTGATTCGCGGGCGGTTTAACCTCACGCCGAAATCTATCGAGAAGATTTCGAAGGCGATGGATTTCGAGCCCCTGCAAAAGGAATACTTCGAGGCGCTGGTGCAGTACAACCAGGCGCAGCAGGTGGACGAGCGCGACCAGGCCTGGAAGCAGATTCTGCAAATCCGCAAGCAGATTGAATTCACGCACGTCACCACGCGCGAGCAGGCCTACTTCAGCAAGTGGTACTACCCGGTAATTCGTGAACTCGCGGCAGATTCGCAGTGGCACGGCGACTACCGGATTTTGGCCCGCTCGCTTACCCCGCAGATAACTACGGAAGAGGCGCGCGATGCGGTGAAGAACCTGCTGGAATGGGGCCTCCTGAAAAAGGAGGGCGAACGTTACGTGCAGACCTCGCAGATGCTCGATGCTGCAGAAATCCCGCCGATTGCCCTCCGGCAGATTCGTCGCGAGTATATCCAGCATGCGATAGGCGCGGTGGAGTCCATGCCGAAGGATGAGCGCTTTGCCGCCTTCACGACGCTTGCCATGAGCGAAAGTTCCTATAATTATGCCGTGGAAGTCCTCGAAGAAGCCCGCAAGAAGATTATCGCGCGTGCGTCCAACGACACGAACGTGGAACGCGTTTACGAGATGATGCTCGTGGCATTCCCGATGAGCAAGAAAGTCGGAACGGAGGTTGAAAGATGAAACGTTTGATTGTTTATCTAAAACAGCCTCGCCGTGCGTGGGCGCTCGCCCTTGCCGCTTCCCTTGCGTTTTTTGCCTGCTCGAACGGCGACGATGTTGCAGGCGGTGTTACCGATATCGGGAACTCTATTGCACGTGAACCAGATACGACAAAGATTGCAGGGACCGTTGTCGACATGCAGGGCAACAAGATGCCTGCCGCACGGCTCACGCTGTACTGGGATAACGGTTATGCGATTGAGGATTCTCTGGAGGCTGTTGCCGATTCAAATGCGCAGTTCGAATTCAAGGTCGCAAGTAATGACATGCACGGTTACCTGCAAAACGGGCGGACGACTGCCATCCAGTATGCGGATTCAGCAAGGGATGTGATAAATGCGTTTGCGGGTGTTTATCTGTATGCACGGTCGGGGTCCCTTTCGGGTATCTCGCTTCCGCCGAGTGGAAAGGCGACCGAGGTTCGTGTCGGTTCGCGCAAGGCCCTGCGCGGGAGCATGTCCGGTGTGACTTCGGGCAAGGTTCACATCGGCGGAACGCATCTTAGCGCCGACGTGCAAGAAGATGGCTCGTTCAGTTTCGATTCTATCCCACCGGGAATGCAGGAAGAGTTAATTTACTCGGAAAGCGATTCCGTGCTGGGCTATATTCCGTTTACCATACAAGATGAAGGCGATACCGTTGTATTGCCGCAGCTTGAAAACTACGACGGTTTCCTCTGGAACCCTGACCTGCCTATGCTTGCGGATGCGTACGGGTTTAACTCTTACCATACCGATTATGTTCGCTGGTCCGATACCGGCTGGACAACCGTGAATATTGAGATGAATGGCGACGAGTACGTGTTCGACCACGACGGCAGACTGGCTGACAGTGTGAATTACGTGGATGGCGTGAGCGGCAAGGGCGTGCTGCTCGGTGCAGGCCAGTATATCGACCTCGATACGCTCAACCCGACCGGCGGCGATTTCACGCTGTCGCTGTGGACCAAGTGGAACGGCCCCAACGGCGAGCATCAGGTGCTGTTCTGCCAGCGTGCCTACTGGAGCGATTCTACGTCGCGATTCCAGTGGCACTACGAAGTGAATCGCGGTTCGTTCGCCGTGATGAAGAGCATGCCCGGCTACCCCGAGGTGGTGTTCTTCGGGGATTCGACTTCCGTGCCCGTTGGCGAGTGGGCGTTCATCGCACTAGTGTCAAAGGACCACAAGGTAAGCATGTACGTGAACGGCAAACCCGTAGCGATTGCTAATAGCGACGGTACCGAATTTGCAGGCGAGTTCGTGCCGAACGAATTGAACCGCAGTGTCCCGTTCCGCGTGGGGGGCGACGAAATCAGGACAGAAACCTGGAACGGCGTCATCGACCGCGTGAGCATCGAAACCCGCGCCCGCAGCCCCGAGTGGATAAGGGCGACGTACGAGGCATTGAAACCGGAATAATCGTTTTCTTGGAGAGTTACAAAAAAAGAACCCCGTCACGAAGACGGGGCTTTAAAAGTTTTCAGTAAGAGTGAAGATTACGGACGCCTCGTTTCACTACGGCGTCAATATCTCGGCTCGGTCATAGAGAAATGCAAGCATTTCTCTGCGACACTCGCCTTCGGTATTACTCGTACTTGATCACGCCGGCCGGGCAGCTGTCTGCAGCGTCCTTGATTTCGCTTTCGTAAGCGGAATAGTCGACGCCTTCCTTGACCTTCATCTTCTCGGGAACTTCGAACACTGCGTCGCAGGTAGCTTCGCAAGCGCCGCAGGAAACGCACTCGTCGTTGGATTCGTCGAGCCAAACTTTCGTGATTGCCATAATATACCTCTTGTGTCTTTGGTTGAATTATGGGTATAATATAATAAAAACATTGAAGACGCGGGTATTTTTTCTAAATTTTCCGCCGTAATTTCACTGCCTTGCAAGGCAAAACTCGAGAGGAACAAACCGAGCGATGAAAAAAGTGGTTGTAAAAATTGGTGGCAGCCTGGCAATCGACGAAGCCAAGCTCGCTGATTTTGTGTCGGCAGTCTCTACACTCCCAGGTGCAGGCTGTCAGGTGGCCGTGGTTCACGGCGGTGGCAAGGACATCAACGAAAACATTGCCTTGCTCAAGGAACAACCGACATTCATCGACGGTCTCCGAGTCACAACCCCCGGCATCATGAAGATGGTCGAGATGACCCTCTCCGGTTACGTGAACAAGAAGCTCGTGCGCATGCTCCTGAACAATGGTTGCGGTGCAGTCGGTATTTCGGGCGTAGATGCAAACCTGTTCCAGGTGGAAAAGAAGCAGGGCAAGGTGGACCTTGGCCTGGTGGGCGAAATCAAGAAGGTGAACCCCGGCATCGTGACCGCACTCTGGGGTGCGGGGTTTGTTCCCGTGGTGAGCCCGATTTCTATTGGTCCTGACGCTAACGGTAACGGCGTGAGTTGGAACGTGAATGCCGACACGGCTGCAAGCGAACTGGCTGTGGCGCTGGAGGCCGACCAGTTCGTGTTGGTGAGCGATGTGCCGGGCGTGATGGACGAAAACAAGAATGTAATTCCCGAACTGAGCGAAGCGGACGCCGAAAAGCTGATCGAAGCTGGCGTCATCTCCGGCGGTATGATTCCCAAAGTCCGCGAGAGTTTCAAGTCGATCCGACGAGGACTCAAGAGCATCCACATTGTGGGTTGGAAGGACGCGGAACACTTTGGTAAACAAATTAATGGAGATTTAAACTATGGCACAATCTTGCGCTAACCTGCTCGAACAGGACAAACAAATTATCGCGCCGCTCTACGGCAAGGCAGACATCAACTTCGTGAAGGGCGAGGGCTCTTACCTCTATGACGACCAGGGCACTCAGTACCTGGACTTCGTCGCGGGTATTGCCGTGAATGCGCTCGGTCACCAGAACCAGGCGATTAAGGATGCTGTGGTGGAACAGATGAACCACTTCAACCACATCAGCAACCTTTACCCGAACTACCCGCAGATTAATCTCGGCAAGGCACTCCTTGAAATCACCAAGTTCGACAAGGCGTTCTTCTGCAACTCGGGTACCGAGGCGAACGAAGGTGCAATCAAGTTTGCACGTAAGTACTTCGATCGGAAGGGCGAAAAGAACAGGCAGAAGATTATCACGTTCGTGAACAGCTTCCACGGCAGGACATACGCCGCGCTTTCTGCGACGGGCCAGCCGGCTATCAGGGAAGGCTTCGGCTCCATGCCGGGCGACTTCGTTCACGTGACTTGGAATGACTGCGCTGCCTTGAAGGCCGAGGTGGATGGCAATACCTGTGCCATCATGCTGGAATCGCTGGCCGCCGAAGGTGGCGTGATGACGCTCTCTGCCGAAATGGTTGCAACCATCAACAGCCTGCAGAAGGAATTCGGCTGCCTCGTCATCGTTGACGAAGTGCAGGCGGGTGTGGGCAGGCTCGGAACCTTCCTCGGTTTCGAAAAGTACGGCCTGAATCCGGACCTCGTAACGCTTGCCAAGGGAATCGGTGGCGGTCTCCCGCTTGGTGCGGTGCTCCTGCGCCAGAAGATTGCCGACCAGCTCAAGGCCGGCGACCATGGTACTACATTCGGCGGTAACCCGATTGCATGCGCTGCAGGTCTCGCTGTCGTGAAGCAGATTCCGGGCTTGCTCCAGAATGTCGCCGAACGCTCTGCCCAGCTGAAGGCCGGTTTGGCTGCCCTTGTGGAAAAGTACAGCTTCGCCAAGGAAATCCGCGGCGAAGGCCTGATTCTCGGTGTGGCACTCGCCGAAGAGATGCCGGTGGGTAACATCATCGCTGCCGCCCGGGCCGAGCATCTCATGGTGCTTAGCGCCAAGGGCAACGTGCTGCGTATGCTTCCGCCGCTGAACGTGAGTGCCGCGGAAGTGGACGAAGCACTGGAAAAGCTCGGCAAGGCGTTTGAAACGGCCGCCGCAAAATAATATATTCTAGCCATGATCTGCCCTTTTTGCAAGAACGACAACGACAAGGTGGTCGATAGCCGCGTGAGTGGAACCGCCATCCGCAGACGGCGTGAATGCCTGGCCTGCGGTCGCAGGTTCACGACGCGTGAGTATATTGAACTCCAGCCGTTGACTGTCGTGAAGAGGAGCGGCGAAAAGCAACCCTTCCAGCGTGAAAAGTTGATTCGCGGCATCATGAACTCTTGCAAGAAGCGCCCGATTACATCCGAGGATATCGAGGAACTGGCGACCCGTGTCGAAAACGCCCTGCCGGTGAACGACAATTCCGAAGTGGGTTACGATACCATCGGGAACCTCGTGATGCAGGAACTCAAGAAGCTCGACGCGGTCGCCTACGTGCGGTTTGCCTCCATCTACCGTGAGTTCAAGGAAGTGGGCGAGTTCGTGGACCAGATCAAGTCGATGGACAAGGCTTAGACGCGGAGTTTTCCATGCGTCGTCTCCTAGAAGTTGCTAATGAAAAGCGTTCGCCGCTGTTTCCGGTGACGGATGCCTATCGCATCGTGAACGGATTGGCCGACGGGTTTCCGGGGCTTACGCTCGACAGGTTCGGTGACCGGTTCCAGGTGCAGTTCTTTGGACCCGAAATGCTTGCCCGTCGTCGCGAATTCGTGGATGCTGTGGCAGCGGTGTTTGAACCGGCCTGCATCATTGTGAAGGAGAGGCTTTCGCGTTCGGGCAAGTCGCTAGAGAACGCGCCCATGGAGGTTGCTTTCGGGACTCGCGATGCTGCCGTAGGTACGGTGCGCGAAGGCAATGCGCGGTTCCATGTGGACTTGCTCGACACCGTCAATCCGGGGCTGTTCCTCGACATGCGGCACGTACGCCTCGAGGTGGAGGAACGTTTTCGTGCGATGACAAGTGAAGGCCCGCGCTTTCTCAATTTATTCAGCTACACGTGCAGTTTTTCGGTGCATGCGCGCCTCGGGGGTGCTGCGGTCGCCACCAACGCCGACATCAGCGGCAAGATTCTTGACAAGGGCCGCGCAAACTACGCGCTGAACGGGCTCGACTTGCGTCCTGGCGAATTTTTCCGCGGGAACGCGCTCGAATATGTGCGCTGGGCCATCAAGAAGGGACTCAAGTTCGACGGTATTGTGCTCGATCCGCCGAGCTTTGCGCGCTTCAAGGGTTTCAATTTCAACGTGCGTGAACACCTGATGCCGCTTGTTTCGGAATGCGCGCAGGTTCTGAATCCGCGCGGATTCATCATGGTAAGTTCCAACTACAGCGAGTTCGCGCTTGACTCCTTTGCGCGGGATGTGCTTGCTGCCGTCAGTTCGGTGCATAAGGAAGCCCGCACTGCTTGGAAGCGCGGGCAGGATATCGATTTCGCGGGGAGCGGTGCGACTAAGGATTCTTGCCTTGTCGCGACACTCGTAGAAGCCTAGGCGCCTTCCGATTCTTCAGCAGAATTCTCTTCTTCCTTCTTCTTGAGCCAGGGCGGAATTTTTTTCGCTTTCGGTTTAGCTTCCGGTTCGGGTTCCGGCGGGTACAGCAGGCCGAAACGGATGCCCGCGGTACTGATGCGGAACGTCTCGACGCGTAGCTTTTCCAGGAGCGACTTGAGCCAGAAGAGCCCGCAGATGATGACGTCGCTGCGGCCGTTCTCGAGCCCCGGGAGCATCGCGCGGAGCTCCTTCGAAAGGTTCGATATGCGCGTGGTGACTGCGTCGAGGTCGGCGATGCTCATTTCGAGCCCCTCGATGGCCTTGTAGTCGAACTGTTGCTTGTTCAGGAACACCATGGCGAGCGCGGTGCCTGTACCGCCGATGAGGTAGACCGGCTTTTTCGTCATGCCCTTGAAGCTGACTTCCTTGAAGGTCTCCTTCACGAATTTCTTGTATTCGGGGCCGGGGATGGGGCCCATCGCCTTGAACATCTTGAGCGCGCCTACGGGAATCGAGAACGTGGTCTCGCCGTTGCTGAGTTCGGTGGAGCCGCCGCCGATATCAATGGTGACGATGCCTTCTCCGTGCCATTCCTTCACGGAACGGTAGGTGAGCTTGCCCTCTTCTTCGCCGCTGATGATGCGCGGGCGGAACCAGAGCGCCTTTTCGACCGCATCGATGACTTCGTCCTGGTTTTCGGCCCTGCGCATGGCTTCGGTCATGGCCACGGCCTTGATGTCGGCCCCGAGGGCGTGAAGGTCCATGCGGAACGATGTCATGACGGCGACAAGTTCCTCGATTTTCTTTTCGGAAATGCGCCCGTGTTCGTAGATGTCTTCGCCGAGCTTGCAGATTTTGACTTTCTGGAGTTTCGGGACCAGGACTTGACGCGGATCCTGGCCTTCTTCGCCTTGGGTGCTCTCGAAGGCGGCAATGAGCATGATGCAGCTCATGCTCCCGATATCGATGGTGGCCTGGAGCTTGTTATCCATTCTCGGCCTCGTTTCCGGAGTTGTTTTGCTCGGTTTCTTCCGGAGCCTTGTTGAACTTGTCCATTCCCGCCTTGATTTTCTCGGCGATATTCGCCGGGTGCAACAGGAATTCCTTGGCCGACGCGATGGCTTCCTCGATGACGTATTCGGAATACTTTCCGTTCCAGCTCGCGACTAGTTCGCCCGATTCGCTTCCGAGGGGCTTCTTCTCGCGGATTTCCTGGCCCATCTTGAGGGCTAGCAGGAGCCCGAGTTCGAATCCGCGGGGGGATTCCTTTGCTTCGAGCAGTTTCTCAACGCGCTTGACGCGTTCGTCTAGGGGAATTTTCTGGAGTTCTTCGAGGTCTTTTTCCGAAATCATGCGGTAAAGATAGCAATAAGAAAAAAGAAAGGGCTCGCGAGATGCGAGTCCTTTCCAAAAAGAGAGCACTGTAAGAATTACTTCTTGGCAGCGGCCTTCTTAGCAGGAGCCTTCTTGGCAGCCGGCTTCTTGGCGGCAACCTTCTTGGCAACCGGCTTCTTGGCGGCCGGCTTCTTAGCGGCGACAGCCTTCTTGGCCGGGGCAGCCTTCTTAGCAGGAGCAGCCTTCTTGGCAGCCGGCTTCTTGGCAGCGGGCTTCTTAGCGGCGACAGCCTTCTTGGCCGGAGCAGCCTTCTTGGCGGCCGGCTTCTTGGCGGCGACAGCCTTCTTGGCGGCGGGTTTCTTAGCAGCGGGTTTCTTTGTTGTAGCCATTGTATTCTTCCTTTTTTGAGGGTTTAATGATTTGATGACTTTAAAATAACTTTATTTTCACAAAAAATCAACACCTTTTTAAAATTTTTTTCATTTTTTTTCAAAAGTCTATTGACAATCGAGAAAAAAAGTCTTATAGGAAAATGAAATTACTTTGTATGTAAAATAGCGCGAGCCCAATAAATACGGGCATTCCAGACGATTTGGCATTTTTTGCACCATACAATATTTTTTGATTGTAAGTTGATGATGCTCAAAGGATTACTTGTGATTTTCGTAACACTTGCAAAAAAATCCCGCCATCGACGAGATTTTTTTCTTTTCACCAGAATTTTTTTTCAATCGCGAGAGAAAAATTTTCAGTCATTCGAGAATTTTTTCTATGCGGAGACAACTTTTTGGGTTTGCGTCGAGAAAAATTTCTCTTTGCGGTGCGTTACGCTTCGTTCTTCACGCTCTCCACGTATTTGCGGAAGCCTTCTACGCCCAGGGAATACATGTCGACGAACTTCGTCGCGAACGGAGGGAGCTTTTTCTGGTGCATTCCGAGCGCGTCGTGCATCACGAGCACGTGTCCGTCGGTGAATTTACCGCCGCCGATGCCGATGGTGACGCTTTTCACCTCGCCGGTAATCTTCTTGCCGAGTTCTTCGGGGATGTGCTCGAGCACCGTCTCGAAGCATCCGAGGCTATCCACGAACTTGGCGGCGTCTTCGATGGCGCGGGCCTCTTCTTCGGTCTTGCCCTTCTGCTTGAAGTTCTCGGCGGTCTGCGGGAGCAGCCCGAGGTGTGCACAGACGGGAATATCCTTGCTGCGGAGGTACTCAATGACGCCTGCGGGGGTGCCTTCGAGCTTGACGCTTGCCGCGCCTAAGTCCATGAAGCGCTTAGCGTTATCGTATGCGGTTTGCGGATCCTTGTCGCTTCTGTAGGGCATGTCGGCCACTACGTGCGTGTTGGGTGCGCCGCGGCAGACGGCGGCGACGAAGATGAGCATTTCGGTCATGCCGATTTCGCGGGTGCTCTTGTAGCCGAGCATGGTGTTCGCGAGGCTGTCACCCACGAGAATCTGGTCGACTCCGGCGGCTTCTGCCATCTGGGCGAACGCGAAGTCGTAGGCGGTAATCATCGAAACTTTCTTGCCCGTGCCCTTCAAGGCGCGGATATCTTCCGCAGTAAGCATAGCATCTCCTATTTATGAACCGCGCTTTCTGTGAACAGCGCTTTTCACAGCGTGTAAAAGATAGTTTTTTTCTGCACGGATGGCTTTTTCGCGCCTGTTTACTTCCTAGCGCATAGCCGGGAACAGTTTGCGCGTCTCGTTCAGGAACTTGAGCGAGTTTATTTCGCGCATGAACCCGATGTGGCTGCGCAGGTAGGCGAGGAGCGCGTTCTCGACGTATTCCGGGTGCGCGATTGCCTTGCCGGTGCGTAGCGCCTCGAAACCGGCGAGCGTCTCGGGCCGCGCGCGGGGAGTTTCGACCCCGAGGCAACTTTTGCAGATGAATGCGCCTGTTTCCGGATGGAAATCGGCCGGAGCGCCTTCGATTTGGTGGTCGCAGCGGCTGCAGGAACTCATGTCCAGGTGGTAGCCCCAGAGTTCGCAGGTGTCCAGGAGCCAGCGGGCGAAAACACCCGACTTGCTGTTCGCGGGCTGTTCAGATGCCGGCGCATTGCCCGCGGGTTCGTCAAGCGCCGCGAGCGCCTCTTCCAGCAGGGCGAATTCCCCTTCCAGCGGGACACCCGCGGGTGCGTACCGCAGTACGATTTCGGCCATCACCTGTGCCTTCGCGAGGGCGAGCAGGTCTTCGCGAAGGTGCGCGTGCCAGTTGATGACGCTCGCTTCCTTCAGGAACTGCAGTTCCGTATTCGGGTTCTCGCGATACACTATCTCGCACAGGGCGAGCGGGTCGAGCGCCCCCCTGAACGGGCTGTCCTTGCGCTTGCCTCCCTTCACGATGAAGGAGACTGTGCCGGTTTCTTCCGTAAGCGCCTTCACGATCCAGCTGGAATCGCTGTAGGGGAAGCGGTGCAGGACTATCGCGCGGGTTTTAATCATAGAATGGCGGCTGCGCCGCGATTATTAAGCCTTCGGGAACGGAGGCCAGCCCATCTGCTGCCCGCCAACGACGTGCAGGTGGATGTGGAACACCGTCTGGCCCGCATCGGCCTTGCAGTTGAACACGAAACGGGCGCCGCCCTCTTCGAGGCCGAGGTCCTTCGCGATAAGCTGTGCGCGGTAAAGCATGTTACCCACGAGTTCGCAATCTTCCGGCTTCATGTCCATGATGGTCGCGATATGGCGCTTCGGCACCACAAGGAAGTGCACGGGGGCCTGCGGGGCGATGTCGTAGAATGCGAAAACGTCGTCGTCTTCGTAGATTTTCTTGGAAGGGATTTCACCCTTGATGATTTTGCAGAAAAGGCAATTTTCACTCATAGTATTATAAATAGTAGTAAAAATGCTTACTGATTTTCCTGCGGGAGGGTGTTTTTGCTTGTTTCGTCGCGGGGTGCGTCGTTCGTTGTCTGTGAATTCAGCGCTCTGGTGTTCGCGGTGATGGCCTTGATAACTTTGATGTAGCAGACCAAGAGTATGATGCTGAGAATTATGCTGAGTACCCGTGCCGCGAAGAGGCCTTTTGCAACGAAGAGTCCCAGGAACCAGCCAATTTGTATAGTGAAGCCGAGAAAGAGGATTGCTTTGAGCATCCAGCCGGGAAGGTGAGCGTTTTCTAGGCTGTTTTGTCCGAGAGCCTCTTTTTGCCGGGCGAGTAGGTCCTTGAAAATCATATAGTGATATACCGGAAAAATAATGGGGATCAGGGCAAAGAATATTGCTCCACGGGGTGTAAAATCGGTTTCTGAATAACGTTGCTGTTCCTTGATGACGCAGTGGAGCCAAGCGCAAAACTTGTAAATGGCAATCCAAGAGGTGACAAAGAGATGTACAAATAGCAGGAAGAAGTTTATGATGATGCCGAAGCCCAGGAGGTCGCCGACTGCGTTTGCTCTTGTTCCTGAAAGGAACTGTAGAAATATGAATGGAACGAATATGCCCAAAATTCCCGAAAGCAAAAATCCTTTAAGCAATTCTCCAAAGTAATTGTCGAAGCCACCATGAGTTGCAATTGAAATTTCCGTCGGAATAGCGAGAATGGTTAAGCCGATAAAGAAAAAACTGAGCCAGAAAACTGCATTCTTACAGTAAATCTCGTATTCCGAGAGGGTTGCAGTTTCCTCCGGCTCGGTTCCGTCTGCCGGGTTTGTGGCCGAGGAATCGACTTTGCTGTCGTTCGGTGCGTCACACCACAGGCACTTCGGCATGTCGTCATCGTATTCCCTTCCGCACTTCTTGCAAATCATATTGGCCTCTGCTGGTCAATGTAGAAAAAATCCCGGCGCAGGGGCCGGGATTTAAAAAGAGCGGAGGGTTAGCGACCCGTGTGCTACTGCTTGATCGTCGGGGCCTGGCGCGCCACAGGAGCGAGCTGTCCGTGCTTGCGGAACAGGTGCTTCACGAGCGTGCCGAATCCACGCATCACGCGGTAACGTTCGCGCGGGTTCTTGAGGGCCATGATTCCCTGACGCAGAATATAGCTCGGACGCAGGTAGAACTCACGGCGGGCCTTGTCGCAGAAGTCCACGAGTGCCTGGCTGCTGAGTTCGCCGCGCTGGATGGTGGTGCGGTGGAACCCGTCCTTGTCCAGCCACTGGTTGTAATCCTTTGTCTGTAATGCGCCGCTTTCGAGGGCTTCCTTGTAGGCCTCGGTACCGGGGTACGCCATGATGGGGTAGAACTGCGCGGTGTTCGGGTTCAACTTCTTGGCGTAGTCGAGCGTCATGCGGAGTGTTTCCGGAGTGTCGCCCGGGTTGCCCACCATGAAGCAGCCATGCACCAGCAGGCCTGCCTTGCGGGCGTTCTTCGTGAACTCGATTGCCTTGTCGGTGTTCTTCACGCCCTTGTGGATGTTCTCGAGTACCACGGGGCTGGCGCTTTCAAAACCGACGCACATCTCGCGGCCGCCCGCCTTCTTCATCAGCTTGAGCAAATCCAGCGGTACGTCGGCGCGGGCATTGCAGCTCCACGTAATCTTGAGGCCGCGTTCCAGGATGAGGTTGCAGATTTCGCGCACATGCTCGTGGCTTGCGGTGAATGTGTCGTCTTCGAAGAAGACTTCGCCCAGATCCTCGAAATTGTCCTTGATGTACTGCAGTTCGTCTACCACGTCCTTGGGCGTGCGGCGGCGGAACTTGTGACCGTTGAGCGTCTGCGGAATCACGCAGTAGCTGCAGCGGTTCGGGCAACCGCGCCCGCTTAAAATCACAATCAGCGGGTTGAGGTTCGCGCCGTAGAAATACTTCTTGTAGCAGCTGTACAAATGCTTGCGGTAAACTTTCGAGACCCACGGGAGTTCGTCCAGGTTCTCGATCTTCGGGCCCTCGGGCTGGAAGTCTGTGGTGCCGTCCTCCTTGCGGAAGGCGAGACCCGCAATCTGGTTTACGGGAACACCGTCGCCGCGCAGGCTCCTCGCGAGGTTCCGGCAGGTGTAGTCCGCCTCGCCGATAATCACGAAGTCGAGCGCGGGTTCCATCTCCAGGCTCTCGAGCGGTTCTGCCGTCGCATGCGTACCCATGATGGCGACCTTCACGTTCGGGAGCGTATCCTTGATGGCATGCACTACTTTGAGGTCGTTCAGAATGCTCGGCGTACTCGTGCTACAGACGACCAGTGCCGGGTCAAATTTCTTGATGCCCTCCAGCGTCTTGGGCAGGTCAAGCTCCATGGCGGGGCTGTCAATCAGCTGAATCTCGTTGCCATCCGCTTCGGCAGTGCCGGCGGCGTAACTCAGGAACATGGGCCAGTAAAGTGTACTCGATTTGGTCACGCAGGGGCTGCGCGACTCGCGACTGAACATCGGATGGAACGGAGGATTCAAAAAAGTAATACGCATAAGCAACAGCAAAATACATAATTCTCGACGATAAAACTACATTTATCGTTGATGAGAAAAGAAATTTCCGTGATACTTCTAGGTTGTGCCTGCGTTTGCGCTTTTGCTGTCCCCAAAAAGGCGGCGGTCAAGAAGCCTGACGCACCCCAGAACGAGGCTACTCTTGACACGGTCCGCGAGACGTTTGCGGATGGAGCCCTTTCGCGCATCTATACGCTCCAGAAGGGAACCGATATACGAGAGGGGTTGTCCGTGAGCTATCATCCGAATGGCAAGATCGCTATCGAGGCCCCGTACAAGAACGGCAAGCTCGACGGCGTGTTCAGGAGCTATTACGAGAACGGCCACTTGTGGCAGACTATAGGCTACAAGGACGGTGTGGAGGAAGGTGCGACGACGGATTATTACGAGGATGGCCGGAAGAAAAAACGAGAAATCTACAAGGCGGGCGTGCTGAACGGCATGAGCGAGGAGTGGAACGAGCGCGGCCTCCTGTGGCGCCAGATTCCGTATGTGAACGGCCGTATCCATGGCGTTGCAAAAATATTTGACGAACTGGGCGCAATCAAAGAAGAGATGACGTTCGAGAACGGACTGCGCAACGGGCCGTACCGCCGCTTCACCAAGGGCGTAAAGACTCTCGAGGCGATTTTCGAAAACAACCGCTGCAAAGAGAACTGCGACTTTTAACTAATGTGAAGTGTGGAGTGTGAGGTGTGAAATGACGGATTTCACGCCTTCTATTTTTTCGGCTTGAGCGCGCACCAGGTCATGTAGCCGATAAACAATACGCCGAGCCCAACGAGCCCGATAGAAAGCTCGTGGCTATAGGCTTGGATTAGGTCTTTCTGCCCGTGCGCGATGTAACCGAGAATGGCGAGGATGATATTCCAGAAGGTCGCGCCTATGGCGGTGTAGAGCGTGAATGCCCAGAGCTTCATCTTGGAAAGGCCCGCCGGAATCGAGATCAGCTGGCGGATGGCGGGAATGAGCCTGCCGACGAGCGTGGAGATTGCTCCGTGTTCGAGGAAGAACCTCTCGGCGTTGGTCACCTTGCTTGAATCCAGCAGCAGGAAGTGGCCGAGACGGCTGTCTGCGAATTTGTACACAATCGGCCTGCCGAGGAGCTTTGCGAGGAAGTAGTTGATGAAAGCGCCCGCGAGAGCCCCGAGGGTCGCAAATATCACGATGAACACGATGTTCAGTCCCGATTCCGGTTGCATTGCCTTGTAGGCGGCAGGCGGAACCACGAGCTCGGACGGGAAGGGGATAAACGAGGACTCCACCGCCATGAGCAGTGCTATGGTCCCGTAGTTGAGGTTGTCATTGTACCAGCCGATGACCTGGTCGTAGATGCCGACTTTGGCGGTGTCTACGGTCTGGATTGTCGTTGTCGTATCGGCCTGGCTGGCGGTGGCGGTCCCGGCTGCAAAAGCGAGTGAGACCGCGAGGGCTGCGAGTATGGCGATTTTTTTCAAGGCCTATCTTCTCTTCTTGGACTTGGCTTTCTTCTTCTTTGCGGCCTTGGCGGCTTTCTTCGATTTCTTCTTGTTCTTGCTCTTGACCTTGGCGGGAGCTTCTTCCTCTTCTTCCTCGGCCTCTTCTTCGGGTTCCTCGACCGCCGGTTCCTCTGCAGGAGGTTCGACGTATTCCGGAGCCTGGTATTCTATCTGGGAAGGTGCGCTGCTGTTTGCACCCTTGAGGGCGGCCTTCGCCTCTTCGACATACTTGCCGTTGGGGAAGCGCTTGAGGTAAATCTCGTAGTCCTTCATGCGGTTGCTGTTGCGGACGAGTTCGAAGATTCCGGCTTCGGCTTCGTCGCGGAAGGCACCGTTCGGATTGTCATTCAGGTAGGAGAGGTAGGCCTTGAAGGTGTTCTGGGCCTGGATCTCGCGGAACTTGTGGTATTCGCTGAGGGTGCGGATCTTGGCCTCGACCTCGCCCCTACGTGGGGAGTCGGGGTAGTACTGCAGGAACATCTCGAGCATTTCGGGGTCGTTGGACGCCATGACCTGGTCGAAGCGGGAATCTTCCTGGCGAACCTGGTATTCCTTTAGTTCGACCTTGCCCGAATCGAGTGTCGCGTAGAGCTTTTCCTTGGTGGCGAGGTCTGCCGGGTGACAGAACGCGAGGAAGCTTTCGAGCACGTCGGAGAACTGGGTCTTGGTATAGGCGTCGCTCATGTCGGGCAGGTCGCCGTTCTCGTCGAGGAAGAACCGGTAGTCGCGCTCGATGGCCATGCAGTCCCAGTCGCTGAGGGTATCCTTGACTTCGCTGTTGTCTCGCAGCACCTGGTCGCGGTCGTGCAGGTTGAAGCGCATGCGGCGGTCGCGGTGGCTCTCGCGGCCGAAGTCGAGCGAAAGCTCAAGTCCGATACGCACGGGCCACTTGTAAGAAATCTTGTCGAAGGTGATTCCCAAATAGCCGGAAGAGGGAGTCGGGTTTTCCTTGTTGTACTTGTAGGGATTGGTCGCCTTCAGGTCTTCGTAAGGGAGGAACTCCTTGCGTACGTTTACGCCGATTTTCAGGTCCACATCCTGGAAAACTTCGGTAATGCGGTATTCGAGCGCTCCGGAGACGAATGCCGTCGGGAGCATTTCCGTGTGGTCCTTCGTACTGGTGGAGTAGTTGTCGATGAACGTGAAGAAGTGCATGCCGTAACCGCCGAGCACGCGCAGGTCGAAATCTCCGGCGAGGTTTACGGAGAAACCACCGACTACGGACGGGGCGTAGGCACGGAACGATAGCGTGCGTCCCTCTCCGGCTGGCGTGAGGTCCTCGCTGTGGTCTGGCTTGCCATTGTCATCTACACCCCAGTAGGCGGGGTCGCTTGCGATTTCACGGAACTGGATGGAGTTCACTTCGGCGCCAAGCCAAATGGTGAACGGAATGTCGGCCTTGAAGAGCGGAGTGTAGAGGGGGCTGAACAAGAAACCCACGCTCATCGGGACGGTGAGGCGTTCTTCGTCGATGGGTTCCTTCAGCAACTGGGGCTTGTCTGACTCAAAGTGAACAAAGGCAGGTTCTGCCTGCAAGTACATCTGGGCTCGCCAATTGGAGCGTTCAAAATCGGCCGCATAGGCCGCTGCAGTCAGAAGTAAAAAAGTGATAAGTAGTTTACGCATCGTTTTGAAATTTAGTTTTTATGTGGCGGTTTTGAATCTCGGAGGGTTGAAATTTAGGCTATTTCGGGCATTTTCAGGTTTTTTTACCCCAAATAGCTAAAATGTGAGGAAAAATCCCAGGCCAAACAGGACGGCTCCTGCTCCGACCAGGCTTCCGCCGATGATGTTCTTCTTGTCGCCGGAATCCACGAGGTCCTTGTTTTTCTTGATCTTCGCATTGAAATTCTCGCCTTTAGCGGCGCTCGGCATCTTGAGCGCGTCCTTGATATCTTCGGCCTCGTCGTAATCCTGCTGCGCGAGGTAGAGAAACAGTGCTCCGATAATTGCCGGCGCGACGGACGACCCCATCAGAATCTTCCCGATGCGGGTCTTGTTGCGTTCGCGTTGCCAGTCCTGCTGCTTGCGCACTTCGTCGAAGTCCGTGAGGTGTTCCAGGGCGATGTCAAGGTTGATTTCGGGAACGGGTGCCACAAAGAACTGGACGAGGGTGTCCCGATAGCCTTCCTTGCGGAGCCGCATGTAGGCCATGCCCGGCGTGGTGAGTGAAAATTTCTGTGGCGTCGTGCCGATGGATTCGCTGCTGCGCGTGATTTCACCCTGTCCCGGGAAAATTTCGGCGCCGACGGGGTTCGAGACGATTTTGATTTCGGGAGTGATCCGCTTGAGCTTGAGCGATACCTTGGTCGTGTCTCCGGGAAGCGGACGAACGAAGGTCTGGGCTCCCCACAGGTGCTGGTCCACGGTCCAGTAGGCATCGATTTCGATTTTGCCTGTGTCGGTGACGGCGAAGGTGCAGGGCGACTTGCAGATGGCGTCTTTCTCGGGTCGCGAGATGGTGGCGCTTTCGGGATCTGTCTCGACGTGGATATAGCTGCGGGGGAGCTTCTTTTGCACGGGAAGTCCGAGCAGTTCCTTCGCGAGGTTCGTTGCGCTTCCGTCCTTGGTCATATCCTGGAGCATGTTGCTCCTGCTTACGGTAATGGCGGACCTGTAAATGGTTGGAAGCTCTTCTTCGTAAAATGCGCGCGTGATTTCGAGAACCACGGAGTCGGGGTGCTTGGCATGCGAAACCTTGCCGAAGAACATGTCCCTTTCTCCGCGGTCTTTCCAGAATTCCTGGAGGCAGGCGCGGTCGCTACAGCCCGGGGCACTTTCGATGTTTGCCTTTTTGAAGGTGGAATCGAGTTCCTGCAGCAAGGCGAACGTGAATGCGTCGAGCCTTTCGATTCCGTGTTGGGGGATGACGACTGTTTCAAACCCAAGAAATAGTTTGTGCGTAATCTCGGTACCGGAGTCTGCCTTGGGGGTGCCGTTCGCGTCTGCGACGGGGGCCTGCGCGGAAGAATCCGCGATGGCGGCTGAATCCGCAGTGGCGGTGGAGTCTGCTGTTTCGCTTGCGGCGGAATCTGCAATTCTTGCAGTTGTATCTGCGGTGGTGGAATCCGGTTTTGCGGGGAACAGGTTCAGGAGGTCGGTGCCGTCTTCGCCGACGATGCTTTTGAACTGCGACTTGGGAAACTTGACGACGGTAAACTTGTTCTTGATGTAACCGCCGAGGCTCACTGTGTCATTCGCGATTCCAAGGAACTGGGCCTTCTGCTTGGTGCCCGATACGAGTTCTACCTGGGCGTACGGGGCCTGAACTTCGGCAAGTGCTGCCGAAACGAAGAAGAGCATGAGGAATAGGGCGGTCTTTTTCATGGTATACCTAGAAGGAAAGGACGACTCCGATGCCGAAAAGGGCGGCGCCTGCGATGAGCATGTCGATGGATAGCGTGCGGGCCGTTTCTGCACGGTCTCGATAGTCGCCGAAGCGTTCGAGGTTGTGGTTGTAGCTTTCGCTGTCGCGGAATAAACTCTGTTCCACGAATTTCTTCTTTTCGTTTGCCTTGTCGATGCTGTTGCTTGCGACGATGGCCGCAACGGCGCTCGTAACGAAAGGAACTGCAGATGCGATCATCAGGCGGAATCCGAAGTTGTGTCGTGCCCTCCGCGAAAGGGCTGCACGTTGCTCGTCGAGAAACTCGTCATCGTAGCTTGGGGTAAGGGAGACAATCAGGTAGGAGGTGTCCGATTCCGAAAGCTTGACATTCAGGACGGTGTCCTTGAAACCTTCCTTGAAAATGGCAACGGCGACAGAATTTTCCCCATCGGGAACTTTGATGAACCCGGGCAACTTGCTGTCGGGATTGCGTGAGTGGTTCGGGTGCAACGTCCCGACGTATGCGTCTGCATAGGAGGGGTTCGTGGATACGTGTAGGTACTTGGGAGCATCCTGCGCAAATGCGATGGAGCAGAGGAAGACGGCGATAAGCAGGACGAGGCGTCTCATGGCTCGCCTCCCATTTCGGAGAAGGGTCCCTCGGCAGAGTTAGCGTCCGGTTCCAGTTTCCAGTAAAGTCGCGGATTTGAATTCCGGGCGTTGTCTTCTACGGAGATTCTCAGCTTGCATGTGCTTGCGCAGGTGTTGCGGAACTTGATGAAGGGCTCTTCGTAGGTGTGCTCGAGCGTATCTGCGTTTGCCGTGACGAAAATCCTTTTGGGGTTGATTCCCGAACCGTTGTCGAGGGCGTAGAAGATGACGGTGTCCCGCTGGTTGTGCCTGGGTGCTAGTTGGGCGACTTGGGGCTGGATCTTGTCGGAGAACCTTACGGTGTCGAGCTGTATCTGGGTCCCGCTCTGGACATTCAGCGTGATGTCTCCGGTGCGGAATTCTGTCTTTTTTGTGTCCCGGAGGTTGATTCGGATCCCGGTTTGTGCGGTCACGTATGCGTGTAGGGTGACGGGAGCCTTGGTGCTTTCCAATATGGAGAGCGTATCGCCCTGTGCACTGGTAATCGTGACGACGGTGCGGACGTCGGACTTGCGGAGGTCCTCGTAGACAATGGGAATGTCGATCCTGGAATTTTTGGTGTAGATGTATCGTGTCGAAAAGCGGGAAACCTTGGAGGAATCGCGCTCGATGAATCCTTGGCTCGTTGTCAGGGATGCCTTGATTCCCCAATAGACGGTAATCGAGGTGTCGGGCTTGACTCCGGCGGCAATATTATCGAAGAGGTTCTTTGTGAGGAAAGAACCGATGAACTGGGCTTCATGGAAGCAGTCTACTTCGCCGATGTTTTCGCTCCAGACTTCTTCGACATTGAATGAGGCAAAGACGAAGCAACGGGCCGTTTCCCATGGGTCGACTCCGGCAAGTTCCCATTGCAAATCTAGTTCGCTTCCCGGTGTAGGGTCGAACAGGTTGTATCCGTCGACGGGGGCTATCGCGCGGATAGAAATGGGAGTGTTCACGAATATGTTGAGCGTGTCTTGCAGGGTGTCGCCAAGGAGGTCGACTGTTTTGAGGATGCCGCGGTGGAATCCCGGAGTTGCAAAGCTGTAGCGAAGCGGCGATATGTTGTAGGTCTCGTCGTCGATGGTCCAGCTGTGGCTTATATAGTGGGCTTCCGCATTGTCCGATGTCAGATACATGTTGTCTATCGAATAGGCCGCCCACAGTTTTACGGTCTCGTTTGTGTCGAGATAGACGGTCGTGACCGGTACTGCGCCATAATTGTAGGGCTGTCCTGTAATTCGGTCGGGGAGGACGAACATGTGCTGGACAAGCTGAGGGACATCTCCCTGCTCGATTGTCGCGTCTTCTCCGCATGCCGTCAGCGAAAGGGCTGCAGCAAGCGTTAAGGATACGAAGAGGCTTGCGAATGTCGCCTTTTGCAAAAGCTTAGTCATTGCCGCCTCCGGCGTTATAGAAAATGTTCCATTTTTCCCAGAGGCTGATTCCGTTTGTGTATTTCACGATGCTACGGATGGTGTTCTTTCCGCTGGCGATGTAGGTGGATGGAACTGTAGCCGTGCAGATTGACTCTGTCGCGGGACGTCCGTATTGCGTGTGCTTCCCGTTTATTTCGAACATGCAGGAGTCGACCTCAAAGCCGTACGGATTGCTGTCGATGATGAACATCTTGATGTCCTGTGCCGAATCGAGGGTCATGTCGCTGTTTGTCTTTATCCAATTTTCGGACGGATTGATGATGTAGCTCCTGACGGTTCGGTTCCGGCTTGCATCGAAGGCAATCACATTCAGTTGCCGGGTGTTCCAAGAGCGTGCCGATTCGGGCAGGACGACCGTGAAGGAGTCGGTTAGGGACTGCTTTTCGACAAGTAGCGAGGATTCCAGATAGATGGAAACTTGTTTGCTGGATGCGGTCGAACCCGAGTCCTTGATGAGGAAGGTGAGCGTGTCGGTGAAATCGATGGTGTCGGTCTGGATGGGAATCCCGTTGATGACAAGCTCTATCTTGGGCGCGGTGGTATCCTGCATCAGGAGCATGTCCAGGTCGAGGACTTCGTTCTGGAAGAGTTTTGCCGTGATGGGCTCGATAAAGAATTCAGGATACTTCAAGATTCTGGGCTGTATCGTGTAGGTGCCCGCCTTTATGGGTGAAATGGAAAAGGAAAGGGGTGTCTTGCCGTTGATGCTGTCGGTGCGGATGAGCGTCCCGGTTGTATCGTAGATGTCGAACGCGATGGTCTGGAGCGGAGTGCCTTGCCCGTTATCTTTGTAACTCGTGTTTATGGTTCCGCAAATGCCGCTCTCGTCATTTGCGCCCTTGGTGTAGAAATCTCCCAGGAGTCTTTTTTCGGAGGTCAATCCGAATTCGTTTATCGCTTCGACCCACCAGTGGTAATGGTGTAGGGGGGCAAGGTTGCCCCAGTAGGTAAAGTGGGGCTCCGGAACAATCGTATCGACAAACTTGTCAATGACGATTCGGTAGTAGAGCCTTGCGAGTGAGTCGGGGTCGTAGGCGTCCCAAGCAAACGTGACACCGCCCGATGTCGGGATTCCTTGTGTGCCTGGTGCGGGGAAGAAATCGCTGTCGCGGATGATGGGTGGGTTTGAAACCCAGAGGCGCAGCGTGTCGCTCAGGGTGTCGCCGAAGGTGGTCTCGAGAATGAAGGCGAGCTCGTGGTAGCCCGGCTTGTCTATGGAGCTTCGGAAACTGAAGTCGAAGGAATAGGGCTTCCCGTCGAGAAACCAGAGGTAGCGCTTGAGCTTGATGGATTTTGAGGGAAGGATGTTCGCGATGAAAATGAGGGAGTCGCCGACGCGGACCGTGTCGGCCTTGATGCGCGTGCTGCTTGAATCGAAGGATGTCGCCATTTCTACGGAGATGTCGACAAAGATGGACTGCGATTCGTCGTAGAGCAGTTCATCGCTGTTGGTGCAGGCGAAAAACACGAGGGCTGCGAAGAGCGCAACAAGAGATGTCGGAATGTTGGCGAGCATGCGCTTTGTCATCGTTGCCCCCTCAGCGTATCCAGCATATAGAATGTCTTTTCGGAAAGGGAATCCGCATCGCCGTAGGAATCGTAGACGACGACGCGGAAGGTGTGCTTGCCCTCGGCAAATCCGGACTGCATGATTTCGGTCACGCTTCCGACGGACGCCCTGACGCTATCGATGACGAGCGTGTGCGAAAGTTGCTTGAAGTCGGATTCGTCGCTGTCGGAGGACTTCCACTTGAAGAGGACTGCGGTGTTTTCGCTTCCGTATAGTGTGTCGCCGTCCGCGGGTTCTGTTTTTTGTGATAGTGTGGGAGGTGTGTTGACGATGACGGATACAGGGATCTCTTGCGAGTTTCCGACCCTGTCTTCGAGAATCAGGAGGTTGGGAAGCGAAAGTTCGTTCGCAAATGCGGGCAATGTGTAGACGGCTTCGCTCCCGAGGACGGAGTCTCCGGCCGAAGTCCTCAGGACCCAGCGGAATGAAAGATCCTTCTTGTGTTGTCTGGGGTAGACCTGCGCCCCGAGAACGGCGGAGTCGCCTGGCCGGATCTTGAGGAGTGTCGAATCCTGGGACCCTTCCTGGAGGATGTAGAGGCTTACGGATTCAATTTCTTGGCTCGTTTGTGGATCGTCGGGAATGTCGAGGCAGCCCAGGAGCGCGAGTGCCGCAACGGCAAAAACCGCTCCGCAAGCCCTGCGGAAACCTCCGAAGATGCCCGCGGAATTGCCTCGCGGGTTGTGGTGCATTAGTTTGTCCACTGGGAGTAAATGTAATTATTGACGGGAATAAAAATCCATATCGACCCGTGTTTAACTATATTCAGACGCATGAGTAAGGAAAATTTCGAGTATAAGAACGCAATGGAGCGCCTGGAAGCGATTCTTACGCGCATCGATAATTCGGAGATGGAAATCGACGAACTTGCGGAAAATGTTCAGGAAGCGACAACGCTCCTGAAAAAGTGCCGTCAGATCCTCTTGGATACAGAAAAGAGCGTGCAGACTGCGCTAGAAAGTCTGGATGGGGAGGCCGATGCCTAACCAGGAGGCGTCTTTCCTTGAAGGAGTCCCTGCCATTGAGGCAGATGGGCTTGCCGTTCGCTTCCCGGTGCGCGGGGGTGTGCTCGGCAAGGTGAAGGACTACTTTACCGCGGTCGACGGAGTGTCGTTCACTCTGTCGCAGGGAAAAATCCTGAGCGTGGTGGGCGAGTCGGGCTGCGGCAAGTCGACCCTCGTGAAGTCGCTGGTGGGGCTTGTGCCGCTTGCTTCGGGAAGCGTGAAACTTTTCGGTCGCGAGGTGCATGAAGGAAAGGTCGCCATGGATGGCGGCAAGGCGATGCGCGTCTGCGACTTGGTGCAGATGGTCTTTCAGGACCCGTTCAGCAGCCTGAACCCGCGACAGACAGTATCGGAAATCCTTACGGCTCCCCTGATGGCGCGGAAGGTTTCTTTTGAACAGGCTCAAAGGCGTGCGTGCGAGCTTCTGGAACGGGTGTCCATCCCGGTGGGGGCGATGGAAAAATTCCCGCACGAATTCTCGGGTGGACAACGCCAGAGACTCTGTATTGCGCGCAGCCTGATGGTCTCGCCTAAGATTCTGCTCTGCGACGAGGTGACGAGCGCGCTGGATGTGTCTGTCCAGGCGCAGATCCTGCATTTGCTCGACGACCTGAGGAGAGACCTTGGCCTCAGCATCCTCTTTATCAGCCATGACATGCAAGTTGTGCGCGCCATCTCGGACGATGTGCTGGTGATGTACTTCGGGAAGGTGGTGGAACGCGGAGTTGCCGACGAAGTGCTGACGAATCCGCAGCACGATTATACGAAAAAACTGCTTTCGTGCGTTCCTACTATAAGAAATTAGGGAGGGCGCCTATGGGGCTGGCCCTCCCTAAGATTCGTCCCTAGTGGCCGCGCTTGCTTCCCTAGTGGCCGCGCTTGCACTTGATGCCGATGGTCTTGACCATCCGTTCCTGGTTCGTTTCGAACTTGTCGTAGGCGAATTCCTCCACATAGACTGCCTTGCAGTCAAAGAACTTTTCTTCGTACACGGGCTTCATGTCGGAGGAATAGTGGATGATGACCATGCGGAAGCTCTTGAGGTACTCGTTCTTGATGCAGGTGGTGACGAGGTAGTCCTCGAACTCGTCGAAGGATACTTCTACGATGGTAAAAACGTCGCTTGTGTTTTCTTTGAGAAACTTGATCTTTCTGCAGCGAGCTGATAGGTTGTTTGCAAGGTCGTCGAATTCTTCTTCCTTGCCTTGAGGGACGTTCTCGAACGTAATCTTTACGTTGAACAGGTAGGACTTGGCCAATTCGGGAAGATCTTGTCTATGCATAAATACCGTCCTTTGTTCAGAATCATAAGACAATATAAACACAAAAAGCGACGGGGTCAAGTGCCCCGTGCATTTTGGGACAGAACGAGGGGTCTACTTGAAGATGGCGGTGTAGGTGGCGCCGTCTTCGTTGACAATGAATCGCGTGGCTGCGGTCTCTCCGTCGCTCCATCCGGTAAATACGGAGCCGTTTGTCGGGGTCGCAGTGATAAGCATCCCGATGCCCGCGAAGAACTTGCCCGCATAGGTGGGGGCGGGTGCCGGTCGGCCTTCTACAGAGATGTAGCCGCTGCCGCTAACGTTCAGGTTCACGGTCACCATGCCGGAGAGCCCGAATTCTTTTTTGTACTCGTCGACGACGTTCCCGTTACGGATCATAGACCATTCCTTGAGGCAGGAACCCGTTTTGCTGAATCCCTTGCCGCAGGCGTTTTCGTAGTACATTTCGTTCTGCTTGAATTTCTTCAGGTCGCGAGTCATTTCGGCCGTGTCGATGGTTGCCGTCATCGCGTCGACAACGCGCGTCACGTTATCGCCGTTCGCGTTGTTCTGGAACATCATGGCGGAGCGGTTCAGGAATACGCGCTGGAATTCCGGGTTCTGGATGAGCTGGATGTACAGGTTCGCAAAGCAACCTTCGTCCTTGCAGGGCTTGTTGCCGCCACCCTTCTTTATCCACGGGAACATCTCGTTGTTCTGGTTGAACTCGCCTCCGTTCACGCCCCACATCCAGTCGAATCCGTGGTCGAGGTCGTAGACCATGAACTTCCACGGCTGCTCAGGGCTCTTCCAGGCGCGGACGTTGTTGTTCGGCCAGTCGCCGTTGTGGATGTAGATTTCGGCCGCCATGTAGTCGGCGAAGTTGCCGACGTCCATGAGAGTCTTCACCATCTCGTAGTTCTTGTTGCCTTCGCCGCTGAAGTCGTTCTGCGCCACAAAACTCAGGAGCGTCTTGTATTCGTCGACAGATCCGTTGCTTGCGGTGACATCGTGGCCCAGGTGCTTTACCATCGTGACCGTGTTCGCGTCGATGCCGTAGTTTGTTTCTACGTAATGCTTGTTGAAGCGTTCGCGCATGTCGTGGATGCCGTAGTAGCGTCCGTTGTAGAACACCACCACCTGGCGGCTACGCTGGTAGTCGACGCCACTCCCTTCGAGAATTGCTCCACCCATCGCGTCGCCGATGTAGTCGCTCACGAAGCGGTTTCCGTTGTTTCTCAGGTTGAATCCGCGGAACTTGCTGTTGATGTCCTTGCGGGTTTCGAACAGCGGGTAGTTGATCTTGCCGTCCTGGTATTCTTCGCGCATCACGACGGCGACGGACTTCTTGTCCTTGAGCCTGCTGTAACCGCCCATGATGGAAATGCCAGCGTCGACTTCCCATGCGGGTGCTGTGGACTTGCTGCCGTCGGGGAAGTATTCTACATGCACGGGGTATTCTTTTTCTTCGAAGAGTCCTGCGGGGGCGCTCTTAGGAGAATCCGCGTTGGTCTTGATGTAGCTCTCCTTGAAAAAAGCGGAATCGACGCTGACAGCGACGACCGGCATGCGCACGTTTTCGCCGATAAAGAATGTCTTGGTGATGACGCTCGTGGTGAGTGCTCCGGGCTGGAACGCGGCGCAGCGGAGAACCGTGTTTGCCGAGATAGCCTTGGGCGCGTTGAATTCGGGTGACGCTTCGGTCGGCTTGGAGCCATTCTGTGTGCAACGGACTGTCGTGCCTTCCGGTACGGCGGGCGGGTCGAGCGTGATTTCGCTAGGGTAGAAACCTGCACTCTTGGTGCCGAAGTCGAATGCGGGAGCGAGGGTTGCGTATGCGCCTGCTTCGTTGTTTGCCGCTTCGGGGGTCGCTGTTGCGAAATACATAAGACTGCCATCGGTAACCTTGCCATAGCTGATGCCGGGCATGAGTTCCGGGTAGGGGAGGCTGTCGTGGATGGCGTTGTGGTTGTCGATGATGTAGAGCGTCCCGCCCTTCTTGTCGAGTTTCCAGTTCGTGTGCGTGCGCGCGTGGAGTACGTGGCCTTCGTCGTCGACTCCATCTACCAAACCTTCGATATTGGAGATGTCCTTTTTGTCGAGGAATACGGTACGGTAGGTGCCTGCGGGAACGGTCTCGTTGCGGAATACCCATTTTTGCGGGTTCGCGAGATTCTCGACGAGTGAGTAACCCTTGAGGTTTATGTCCTTGTTGCTCGAGTTGTAGATTTCGACCCAGGCGGGGTCATCGCCTTCGTGGTCGAGCCACGAGAGGTTGAGTGCAGAGATCTCGGTAAGGGAAAGAATCGGGTTGTCCGAGACGTGGAGTTCTTCCTTGGGGATAGGAATATCTTCGCCCTTTGCCGAGGAAGGGTTGTCGGAACAGCCTTGAAGTGCGAGCCCAAGCCCGAAGGCGAGCGTCGCGGGGACAATCTTTTGCGTAAAGAAACTGTCAAACATCTTGTACACCATACCTACCATAAAAAGAAATCTACAATCAAAAAAGCGCCGTGTTCACGGCGCTAACAATTTTTTACCGGATTTGGGGGCTTTTTCTAGGTTGTCGTCGGCTTTTGTGATTTGCTTCACTTGGCCGCCTGGCCGATAGCCGCGACGGCCTCTTCCATGTACTTGCCGAGGAGCTTCGAGATGGCCTCTGCCACAAGGCGGGGCTCGCGACTGCTCACGGATTGCCTTTCGTCAAAACGCTTTTCCCAGAGGGGAGCGTCGCTGTCGGGTTTCTGGAGCGTAAGCTTGAGGGAAAGGCGTGCATACTGGTTGCTGCCTTCGTCGATTTCCTCGATGGCGTCGATGTGGCCCAGGAGTTCAAAATCGGGTTTGCCCGAGGCGCGGGTATCGACCGATGCGAAAAGCCCGCTTTTCACGATGTATTCTGCGGCGACCTGCGCCACCATTTGCTCGGGGCGAGATGCCCACAGGTCCAGGTCGTAGAACATGAAGTCGTAAGCGGATTCGCGGTAGACGATGTTGTTCCTCTGGTAGGCCTGGTCGATGGTGAACTTGCGCACCTGCAGGCGGCCGCTGGCATCGCCTGCGGCCGGCATGTCGATGTTTTCGACGGCGAGCGTGAAGTAGCGGGTGGGTTCGCTCGTGCTTCCGCCAAAGCATGCGGTAAGCGTCATGGCTGCAAGTGCCGCGGTTAAAAATGCAAACGTAAACTTCTTCATGCTCTCTCCTTATTTGCGGCGGGTCTTCGCGGGTTCGCGGATGAGCGCGGAGGGGTTGTTCTTGATTTTCTGGCTGAACTCCTCGAGGTTCTCGAGTACGGCGTTCAGTTCCACGATGGCGTCCCCCACCTGGTCCTGGTTCTTGTAGACCATGCCGTCGAGCCGCTTCGAGAGCTGGCTGATGGATTCCATCGCCTTCGTCAAATTCTCGTTCATCGCCTTCGTGTCGATGGCGTCGAGTTTCTGCTTCAGAATGTCGAGGTCTTCGCCCGCCTTCGCGGCAATCTTCGCTTCTTCGATTTCGCCCATCACGCGGTGCATCGATTCGGCGGACTTGGAAATGTTCTCGATGGGCTTTGCCATGCCCTGCGTGACGCGGCTCAGGTTCGCCGTCATGGCTTCGAAATTCTTGATGGCCTTGCTCAGGTTCTCCGCATTTTCGGCCGAGAGCAGCGTGTTGATGTTAACGAGTACGGAATCCACGTGTGCGACAATATTGCCCGCCTGGCTCGTGATGTGGTCGAAGTGCGAGACTTCCGCCGGCACGAGCCCGCCTTCGGGCACGTTCGGTTCCGAGAACGAGCCGCCCGAGAGCACCACCTGCTTTTCGCCGGTGAGGTTCATGCCTGCCGTCATGCCCGCGCGGGTGCCAATCTTGATGGGCGTGCCGTGCGTCACCTTGAAGTTGACCACGACCTCGTTCAGGTTCTCTTCGTTTATCGTGATGCGTGTGACGCTACCCACGTCGATGCCGTTCAGCTTGACCTTCGCGTCTACAAAGAGCCCGTTCACCGAGGTGTCGAAGATGGTGTAGTAGTTGTCGTACTGTTCGCTCAGGTAGCGCTTGAGCACGTAGCCCAAGAATACGCAGATGAGTATTCCGCACAGCAGCATGAAAGCGCCAAGTTTAATTCTTTCGGATCGGGTGGTTTCCATCGTTTCTCCGAATCAATCTATAAAATTAAAGTGGTAGAGTCCTTCGGAGTATTCTTCCTTGGGGCACTGCCGGTTGAAAAAGTGGCGTAACGTGGGGTCGTCGGACTCCATGCCTTCTTGCAGCGTGGCGTCCTTGAGCACGTAGCCGTCCTTGAGGTACACAAAACGGTCGCAGATAATCTTGATGCTCTCGAGTTCGTGGCTCACGATGACCATCGATACCTTGAGCGTGTCGCGCAGTTCGAGCAAAAGTTCGTCGAGGGAGCGGGCCGTTACCGGGTCGAGGCCCGTGGAAGGTTCGTCGCAAAAGAGTAGTTCCGGCTTGAGCGCGATGGCGCGGGCGAGGGCTGCGCGCTTCTTCATACCGCCCGAAATTTCGCCTGGGTACTTGTGGAAGGCGTGCAGCAGGTGCACCTTCTCCAGGCGGTCGGCCACGATGGCTTCCATCTGGCTCTTGGGCATGTAGGGCATGCTGCGCTTGAGCGGGAGCATCGCATTTTCGGCGATGGTCAGGTCGGCAATGAGGGCCCCACTCTGGAAGAGCACGCCCGTGCGCATGCGGGTCTCGCTGTCGAGCCCTTCCTTGGGCCCGAAGGTCTTACCGAAGTAGGTGATGGTACCCGCGTCGGACTTGATGAACTTCAGGATGTTGTTCAGGAGCGTTGACTTACCGCAGCCCGAGCTCCCGAGCACCATGCGGATTTCGCCGCGCTTCACCCCGAAGGAAATATCCTTCAATATGGACTCGCGCCCGTAACTTGCCTTCAGGTGGTCTACTTTCAGGATTTCTTCCATTGCTGCTCCCTAGTAGAATATGAAGGCGAAGAGGGTGTCGGCGAGCACGATGCAGCAAATAGCGGCGACCACGCTCGATGTGGTTGCCTTGCCCACGGCTTCTGCGCCGCCGTGCGCGTTCAGGCCCTTGTTGCAGGCGATGAGCGTGACTATCCAGCCGAAGACGAGAGCCTTGATGCTGCTCTTTAGGAACGTGATGGGGGCGATACCGTCGCGGATGCCCATCATGTAGTTGGAAAACGAAATGTCGCAGAAGAAGTACGCGATGAGGAACCCCGAGAAGCACCCGAAAATGGAGGCGCAGAACGAGAGGATGGGCGTGGCGATGCTCATGGCGATAAAGCGCGGCACCACCAGGTACTGCACCGGAGGGATTGCCATAGACTTGATGGCCTTGACTTCTTCGCACACGCTCATGTTTGCGATTTCGGCGGCGACGGCACTGCCGGAGCGGCCTGCGAGGATGATGGTCGTGAGGAGCGGGCCGATTTCTGCGAAAATGAGGAAACCGAGACCCGAGGCGAGGTAGGAACCGCCGCCCACCGCGTTCAGCATGATGGAACTCTGGAGCGCCATCGTAAGGCAGATGAGGGCGACCATCAAGAAACATATTCCCATGGCTTCGCTCCCGAGCTTGAACATCTGCTTGGCGACACCGCCAAAATGGATCTTGCCCTTGTCGAACGGCCCGAAGATGGTCCAGTAGATGGACATGAACAGGAGTGTGAGGACCTCGAAGGATTCCTTCAGCACGGCAAAGCCGATGCCGCCGAGCATCTCGAGAACGTTGCTCGTGCCCTTCGCGGGCCTTGCGGGCGGTTCCATCTTGCGGAGTGCCGAAAGGTGCGCCTTGATGTCGGCGTTGAAGTGGGCGAGGGTGAGCGCGTTGCCCGTCTTTTCGGAAAGTTCGGCGAGGAGCGCAAAAAACGCGTCGCCGCTGTAGTCCATGCTTGCGAGATTGCTGCCGTCAAGGCACAGCGCACCGCTGCGGAGCTGCTTCGTGCAATTCCTGAGCAGGTCTTTGCTGTTCGCCGCCGTGAGCGTATCTGGCAAGAGAATGGTCGTCATGGTACAATTTCGGGCGAAATATAGAAAAATGAACCAAAAAAGGCCCGCTTTTGACCATTAAGGGGATAGCGGGCGTGTTTTGCCGACAAAGTGTTGCTGTCGCGGGTTAAAAATGGTTGCAAAATTTGATTTTTGCGGTGAAAATGAAAGGTTTTGCCCCGTTTCTTCGTCTTTTTTTGGTTTTTATCCTCAAATTCGATTTTTTGCACTTGTACCGGGCCATTCGTTTGAATTATTTTACAAGAATTTCTGTTGACTTGGCGAAAGTTTCAAAATAAATTATTGCTGATGAATTTGTCTTGGATTGTACGGTGAAAAGAAATATTCCGTTTTTAGTTTTGGGATTTTTGCTTGTCGCCTGTAGTAATTCCGTTGATCCGTCGGATAGCGTAGTGGGGACAATAAGTGTCGCTCAGGAACACGAAGTGACCGGCGTCAACATTCTTACAAG
>NZ_DFHR01000017.1:0-4915 GCF_002371935.1 Fibrobacter sp. UBA3718 | reverse complement strand
AGTTGAGGCTCCTGCCCAGCTGCAGCTTGCGGAGCAAGGTGTCGTTGCTGTTGAGTGCGCTCACGTAGTAGATCAAGCCCTTGTTGAGGCTGAACATGGAAAGCAGGTACTTGTTTTCCATTGAGGTGTTTAGGCGCAGTTCGAGGTCGTCGTTGATGCGGTTGATAATGCGCAGGTGTTCGTTGAAGTGCGATATCGCATAGCTCAACACGCGGAGCACGAACGTGTTCAGGCTGTCGATTTTCGAGAAGCGGCGTTCGTCCATCACGGGAATGTCGCTGTCGGTGAGGAGCAGGATCCAGTCCTTGAAGATGAAGATGCCGAAGGATTCTACGCGGAACTGGAAGTTGTCCGCGGCAGAATAGTTCTTGGGCTTCTTGAACACTATCGTGGTGAAGTCGTCGTCGTATTCGATACGGGAAAGCTCGTCGGAGTCGAATGCGGAGGCGATGGTATGCTCGGTTATTTCGTATTCCTTGACTAGGACGCTTCGCTGTTCCTGGCTGAGGGAGCCCATGATGACGATGTCAGCTGCGTCTTCGTTCGGGGCGACTGCAATGCGGCCCGATTCGATTTTGTAATACTTGAGCATGGAGCCCCCTTTGATCGAACGGGTTCAAATATAGAAAAGCCCCGGCATTGCCGGGGCTCTTTTCAACATTTTAATTTGATTACACGCCCTTCTTGAAGCGGTTGGACCACCACAGAACAATCGGAGAGCAGATGCACACGGAGGAGTAGGTACCGATGAGGATACCAAAGCACTGCACGAGGCCGAAGTCGCGGATGGAGGAACCGCCCATCACGGCGAGAATCACGCACACGAACAAGGTCGTGAGGGAGGTCACCATGGTACGGCTGAAGCACTGGTTGATGGACTTGTTGATTGTTTCGCCGAAGTTCGCGGAACCGTAGATGGCCGTGTTTTCGCGGATGCGGTCGAAGTTCACGATCGTGTCGTTCACGGAGTAACCAATCATCGTGAGGAGCGAGGCAATCAGGGCGCCGTCGAAGGAGAGGCTGAATGCCGAGATGAAGCCGAGCGTGATGATGGTGTCGTGCACGAGGCCGAGCACGGCGGCGACACCGAAACCGAGACCGAACTTGCCGAACCGGAACCACACGTAGAGGAGGATGCCGATCCAGGCGAGGATTACGGACAAGATAGCGTTGAAGCGGAGTTCCTTGCCGATTGTCGGGCCGACGTTGTCCTTCGCGACAATGACGCATTCCTGACCGGCCTTCTTGAAGGCTTCGTTCATCTTGAGTTCGAACTGTGCGTCTTCGGAAGCGCGCATGCTAATCTGGTAGGAGTTGGCGGACGTTCCGCCGAGGGAGCGGACGCGCGTGCCATTGATGCCTGCAGCGGAGAGTGCCTTGTTGAGGTCGCTTTCGTGCTTCGCGTTATCCTGATACTGAACCGTGTAGACCTGGCCACCGGTGAAGTCGATGCTGAAGTCGAATCCCTTGACCACAATGCATGCGATGGAAGCGATGATGAGAATGGTCGAAATGAGACCGAAACGCTTGCGGTGCGGGATAATCTGGAGGTTCGCCTCGTTGATGGCCTTGATGCCGTTACCGATGGAGAGCGTCGTCGTGTCGCGCTTGGCAAGCTTCCAGTCGAGGATGGCGCGGGTAAGCGTGATGGCGCAGAAGAGCGAGGTGAGGATACCGATAGTAAGCGTAAGACCGAAACCCTTCACGGAACCGGTACCGATCTTGTAGAGGATAAGGCCGGTAAGCACGGTCGTCAAGTTGGAGTCCAAGATGGCACTGAAGGCTCGTTCGTAACCCTTGGCGACTGCCGCGCGGGCGGTGAGGCCGGCCTTGAGTTCTTCACGGATACGTTCGTAGATAATCACGTTCGCGTCGAGGGACATACCCACGACGAGGATGAAGCCCGCGATACCGGGGAGAGTGAGGGTCGCGTTGAACACGGACATCACGGCGGCGGTAACGAGGGTGTTGATGACCATGCCGAGGCTCGCGATAAGGCCGCCCAGACGGTAGTAAGCCACCATGAACACAAGGCAGAGGATGAGGCCGACAGCGCCGGAACCGAAGCCCTGGACGATGTTTTCTTCACCGAGGGTGGCACCCACGGTGCGGCTTTCGATAATCTTCATCGGGGCTTTGAGGGCGCCGGCGCGGAGCACGACGGCGAGGCGGTTTGCTTCGGCCATGTCATCGAGACCGGTAATCTGGGCGTCGCCGTTCGGGATGCGTTCGTTGATGCGCGGAGCGGAAATCACCTGGTTGTCGAGAACGATGGCCATCTGCTTGCCGACGTTCGCGGCGGTCACGGCGGAGAACTTCTTGGGACCGATGCCGCCGAACTTGAGGGTCACGGCGACTTCGCCTGCGCTCACGCCGTCAGCGAGACGGTGGGGCTGGGCGTTCACGATATCGTCACCGCCCATTTCGGCGCGGCGCTTGAGGAGGTAGAGGCGCTTGGCCTTGACCGGGGAATCGTTGCTGATCTTTTCGAGGCCGCTTCCGAACGCGAAGTTCAGGTCGCGCGGGATGAGCTTCTTGACACCGTCGAGCTCGAGGAGCTTCTTGACCTTTTCGATGTCTTCTTCGGCAATGAACCCACCGTTGGCAAAAGACATGTAGTAGGAGCTGAGGGCCTTTCCGACCTCCGTAGCCGGTGCGGCTTCTTCGGTGGCTGCCTTGGAGGAATCTTCGGCCTTCGGGGCTTCAGCTGCGGCGACCTTGCCGCCGAGGAGTTCTTCGTCGGAAAGCTGGGCCGTATCCTTTGCGGAATCCTTCGCTGCGACCGTGCTGTCCTTGGCGGCAGTGCTATCCGTCGCGGCGGAATCTGCAGTCACGTCGGAAGTCTGGCGCGTCAGGTACTGGTCGATGAGACCGACGACCTGGGGGAACCTGTCTGCTTCGGCAAGAATCTTGAATTCGAGCTTTGCGGTGGAACCCACGAGGGCCTTTGCGGTAGAGTCGTCCACGCCGGCAAGTTCGACCAGGATGCGGTCGTCGCCGGAAGGAGAAATCTGGGGTTCGGAAAGACCGTACTGGTCGACGCGGTTACGGATGATTTCCAGGGACTGGGCCTGGATGTCCTTGATGTCGTCGCCTTCCTTGAGTCCGGACTGGTCAATCTGGAGGGTGATGCTCGTACCACCCGCGAGGTCTAGACCGAAGTTGATGGACTTCGTGGCCATCTTCGGGTTTTCCTTGAGGAACGCCTTTTGTTCTTCGCCCTTCTTGGAGTGAACCTGGATGGAGGGCCATACGGTGTAGGCCGAGAGAGCAATAACAGCGAGAATGATGAATTCTCTTATGCCGAATTTATATTTGTTCATTTGTAATCCCTTAATAAGGCATTAATACGCATTTAGTTGCGGGTGCAAAGATAGAAAAAGGCGGGCGCCGCGTAAGGAAACTAGATGTAAATGTTGCCGTTTGCGTCGGCTTTTTTCGTTACGGCGATGATTCCTTCAATAAGGCCTATTATGCCGGGAATGGCTGTCCAGCAGAACAGAATGTACAGAATCCCCATGCCTATCTTGCCGGCATAGAATTTATGTATGCCCAAGCCCCCCAAAAGGATGGCCAGGACTGCATAGGCGACCTGATTCACTTTGGTGCCAGCTCCTTCTGCCGGGATCTCTTGAATGCTGGTCCCGCATTTGTTGCAAAATGTGTCTGTGTTGGCAACTTCATTTCCGCATTTTGGACAAAAAGGCATAAAGCAGCTCCTTGTTGTTGTTTACGTTTTTATTTAATTTCAAAAGATGGCTCGGGCGCATCCAGCGACACCGAAAGGGTCAAACAGTCATGGCCCGATGCGCGAACCACAGAAAAGCCGGTCCCCGTAAAATGAATTTTCAGGCTCCCGTCGCGGAGTACGGGGTTTTCGTGGCGCATGCGGGTGAGCTCGCGGATAAACTTGTAGATGGGCAGTGCCTTGCGGGCCTTCAGCTGGTCCCACGGGAATGTTCGCCTGCAGTCGGGGTCCTTGCCGCCTTCCATGCCGATTTCGTCGCCGTAGTAGATGCAGGGGGCTCCGGGCATAAAGAACAGCAGGGCGAGCGCGAGCCTAATGCGTTCGGGGCTCGTGCGGGGTTGCGACGCGATGCGGGTGGTGTCGTGGCTCCCGAGCAGGTTCATCGGGGTACCGAAGCGGTTCTCGGGGAACGCGCTGCGCACCTTCTCGCAGAATTCCCCTGTGGAGATGGGTTTCTCGTCGAAGAGGTACTGCATTACCGCCTTGCGGAACGGGTAGTTCATGACGCCGTCGAACTGGTCGCCTTTGAGCCAGCGCTCGGGATTGTCCCAGATTTCGCCCACGATGTAGGCTTCGGGGTTTATCGCCTTCACGCGCCTGCGGAATTCCTGCCAAAAACTATCGTCGTCGATTTCGTTCGGTACGTCGAGCCGCCAGCCGTCTATGCCGCGCTTTGTCCAGTATTCGGCGACGCTGAACAGGTATTCGCGAACGTCCGCGCAGTCCGTATTGAACTTCGGTAGCGCGGGGTAGTTCCACCAGCATTCGTAATTCGGCTTGCCCGAGTAGGCGTGTATAGGCCAGCTGTGCACATGGAACCAGTCGACGTAGGGGGAGTCTTCCCCGAGCTCCATGAGGCTGTTGAACTGGAAGAACCCGCGGGAGCAATGGTTGAACACTCCGTCCAGGATGATACGGAGCCCGAGGGCGTGCGCCTTCTTTACAAGGTTGTCGAAATCCTCGAGGGTGCCGAGGACCGGGTCTATCTCAAAGTAGTCCACCGTATGGTAGCGGTGGTTGGAATTGCTCTTGAAAATCGGGCACAGGTAAATCGCCGTCGCGCCGAGGTCCGCAATGTACCTTAGTTTGTCTGTAATGCCCGCGAGGTTCCCGCCGAACATGTTCGTGCGGGTGGGCTTGTTTTCCCATTGCACGAACTTGCCTACG
>NZ_DFHR01000012.1:0-32000 GCF_002371935.1 Fibrobacter sp. UBA3718 | reverse complement strand
TGCGAAAAACCCTTGACACTACCTTCAATGAAGACAATTATGCTGGCCACTGTAAACAAAAATCTTTTTTTTATATCGCTAGTCATCAAAAATGCCTTGTGAATTATGGGTAATTATAAAAAGAATATAAAAAAAACGCCCAGGCTTTTAAACTGGACGCTTTTTTTCTTTAGACGAAAGATCTTTGAGAAAAATCTATCGTCTTTCGTCTACAGGCGCTCTGCGCCGTTCTTTCGTCTACTTAAGGAACTGCATATACGGCAGCTTGCTGGCGAGTTCCTGCACCTTGTCGGCGTTGGCCATGAGGGCGGAACGTGCGTGCCAGGAGCCGTCGAGGAACTGACCGCGGGGGCCGTCAGCGAGCGTGAGCTCGATGGTTTCGTCGCCCATCTTGAGCGTGCGGCTTTCGGTGCTCGTCACGAGTTCTTCGCTCGGGTGTGCTTCGATCCAAGCGAGAATCTTGTCTGCCACTTCGTGGCTCACCTTGTAGCAAGGAACGCCAATGGCCACGCAGTTACCGAAGAAGATTTCGGAGTAGCTTTCGGCGATGATGGCGCGGATGCCCCAGCGCTTGAGAGCCTGCGGGGCGTGTTCGCGGCTGGAACCGCAACCGAAGTTCTGGTTCGAGACGAGGATGGAGCCGTTCTTGTAGGCCGGATCGCGGAAGGGGTGGACCTTGCCCTGAGCGGCGAGGCCTGCGATATCGTCGGCAAAGGCGTTGTCGCCGAGGCCTTCGAATGTGACGCACTTGAGGAAGCGAGCCGGGATGATACGGTCAGTGTCGATGTCGTTGCCGCGTACAGGAACGCCGGAACCTTTAACAATGTCGATAGAATTCATTTTTTAAATCTCCTTAGCGTTACTTGATGTACTTGCGGACGTCGGTGACACAGCCTTCGATGGCGGCGGCGGCCACCATGGCGGGGCTCATGAGGATGGTGCGGCCCGAGGGGCTGCCCTGACGGCCCTTGAAGTTACGGTTGCTGGAGCTTGCGCTCACCTGGCGACCCTTCAGCTTGTCCGGGTTCATGGCGAGGCAGAGCGAGCAGCCTGCTTCGCGCCATTCGGCACCGGCTTCCTTAAAGATCTTGTCGAGACCGAGCTGTTCGGCTTCCACCTTGATCTTCATGGAACCCGGAACGACCCACATCTTGACGGTCGGGGCGACCTTGTGGCCCTTGATGATTTCGGCGGCGGCCTGCAAGTCGCTGAGGCGGCCGTTGGTGCAGCTACCCACGAAGGCGATGTCGATCGGGCGGCCGATCATCTTGGAACCTTCTTCCCAGCCCATGTATTCGTAGGCTTCGGAGATGACCTTCTTTTCGCTGCCTTCGAATTCGCTAATCTTCGGCATGTTGCCGTTCAGCGGGATGGCCTGAGCCGGAGTGATACCCCAGGTAACCATGGGTTCCAGGTTGTCGCAGTTGATTTCGACTTCGTCGTCAAACTGGGCGTCGGCGTCGGTAGCCACAGACTTCCAGTAAGCAACGGCTTCGTCCCACTTGTCGGCCTTCGGGGCATACGGACGGCCCTTGAGGTATTCGAAAGTCTTTTCGTCGGGGTTGCAGTAACCGACGCGGGCGCCACCTTCGATAGCCATGTTGCAGATGGTCATACGGCCTTCCATGCCCATGTTTTCGATGACGGGGCCTGCAAATTCGTAAGCGTAGCCAACGCCACCGTTCACACCGAGCTTAGCGATGTAAGCAAGGGCAACGTCCTTGGCGGTGACGCCCGGCTTGAGCTTGCCGGTGAACTTGATACGGCGAGTCTTCAAGGGGCTCATGGCGAGCGTCTGGGTGGCCAAAACGTCGGCCACCTGGCTGGTACCGATACCGAATGCGATAGCACCGAAGGCACCGTGCGTTGCCGTGTGAGAGTCACCGCAGGCAACGGTCATACCCGGCTGGGTCACGCCTTCTTCGGGGCCCACGATGTGGATAACGCCCTGTTCGGCGGTAGCGGGGCCAAAGAACTTGATGCCGTTAGACTTGGTGTTGTTTTCGATATGGGAGAACATCTCTTCGGAAATGCCGTCTTTAAGCGGGCGGTTACGTTCCGGGAACGTGGTCGGAATGATGTGGTCCACCGTGGCGAAAGTGCGTTCCGGGAACAGCACCTTCTGGCCTTCTTCGCGGAGCTGCGCAAAAGCCTGCGGGCTCGTGACTTCGTGGCAGAGGTGGAGCCCGATAAAGAGCTGGCACTGGCCGCTCGGGAGCTTTGCTACCGTGTGGCTTTCAAAAATCTTCTGATAGAGTGATTTTCCCATGATTTTGTCTCTTTTGAGTTTGATTTATGCGGCCCAAATATAGAAAAACGGGGCCGCGCTGTCTTGCGCAACCCCGATTGACCCCGGTTTTTACCTAGTTCGTCTCGAACTTGTAGGCCTCGCGGTAGTAGGCCATCATCTCGCTAGTGCTGTTGAAGGCTCTGCGGGCGGCGTTGCCGACTTCGCGATCCTTGCGGACGAGGTCCGAAATCCTCGTGTTCACGTCCTTGAAGAAGAGGTCGTTGCTCGCCATGTCCACGTGCCTCTGCGTGTAGTCGTGGTGGTAACGGCGTTCGAGCATCTGGAAGAGTTCCGTCTGGCAGGCATTGACGGGCGGTTCCCTCTTGGCGACCGGCAGGTAGCATGCCTGAATGTAGTCCTGCTTCATATCGACAATCATCTGGTCGATAGCGGGGATGTCATGACGCGAGTCGTGACTGGCGAGATCCGCCGAAGGTGTTTTGATTCCAGAGCAGCCGGCCAACAGTGCTGCAGAAAAAAGTAGGGAGGCCACATATCCAAACTTCATTTATAAATCTCCTTAAAGATTACCAATTCCCTTCTATCCCTAAACTGAAAACAAAGTTATTTAAATGCGGACGTCTTGGCGATGGTGAATTTGTAATTATTTACTTACTTGGCGGGCAAAAAAGAAAAATAAAAGATTGCCCGTGACGCTCGTCACGGGTCCGGTTGCTTGCTCGCGTGATTGCTGTCACAGGGGGCTATCTGCTGCTGGTTGGCTTGAACTTGTAGTACCAGGTAATCGGGTCTATTACTTTGTACGAAATGTTGCCGATGCGGCTTCCGCCCCTTTTGTCTACGAGCCCGGTCACGATATGCGCGTGCGGTCCCGTGGTGTGGCCCGTCATGCCTACAGTCGCGATGGGGTCGCCCTGCATGACTTCCTGCCCGTCGAGGTAAAGGAGCTGGTCGCAGTGCATGAACAGCATCACGTCCTTTTCGCGGACGAGACCGATAACGATTCCGCCCCGTTCATCCCTTTTGGTGAAGGCCTTTGCGGAGAAGGGGGCAAGGATGCGGGCGCCCTGGCGTCCGGCAACATCGATGCCGTTGTGCTTGCGGTTCTGGCTGGTTGCGCGTTCGTGATAGAATTCGGTGATGTAGGCGATGCTGTCCGAGAAAATCGATGTCCAGTATTTCCATGCCGCGCCGATGGAATCTGCCGAGGAATTGGCCTGGTCCGTGGGCCTTGTAAACTTGATGACGGTTCCCTGCGGCGGGACTCCCATGATATTCTTTTCCCATCCTCCGCCTTTGTAGCCGTTCTCCTGAATGGTTTCGTCCAGGTAGTCGCGAATCATCTTTTCGTTGGAAATGACTGCGTTGAATCGGCCCAGGGCGTAGCGTGCGATGCGCCACAGGTTCTCCTTGCCGTCGAAGGTGTATTCGAACGATGGTGCCATGGCAATCTTGTTCCTTTCGGGAATGCGGTCGCGCATGTTGGAGTGGCTTGCATCTACATTGGTGGGGTAGATAAAGGGGAGCAGGATGGCCGCGACGAGCAGCAGCGGGAAAAGGATGCAGAATAGCTTCGGGATGCCGTCCATCGGATTCTTGCGGAGGATTTCTCCCTTGAGAATCCAGGCGGTATTTTCGGCGAAGGCCTGCGGGTTTTCGCCGAAGGTAAGCTTTGCCGGCATATACTTGGAAAATCCACGCCGGACGGCCTTGAAGGTTCTGGGAAAGCGCTTCTTGTCGGGGGCTTTGTCGTTGAGCCAAAGAATGCATCCTTTCTGCAATGCGGGGCTGTCTTCGACGAGCGCGCTCGCGTCATCTGCATTTTCGCACCCGATTAAAATCAGCTTTGCGATATGGACCAGATTGGAGTCAATGTTTTCCGTGGACTTGCCAGAAAACAGGCCGACAACGTGCGGCGTGATGGCCTTGATTTGCTGAAGGTTGCGGTAGAACAGCCTGAAGCTTTCTTCCGAGTTTGGAGGGGCGCTGAAGCCGCCGAACACAAGGCCACTTGCGGCCTTTGCCTGCAAAGTCTGGAGTTCATCGTTTGTGAGGGCCCTCGTGTAGAGATCCGCAAGCGCGATACCCGTGTTCCCGTCGTTGCTTCTGCTGTAGTCAAACAGAACAAAAGATGCGCCAGCGTTCAGGGCCAGCGCATATTTTTCGAGGGCTTCGCGCGGTGCCGGATTTCCGGGGAATATCGCAAGCACCAACTCGCCCTGAGCGTACAGGTAGTCGAGAACCTCCCGCTGCATGGGGGCTTAGACCTTTGCGGAGCCTCTCGGGTACGAGAATCCGCTAGGCGGGGCGGCAACGAACTTGTCGACCTGCATGTAGAGTTCTTCGGGGCTTGCGGAGGGGTTGAAATAGATTTCCTGGTTCCTGTTCTGGCTTCTGCCCTTGAGCGGTTCGCCGCGGCGGCCGCGGGAAACGACACCGAGCGGGAGCACTTCGAGCATCGGGAGCAGGCCGAAGTAACGGAACAGGCTGAAGTTCTTCTGCCACGTGGCGCGTTCGGCGAGGATGGCGAAGGTTCCTTCCATGACGGACTTGGACTGCAGCAGGTCATCGCTCGTCATGGTCACCAGCTCGTGGTTGGTGGGGAAGTTGTTCACGAAGTTTACCAGGTCGCCCTTGAGGTAGTTGGCGTCGCAGAGGAATACGAATTTCATATTTAGTCCTAGCTTTTGTTTGTTGTTTGAGGCAAAGATAATTTTTTGCACTCGTGTTGTCATTGTTTCGTCAACTCGGAAAGTTAATTTTCGGAACTTTTTGTCCCGATTAAATGTAAAGTTTTTGTAAAAACGGGATGGGGAACTAAATAAAAACAGGATGCAGGACCGGATGAAGATTTACCTCACTATTCCAAGTTGGAAGAAGACCTCGTTTTTGAGGGCTAACTTGTTGAGTATCAACGAGTTATGTCGTTTTTTCGTTTTTTTTGTTAAAGCAAAATGCTTTTTTTTGCGAAAAAACGCGATTTTTGTAAAATAAATACATTATATTTGGAGCCGATATCACGCATGATATGGCAAGCGTGTTTTGTTTTTGTTTCGCGACAAAAGCGATGGATTGCTTGTGTAAGTGTATAAAGGGAGATATTGAATGATGAATAGAAAGAATTGGCCTGTAACAGCCCTTCTGGCATCGGCTGGAATTTTGGCTTCTGTTGTTATAGCGCAGGAATCGTCCGATTCCGCTCCGGCTGTGGAAAACAACGCTCCGTCTGTGAACGGGATTCCCGGCGAATCGATTAACGAAGGTGGCAAGTTCGCTCCGATCAAGCTCGACAGCTATGTGTCCGATGACATGGACAAGCCTGCGCAGATCAAGTGGTCCGTTTCGGGCAACAAGAGTATCAAGGTGACAATCTCGGCCGACCGAGTCGCGAACCTCCAGGTGCCGGACCAGTATTGGAACGGTTCCGAAGACATCACCTTCGAGGCGAAAGACACGAAGGGTGCGGTTGGTTCTGAGACGGTGAATTTCTCTGTCGAGTCCGTGAACAATCCGCCGGTGATGAAGGACATTCCCGAACAGACGATTGACGAAGGCAAGCAGTTCGCGAAGATTAAGCTCGACGATTTCGTGACCGACCCTGACCACCCGAAGGACCAGATTCTTTGGGAATTCGACATTCAACCGGCAGGTAAGGATCAAGCCGACGGCGACCTGAATGTGGAAATCGACCCGAAGCGCGTGGCGACCATCATTATCCCCGATACCAACTGGTATGGTGCTGCAAAGATTACGTTTACGGCGACTGACGGCGAGTATGCGAGCGACAAGAAGACGGCCCTTTTTACAGTGAAGCCCATCAACGACCCGCCGGTACTCCAGAAGATTCCTGACCAGACCATCGAAGAGAAGAACGAGTTCGAGTCCATCTCCCTGACCGATTTCGTGAGCGATGTCGATGACGACGTGTCGAAGATCAAGTGGACCATCGCGGGCAACAAGGACCTCAAGTTCGATATCGACAAGTACGGTACTGCGAACATCAAGATCCCGAACGAATTCTGGAACGGTTCCGAGACAGTGACCTTCACGGCGACCGACCCCGCTGGTGCGGCTGTTAGCACGAAGGCCACCTTCACGGTGAAGTCCATCAACGACCCGCCGGAATTCACGAAGGATGTGCCTGAACAGACAATCGAGGAAAAGCAGGAATTCAAGCCGGTTGAGCTTTCGCAGCTCGTGAAGGACCCCGACCACAAGATGGAACAGCTCAAGTGGGAAGTCTCCGGCAACAAGGACCTGAAGGTGAAGATCGCCGGCGGTGTTGCAACCATTAGTATTCCGAACAAGTTCTGGAACGGTTCCGAAACGCTCAAGTTCAAGGTCTGCGACCCGGCCAACGCTTGTGCCGAATCCGAGGCCAGCTTCACGGTGAACTCCGTGAACGACAAGCCCGAGTTTGCCAAGCAGATTCCGAACCAGACGATTGACGAGAAGAAGCAGTTTGCAAAGATCAAGCTCGATGAATTCGTGAAGGATGCCGACCACAAGAATTCCGAACTTTCCTGGGATGTCGACGTGAAGCACCAGGGCAAGGAACCGGAATCCGGCACGCTCAACGTGAATATCGACGAAAGCCGCGTGGCCTCCATCGAAATTCCGGACCAGTACTGGAACGGCTCTGCCGTCGCGACCTTCACCTGCACCGACCCGGAAGGTGCTTCTATCAAGCAGGCCGTTACCCTCACCGTCACTTCCATAAACGACAAGCCGGTGTTCACGAAGATTCCGGACCAGGAAGTCGAAGAGAAGACTGAACTCTCCTCCATCGTTCTTGACGAGTTCCTCTCCGACCCGGACCACGACATTTCGAAGCTGAAGGTCGAAGTTTCCGGCAACAAGGATATCAAGGTCAACATCAACGCGAAGACCCGCGAGGTCTCGTTCAAGACTCCGAGCGAACTCTGGAACGGTTCCGAAACGCTCACGTTCACGGCGACCGACCCGGATGGGGGAGTGGCGAAGACCACTATGAAACTCTCGGTAAAGTCCATCAACGACACTCCGGTCATGAAGGATATTCCTGAACAGACTATCAAGGAAAAGGGCCAGTTCAAGCCTGTTGAACTTGATAAGTATGTCGAGGACCTTGACCATGAAAAGGCAAAACTCAAGTGGTCAATCACCGGTAACCACGAACTCAAGGTTAGCGTCGATGCCAACCGCGTGATGAAGGTGACTCCGCCCTCTCCGCAGTGGAACGGTTCCGAGACGCTCACCATCAAGGTTACCGACCCGGAGGGTGCTACTGACGAACGTTCTGCTACATACACGGTCGAATCTGTGAACGACGTTCCTGAATTCGTGAAGCAGGTGCAGCCGCAGACCATCAAGGAAAAGGAACAGTTCCAGCCCATCAAGCTTGGCGAAATGGTTCGCGACCTCGATAACAAGAATTCCGATCTTACCTGGAATATCGAAGTGAAGCCTGCCGCTGGCTCCAAGAAGAAAGACGCCGGTCTTACGGTTGAAGTCGATGCCCAGATGGTTGCCAAGATTAGCATTCCGGACAAGTATTGGAACGGTGCCGAAGAAATCACGTTCACCGTGTCCGACCCTGAAGGCGCGAAGGCTTCTTCGAAGGCCGTGTTCACCGTGACCTCCGTGAACGACGTGCCGACCCTCAAGAAGATTCCGGACCAGATGATTGAAGAAAAGCAGCAGTTCAATTCCGTGAACCTTGCTGAACTTGCAAGCGACGCCGACCACGAATTCAAGGACCTCAAGTGGACGGTCACTGGCAACAAGCAGTTGAAGATTGATATCGACAAGAACGGAACGGCGACCATCAAGACTCCGGATGCCAAGTGGAACGGCTCCGAGAAGGTGACCTTCACCGTGACTGACCCGGAAGGCGCTTCTGCCAAGAGCGACGCCGTGTTCACCGTGAAGTCCATCAACGACGTGCCGGTGATGAAGGATATCCCGAGCCAGAAGATCAAGGAGAAGGAACAGTTCAAGACCATCGCCCTCGACGACTTCGTGAAGGACGAGGACCACGACAACTCCAAGCTCAAGTGGACGTTCTCCGGCAACAAGGACCTGAAGGTCCAGATGGACAGCAAGCGCGTGGTGACGGTCACCGCCCCGAACAAGTTCTGGCATGGCGAAGAAACAGTGAAGTTCACCGTTACCGACCCGGAAGGTGCTGCTGACAGCCGTAGCGTGAAGTTTACCGTGGAATCCGTGAATGACCTGCCGGTGTTCACGAAGCCCATCAAGGACCAGACCATTCCCGAAAAGCGCGAGTTTGCGATTATCAACCTCGCAGACATCGTGAACGACCCGGACCACAAGCCCGAACAACTCACCTGGAGCTTCGACGTGAAGGGCGCAAAGGGTGCTCCGAAGGGTTACACCCCGAAGCTCTCCGTGAAGGTCGAGAACCGCATGGCGCGCATCGTCATTCCGGACAAGAACTGGAACGGTGCCGAAGAGATTACGTTCAAGGTGGAAGACCCGGAAGGCGGCAAGGCAACTTGCACGGCCCTCTTTACGGTGACCTCCGTGAACGATGCCCCGACGATTGGCAAGATTGACGACCAGACCATCGAAGAAAAGCAGGAATTCGCTCCGATTGACCTCGCTTCCATCATCAAGGACCCGGACCATCCGTTCGAGAAGTTGAAGATTGAAGTGACCGGCACCAAGGAACTGAAGATTGATATCAGCAAGGATGGCAAGGCTACCGTCAAGACCCCGAACAAGATGTGGAACGGTACCGAGAAGGTGACGTTCGCCGTGACGGACCCGGAAGGCGCAACTGCCAAGACGATGGTGACCTTCACCGTGAAGTCTATCAACGACGTGCCGGTAATGAAGGATATCGCCGACCAGAGCATCAAGGAAAAGGGCCAGTTCAAGCCTATCGAACTTGACAACTTTGTGGAAGACCTCGACCACCCGAAGAACAAGCTCAAGTGGAAGATTGAAGGTGCGAAGGAACTCAAGGTGCAGATGGACGGCAGCCACAAGGTGACTGTCACGCAGCCGAACCCGAACTGGCACGGCTCCGAGAAGATCAAGTTCACTGTGACCGACCCGGAAGGCGCAACCGACAGCCGTACCGTTACCTTCACCGTGGAATCCGTGAACGACGCTCCTGAATTCGTGCGCGAACTCAAGGACCAGTCCATCGACGAAAAGAAGCAGTTCCAGACGATCAAGCTTGGCGACCTCGTGAAGGATCCGGACCACAAGGCTTCTGAAATCAAGTGGAGCTTTGACGTGAAGCCCGCGAAGCTTGCCGGTGCCGAGCCCGCCAAGAAGGGCAAGAAGGGAGCCAAGGAAGAAGAAAAGGCTCCTGCAGGTGAAACCCTGAAGGTCAAAATTGATGCAAACCAGGTGGCAACCGTCGAAATCCCGAACAAGTACTGGAACGGTGCGGCAAACATCACGTTCACTGCGACCGACCCGGAAGGCGCGAAGGTTTCGAAAACCGCCCGCTTTGAGGTGCGCTCCATAAACGACTCTCCGAAGATTTCGGACAAGGCCCCGCAGGGCGAAACCATCCGCGAGGGTGGCCGCTTCAAGACCATCGACCTTTCTAACCTTGCTCATGACCCGGACCACGCCGCATCCAAGCTCAAGTGGACTGTTTCCGGCAACAAGCAGCTGAAGGTCGACATGCGTAAGGATAACACGGTAATCGTTTCCGTGCCCGATCCGCAGTGGTCCGGCCGCGAAATGCTCACCTTCACGGTGACCGACCCGGAAGGTGCATCTGCCAACCACAAGATGACCTTCGAGGTGACCCGCGTGAACGACCCGCCGACGCTCGCGAAGAAGATTCCTGATCAGAAGATCAAGGAAAAGGAACAGTTCAAGCAGATCAAGCTCGACGAATACGTGAAGGACCCGGATAACAAGCCGAACGAACTCGTGTGGAAGGTTTCGGGCAACAAGCAGCTCAAGGCTGAAATTTCCCCGAGCCGCATCCTTACCGTCTCTGCTCCGGATAAGTACTTCTGGTGCGCACCCGAGACGATGGTGCTTATCGTGAAGGACCCGGATGGTGCAGAGACGTCGCAGACGGTGACTTTTGAAATCACCTCCGTGAACGATGTTCCCGAGATGAAGGACATTCCGGACCAGAAAATCAAGGAGAAGGGCCAGTTCAAGGATATCGACCTGAACAAGTTCGTGCGTGACCCGGACCACAAGCCCGAACAGCTCACTTGGACCGCTACGGTCGCGAAGGTTGGTGGTGCCGCTCCGGCCCCGAAGAAGCAGGAGAAGAAGAAGCATGCGAAGAAGGGCAAGAAGGGCGCCAAGGAAGAGAAGGAAGAAGAAGCCGCTCCGGCACCCGCCCCGGCTGATGACTTCCAGGTAGAAATCGACAACAGGAACATCGCCCACATCAAGATTGCCGACAAGTACTGGCATGGTGAACGCAACGTGACCTTCACGGTCACCGACCCGGAAGGCGCTAAGGCCTCGAAGACTGCGAACTTCCTCGTGGAATCCGTGAACGACGCTCCGGTCATCAAGTCGATTCCTATCCAGTCTATCCAGGAGAAGGAACACTTCAAGCCCATTGAACTCTCGCAGTATGTTTCTGACCCGGACCATGCGTTTGGCGCCCTCAAGTTTGAGGTGGGTTCTACCCGCTCGCTGAAGGCATCCGTGAACAGCAAGAAGGAACTTGTGGTCACGACTCCGGACAAGTTCTGGAGCGGTACCGAGAAGGTTAAGGTCGATGTGATTGACCCGGAAGGCGCGAAGGCATCCGTGCAGATTACCTTCGAGGTGACTCCGGTGAACGACCCGCCGACCATTAAGCGTATTGCCGGTCAGAAGATCAAGGAAAAGGAACGCTTTGAGCCTGTCGACCTCTCCAAGGCTGCCGAGGACCCGGATAACAAGCCGTCTGAACTCAAGTGGTCTGTTTCTGGCAACAAGCAGTTGAAGGTTGATATCAAGGGCAGCCGCGCGATGGTTGTGACCCCGAATCCGAACTGGTTCGGCAAGGAAACCATCACGTTCACTGTGAAGGATCCTTCCGGTGCTACGGCATCTTCGAACGCGACCTTCGAGGTGACCCCGGTGAATGACCCGCCGACGCTCAAGCCGGTGCAGCCGTTCGTCATCGAAGAAAAGAGGCAGTTCCAGCCGTTCGACTTCAGCAAGGTCGTTAGCGATCCGGATAACAAGCTCGATGAGCTCAAGTGGACGCTCGACAACGACAAGCCGGGTGCAAAGGATGCCCCTGCCAAGAAGGGCAAGAAGCACAAGCATGCCGAACCTGAAGAGGCTCCTGTGAAGCATGAGCTCATCTTCAACATTAGCGACAAGGGCGTGCTGACCTGCGAAACTCCGAACAAGTTCTGGAACGGAACCGAAACCGTGACCGTGAACGTATTTGATCCGTCGGGCGAAAAGGCTTCCGTCAATGTTAAGTTTACGGTGAAGCCGGTTAACGATCCGCCGGTCGTGAAGGAAATTCCGGGCCAGGAAACGCTCGAAGGCAAGTCCTTCAAGCCGATTAAACTCGACCAGTATGTATCCGACCCCGATCACAAGGCCCACGAAATCAAGTGGAAGGTGACGGGAGCCAAGTTCCTCGATGTGATGATTTCCGGTGGCCGCGAGGCTGTCGTGAAGCCCAAGAAGCAGGATTGGTTTGGCGAAGAAACGCTTGTGTTCATGGCCCAGGATCCAGCCGGTGGCATGGACAAGACTGTCGTGAAGTTCGTGGTGAAGCATGTGAATGCAGTCCCCGTGATGCGCGACATTCCTGACTACACCATCAAGGAAGATGACCATGGCGGCGTAATCGCTGTCATCAAGCTTGACCAGTATGCTCGCGACAAGGACCACAGGAACGAAGAGCTCAAGTGGAGCTGGACCGGAAACAAGTTCCTCGACGTGAAACACGACAAGTACAAGAGGACGATTACGGTAGCCCAGCCGCATGAGAACTGGAACGGCAAGCCGGAACGCATCACCTTCACGGTGTCTGACCCGGATGGCGCGAAGGCTTCGAAGACGGCTACGTTCACGGTGACGGCCGTCAACGACCCGCCAGTGGCAAAGAGCCAGACCTACATGGTCCAGGAAGGCGAGACTCTCAAGGTTCCTGCTTCCGAAGGCCTCTTCGCAGGCGTCTCCGATGCCGATGGCGAAAAGCCCGTGTCTGCCCAGCTGGTGCAGCGTCCGCGTAACGGCAAAATCGACTTGAACGAACGCGACGGTAGCTTCACCTACACGCCGAACCGCGGATTCTCCGGCCTCGATGAATTCACTTTCAAGGTGAAGGATCCGGGTGGAGTCTACTCCAAGGTCGAAACTGCCGAAGTCAATGTCACCTTCAAGATGAAGGACCTGCGTGGCAATGCTCCGAAGCCGGCTCCGAAGGCCGAAGAGCCGAAGGAAGAGGAAAAGCCCGCCAAGGCCGACAAGAAGGGCAAGAAGAAAAAGAAGAAAAGATAGCCCTAGGCAGTAATGCAAAGTTTCAGAGCCCGCGCACTGCGCGGGCTTTTCTGCGTTTAGCGATTGCCTTGAATGAGGACGTGGGAGGTGAAATTTAGTTTTGGGAGGCTGGGGGCGGTTGTTTCACTTCGCTCAATAAACGAGAAGTCCTCTCTTTCGAGAGGACTTCTTCGCGGGATAGACGAGGCTTGAACTCGCAACCTCCGGCGTGACAGGCCGGTGCTCTAACCAAAATTGAGCTACCACCCCAGAGTGGTTTTGACCGATAAATCAGTCAACGAGCCAAATATATAAATGATATTGCACCTTGTCAAGTGAAAAGGGCGCTTTTTCTTCTTTTTTTTTCAAAAAAAATCCCCGCCTGCTGCGGGGATACTCTTCTGGATGCCTGGGCAGTCCGTTTGGATGCTCGGGGCTATTTCTGGCCGGGGTACTTGACGCGGGTGTGGAATGTGCCGTCAAGGCTGTGCATGAACGCCTTCTCGAGCTTGAAGAGCTCCTTGATGGAGAGGTCGCATTCGCTGAACTGCCCTTCGTCGAATCTGCCGTGGATGGTCGAATGGATCATCGATTCAAGAATTTCGGGGTTCTGGTCCGTCATGGAGCGGCTTGTTGCTTCGATGATGTCGGCAAGCATGAGAATGGCCGTTTCCTTGCTCTGGGGCTTGGGACCCTTGTAGTGGAAAACGGACTCGTCGACGGTCTTTCCCTCTTCCTTGGCGGCTTCGACGGCCTTATGGTAGAAGTACTGGATGAGTGTCGTCCCGTGGTGCTCGGTGATGCCTGCGGCGACCAGGTCGGGAATCTTGTAGTCCTTGGCCAGCACCGCACCCTGTTCCACGTGGCTTACAATAATTTTTGCGGACTGGTCGGGCTCGATGTTATTGTGTGGGTTCACGCCCTGTTTCTGGTTCTCGGTGAAGTATTCGGGGCGCATGGTTTTGCCGATATCGTGGTAGAGCGCCATGACACGTACCAGGAGCGAATTCGCACCGATGCTGTCTGCGACTTTTTCGGCGAGGTTCGAAACCTGGATGCTGTGGTGGAACGTGCCTGGGGCGAGCTCCGAGATACGCTTGAGTGCCGGACGGTTGAAGTCGGACATCTCCATGAGCGTGAGTACGGTCGTGATGCCGAAGATGCGTTCGATAAGGTGGATGAACAGCACGGAGGCGATGGCGGAACAGATGATGATGTTCACGCTGCCTGCGATGAGCGTCTGGTAGAAGGGAATGCCGCCCATGCGGTTCCTGAGCAGGAACATGATGCAGATGGCGCCTGCGAGTGCGACGATTCCTGCAATGATGGACCATACGAACTGGATACGGTAGCGGATGCGGGCGAGCGGCTGGGTGAGGATGGAAAGGACTCCGAACACGGTAATCGTTGCGGCGAGGTCATAGCCGTTGAGGATGCCGAAGAACATGGCCGAGAATGCGGAGAAGGCAATCCCTACGCGCTGCTCGTAGAGGACCATCGCGATGACAGGGGCGACTGCGAAGGGGTATACCCACATGAAGTCGATGCCTTCGGGAATGACGACCATTTCCAGCTTGCTGAGACTGCCGGAGAAGTTGTGTACAATCCAGTAGGCGACGAGCTGAAGCGCCAGGATGACCATGAGACTCCACAGCTGTCTCGGCGTCTTGAGGGATTTTGTCGCGGACGAGAATGCGAAAAACGCGAACAATACGGAAATGATGACGAAGAATACGAGCGCCTGGCCATAGGGAGCCGTGAGGGTGCGCGCGTTCTCTTCTTTCTGCTGGGCCTGCTGGAACGCTTCGAGCTTTTCGAGGATTTCCTTGGTGACGGGGGTGCCCTGCGAGACGATTTCCACGCCGCGCGGGACCATGCCCTTGATGAGGGTGACCTTGTTCCTCGCTTCTTGCTTGCGCGCCTGGGTCTCCTTTTCGAGGTAGAACACGTTGGGAAGCGTAAATACGTACAGGACTTCGTAGAATGCGCTCTGGAGCGCTTGCTCGGTAGGGAAGGCACGCTGTAGCTGGTTGAACGCTTCTTCGATGCTTCGTTGCAGCGGCTGGATTTCGCTGATTTCGACGGTGCTTTCGTCGCTATCCTTGATGAGCGAAACGGTCGGCTTGTTGTAGATGATATACTTTGTATTCTGGAGGTTGTAGTTGTTGTTGAAAAGCTGGACTTCGGTTTCGGTTTTCGCTATGAGCGTGTTCGATACGCCCTTTTCGAGCATGCGGTTGAATGTGGCGAACAGGGAGTCGCGGGCCTTGGCGTTCTGGCTCAGCGGACGGATGGCGGTAATGGAGACTCTCTGCTTGAGCGTTTCGTAGATGCGGCTTGCCTGTTGCACCTTCTTTTGTATGGAATCGTTGCTTTCGTTATTGGCTCCGCTAGCGCTGATTTGTGACTGGAGGTAGCCGTACTGGGCGAGCTTGTGCAGATATTGCTTGAGGTCCTCGCTGATGCGGTTTGTCTCGTCGGTGTTGTACCCGAAGATGGCATTCACCTTTTCTTCGGCGCGCTGGCGTTCGGTCTCGATTTCCTGTTGGGACTTGGGAATGTCAAAATTGAGCGTTGCGACGATGGTGCGGGTGCTCAGCTGCCCGAGGTGCGGGTGTTCGGCTTGTAGCGCGATGTTCTTGTCGGGAAAAAGGAGGATGGCAAGTGCCGTTATCAGCAACCAACCGATAGCGAGATGGATTCTCTTCTGCTTCTTCTTCATTTTCTCTTTTCCTTTGAATCTCTTTGTTCGTAGGCGAGCAGGATGTCTTTTACCAGGTGGTGGCGCAGGACGTCTGTTGCTTCAAATTCGATTCGTGCGATGCCGCGGATTCCGGAAAGGATCCTCATGGCGTGCTCGAGTCCCGATTCCTGGGCGGCGGGAAGGTCGACCTGGGATGTGTCCCCGCAGATGATGGCCTTGCTGTTGGGGCCGATACGCGTGAGGAACATCTTCATCTGGGCCGTGGTCGTGTTTTGGGCCTCGTCGAGGATGATGAATGCCCGCTTGAGCGTTCGGCCTCGCATGTAGGCGAGGGGGGCGACTTCGATGGCGCCGGTTTCCTCGTAGCGGCGGAGTTTCTCGGTCGGGAGCAGCTCGGCGAGGCTGTCGTGGATGGGGCGCAGGTAGGGGGCGATCTTTTCCTTGAGGTCGCCGGGCAAAAAACCGAGTGATTCTCCGGCTTCGACGGCCGGTCGCACGAGGCATATCCTTTCGGCTTCGTGGTTTTCGAGGCTTGCAACCGCAAGCGCGACCGCGAGGAAGGTCTTGCCGGTGCCCGCCGGACCCTTCGCGAAAACGATGTCGTTCTCGCCGACCGCGCGTATCAGCTCGGCCTGCGCGCGCGTTTTCGCGGCGACCGGGACCCCGAACCTGTTCCGGAGGACGGGCGCGGGCGAGAATTCGCCAAGAGGGGGAACGGCGGGCGAGGGTGCACCTAGAAGGCGCGAAACGTCGCTTGCCGAAAGCGGGTTCCCGTTCCTTGCCGCTATCTTGAGCTGGTCGAGCACGGCGAGGAGGCCTGCTGTGTCAGCCCCTTCCTTTTCGCGGATGGTGAGACCGTGCATGCGCGTGAGTATCTCAACACAAAAACGGCTCTCCAGCAACCGGAAAACCGTTTCGTTCTCACCCGAAATCATGCGTTTCAGGTTATCTGAGATGGAATAATGTTCCAAATGGCCTACTCGGCGTCGGGACGTTCCACCGGAATGCCCAACTTGTTCTTGGCATCGAAGATTTCCTTGCGGAGCTTATGGTTCTCTTCGTTGGCGGCCATGGCTTCGTCTTCGGTCTTCTTCAGCTTGTTTTCGTCAATAACTTCCTTGGGCTTGGAAGGCTTGCTGCTGCTTCCGCCTTCGACAGATGCGGCTTCATCGCCGTCATCGCCGCTGTAGCCTTCGCTACCGCCACCGGAGGAGCCGGCACATGCGGTCAAGAGTGCGAACGAAAGGGATGCAAGGATAACTTTCCATTTTTTTGTAAGTGACATTTGTTCAGGCTCCATTCTAGTCTGTGATGCCTAAAATCTATAATAATTTGAAACGGAAAGAGCGCTAAAATGGTAAATTTATGGCGAAATTTTACTTTTCCTGAGGAAAAAATGGCAACAAAGGCTTTTTCTCGACCCTATTCGCAGGTTTTTATCGATTCCCCGCGCTACAATTCCAAAAATTTGTACAAAAAACGCCGTAGGGCCATGTTGAAGGCTCTCGACTCGTTCTGCGTCTTTGCCGGAATACCGGCCGATCCGGGCTCGGAGGAGGCCTATGTGCAGACTTGGAACAAGTTTGTGCAGGAACCGGCGTTTCTTTACCTCACGGGCATCAACCAGGCGGGTTGCTACCTGCTTCTGGACCCTGCAACGGACGAGGAAATTTTGTTTGTGCCCCCGAAAGACCCGTTCAGGGAGTTCTGGAACGGAAGGCGCCTCGGTTTCCTGAAAGGCGATAGCGGGGTCCGGAAGGTGACGGGGATTGCCGACGTGCGTCCCGAATCCGAACTCTGGGACGAGATTGCGATGCGGGCGACGAGGCTCCCGAAGGGTGGGCATGCCTATGCGTATTTCTTCGAAAAGTTCCGCGACGACCACAATGACCGATTCCGCAAGTCGATGCTCAAGGCCTTGCGCGGCATGGATGTTGTGCTCCGGAGTGCGGCTCCGCTGCACTGGAAACTGCGTCTGCCGCTGGAACCGGAACGCATTGTGGATGCCGAGGCGGCCCAGAAGGTGACGGACGGGGCTTTTCGCGAAGTGCTTTCGCGTTTTGGCGAGCTCCGTACCGAACGCGACCTCTCGCTCATGCTCGACTACGAGATGCAGCGCCACAGCGACGGCGACCTTGCGTTCCCGACAATCTGCGCTTGCGGGAAGAACGCCTGCTGCCTGCATTATGTGAAAAACGACGAGCCCCTGCGTGCAGGCGAGATGGTCCTCCTGGACTTCGGCGTGCGAATCGGGTCGCTCCACAGCGATATTTCGCGCACCTTGCCTGTCAACGGGCGCTTCAATCCGTTGCAGAAGCTGCTTTACCGGATAGTGCTCGATGCGGCGAAGGAATACCAGAAGTTCGTGCGCCCGGGCGTGTCGCTGAGGGAAATCGGGAATGTCCCCTGGGATTTTATCATGCAGGAACTCGAAACGCGGCTGGTGCGCGGCGCGAAGGGCTCGTATAAACTATTGTACGACAGGCGGCCGCACGGGGTGAGCCACTTTATCGGGGAACAGATTCACGAGGGCGACCCCGGTTCCCGTTCGCTCGATGTCACCCTTGAACCCGGAATGCTTATCTCTTGCGAGCCGGGACTCTATGGCGAATTTTCGGGCGTTTTCCGCGGCAAGCGCATTTTTGCAAAAATCGGCATCCGCATCGAGGATGACCTGCTGATAACCAAGGGCGGATTCCGCAATATTTCGGAAAATATCCCGAAAGAGCCCGATGAAATCGAACGATTGATGCCTAGCCGTTGAGGCAAAACGTGCTATTTTCTAAATTTACACCCGAATTGTAATCCTGCGGGGAAAAGCCCCCGCAGGTCAAATTAAGGGTTTTTCATGTGGAAAGTTAAAGGTTCTGTCCGCTATTTCTTATCGATTCTCGCGACAGTGTTTGTTCAGATGGGCGTGTTTATCTATGCCCAAAAGATTCTCTCGGGCTCGTTTACGAGCGCAACCACCGGCCAGACCTGGCAGACGTTCATGCTCCAGATTTTCTTCATCGCGCCTTACGTGCTGATGATTTGGCCCGCCGGTTTCTTCTCGAACCGATTCTCGAAGAACAAGGTGCTCGCGTGGTCCTCCCTGTTCATGACGCTATTTGTTATCGCCCAGGCGGTCCTTGTCACCTGTAACTGCCCGCGAGTGGCTTTCTGGCTTTCTATCGGCCTGTCTTCGGGTTTTGCGGTCCATAGCGCGGCAAAGTACGCGATTATCCGTGAAATGTTCGGTGTCCACCACTTGAGCTACGCGAACGCTTTCCTGCAGATTTTCTCCCTGATAGGCATAATCGCCTCGAGCTGGCTTGCCATCGTTGGCGTGAACCTTATCGACCTTCAGGCGCTTGTGCGCTACGAGGCTGTCGGGGTCATTATTTCGAAGTCTGTCGTGATTCCCTGGATTCTCGTTACGGTGAGCGTGCTCGGTACGGTCGCTAGTTTCCTTATCCCGAAGGTCAAGTACAACGACAAGAACATCAAGTTCTCCGTAGCCCGCCGCCGCCTGAGCTTTGGCTGGCGTCATCGCACGCTTCGTGCCTCCATCATTGCGCTTTCGATGTTCTGGGCTCTTGCCCAGGTGTTCCTGCTTGTGTTCCAGGATGTTTCGGGTTCGCAGACAGTCAACACCATGCAGAACTACCTCGCGTTTGCCGTCGTGGGCCTCGTGGTGGGGTCTATCATTGCGGCACATAACTCGAAGGATTTTATCGAGACGGGCTTTGTGCCGCTCGGCATGATCGGTGCATCGCTCTGCATGTTCCTTATCCCGTTCTTCGTGCATCCGGTGGCGCTCTCTATCCTCTACACGGCAATCGGTATCTTCGGTGGCATGTTCCTCGTTCCGGTGAATGCGCTCTTGCAGTACAACACCCGTCCCAATAATTCGGGCTGGGTCATTGCGCTCGCGAACATGATACAGGCCCTTGTGCTCGTGGTGTTCCTGTTCATCTATTCCTCGCTGGTCCGCTACACGTCTCTTGAACCGCCGTATTACTTTATCGGCCTCGCGCTCATTTCGGTGGGCGTGTTCTACTGGTCCATTCTGAACCTTCCGCAGGCGCTTGTCCGCTCGCTGTTGCGCCTGGTGTTTAGCCGTTACAAGATTCGCGTGCTCAACGTGGGCAATATCCCGAACGACGGTCCGGTGCTCCTGGTCGGTAACCACCACAGCTTTATTGACTGGGCTATGGTGCAGATGGCCTGCCCGCGCCCGCTGTGCATCGCTAGCAACAAGGACCATTTCGAGAAGTGGTACCTGCGCTCCATGCTCAAGCGCTTGGGGAGCATCCGTATCGATAACCGCCATCCCGAAGACGCCATGAAGAAGATTCACGAGAAGCTCATGGCGGGCCACGCGGTGGTGATTTTCCCGACGGGCGAGGTGGCCCGTTCCCCGCACGTTGAACCGTTCAGCATCGACTATTCGAAGGCGGTAGAGGGCACCGACGCTCAGGTCGTGCCGTTCTACATCCAGGGCCTGTGGGGCTCCAACTACAGTTATAGCGGTTCCGACATGTACGGCGCTTCTGCGGAACGTACCGTGACCGTCGCATTTGGCGAGTCCATTCCCGCAACTACACCGGCAAACGAGGTCCGCACCATCATCCGCAACATTTCCATAAGCGCCTGGAACTATGCGGTCTCGTTCGTGAAGCCTATCGGCGACAGCTGGATTCGCACCTACAAGAAGTACGTGAAGCACGGCCCTGCCATATACAATCCCGATGGCGGGCACTTCTCCGGCTTCAAGCTGATGGGCGCGGTTATCGCATTCAGCAGGCACCTGAAGAAGATTCTTGGCCCCGACGAGAAGAACGTGGGCATCATGTTGCCGCCTTCTCCGGCAGGCGTCATCGTGAACCTCGCTCTCTGGCTTTTGGGCAAGACGAACGTGAACCTGAACTACACCTCCTCTGTGGACAACGTAAAGTTCTGCGCCGCCCGCGCCGACGTGAAGACGGTGATTACGAGCAGGCAGTTCGTGGAAAAGCTCAAGATGCGCGGGAACGACTACTCGCAGATTGCAAGCGACAAACTCCGCATTTTCTATGCGGAAGACTTCATGAAGGTTATCCCGAAGGCGAAGATTGCGTTCTACCTGGTCTTCTGCATTATTGCACCGTGCTGGCTTATCAAGTTCTGCTTCCGCAAGCGCGTGAAGCTCGACGATATCGCGGCCATCATGTTCAGTTCGGGTTCTGAGGGAACCCCGAAGGGCGTGATGCTGAGCCACAGGAACCTCATGGGCAACATCCAGCAGCTCGCCTGTATTTTCAACGTGACACGCGCTGACGTGATGCTTTCGGAACTCCCGCTGTTCCATAGCTTTGGCCTTACCGTGACTACGCTGTTGAACCTCACGGAAGGCTGCCCGATTGTAACCGTGGCCGACCCGACCGACGTGAAGACGATGGCGCGAGTTTGTGCGGAATTCCGCGTGACTGCGTTTGTTGCAACCCCGACGTTCTTGCGTGCATTTACGATTAGCCGCTACGTGCACCCGATGGCGCTCAAGTACGTGCGCCTGATTATCGCGGGTGCCGAAGCCCTGCGCCCCGAACTTGCTACTGCGTTCCGCCTCAAGTTCGGTAAGGAAATCTACGAGGGCTACGGCTGTACCGAGACCGCCCCGGTGGCAAGTATCAATACCGAGAACAACCTGCACAGCGACTACATGACTATGCAGGTGAACAACAAGCCGGGCACGGTGGGCATGGCGCTCCCGGGCTCGCAGTTCCTGATTGTGGACCCCGATACGAACGAACCCCTGCCTACGGGCGAGGCGGGTATGATCCTTATCGGTGGCTGCCAGGTGATGGTGGGCTACCTCAAGGACGAGGAACGCACCAAGAGCGTGATTACGATGATTAACGGCAAGCGCTACTACCGTACGGGCGACAAGGGCTACCTCGACGAAGATGGCTTCCTCACGATTGTGGACCGCTACAGCCGATTTGCCAAGCTCGGTGGCGAGATGGTGAGCCTCGGTGCAGTGGAAAAGAAGATTCAGGATACGCCGGTGCTCGAGGGCTGCGACTACGTGGTGACCTCGATTCCGGATTCTGCGAAGGGCGAGAAGATTGTGCTCCTTTACCAGGGTGATAAGGACCCGAAGGACGTGCTTTCGGAACTGCGCGCGAGCGGGTTCCCCCCGATTATGCTGCCTGCGGTGGCGTATGCGGTGGAGAAGGTCCCGAAGCTCGGTACCGGAAAGGCTGACTTTACCACAGCTAAGAAACTCGCGAAAGAACTGGCGGGAAAATAATTGATAATTGATGATTGATAGTTGATGATTGATTGTTGATGGTTGACAGTTGATGATTGATAATGCGAAAAAAACGGGTTTGACTCCGGTACGGACGGCGCGGCTGATTGCCTGCGTGATAGCGCTTGTGGGCATGGTGTTCCTCTTTTTGGAACGCCTGCTTTCGGCAGTCCTCGTGATGGCTTCTGACGGAGTGAAACTGGGACTTGCCCGCTACAACAATTTTACGGGCCGGTTCGCCTCGCAGAACTTTGCCGAGGACAAACAGCTTCTGTCGCTCCTTAAGGAGGTTCAGGGCTTGCTTCCGTCTGCCGAAAGTGCCCTGGCCGTATTCATGGTGATAGCGATTGTCCTGCTTGTAATCGCGGCGCTGGGGCTTGCCTTGCCCAAGCAGTTCGTGCATGTCCTTGTGGCGCTCAGGCTGCTCAAGTGGGAAACGGGCGAGGCCGCCCCGGAAGAGTCGGGCGAATCCCTGCGCGAAGTCATTGCGAAGGTGGGGAATGTCCCGCTCAAGAAGATTGCCCTGCCGGTTGCTGTCGTGGTGGCGGTTGTGGTTGCCTTTTTTGCAGTGCGTAGCTGCCACGAGACGGTGAAGGCCGCGTCGGTTTCCGATTCCATCGCGGAAATGCAGCAGAAGGCCGTCGAGTACATGGAAGCCCAGAAGGCGTTTTACGCGAAGAGCAAGGCGGTTGGCAATGCGGCGGCCCTGCAGATTCCCGACTCGCTATCGACAAGCGCATTTGACTACAAGGTAACGGGCGGCCGCTTTACTGCGGTTTCGAAGGTACTGTTGGAAAATTGCCCCGCGGGGAGCAAGTGGAGCGTGAGCGCCTCTACGAAGGGGTTCTTCGAGAAGGAGCTCGTGCTGTACCGCAGCGCCCCGAAGGACAGCGCCTGCGCGAAGCTCACCCCCGACTTCAAGAAACTGGGGCGCAACCAGTAGTTTCTGCACGGATTTTACACGCTTTTGGGCCCGGAATATTCCGGAGCCCTTCTTTTTTTGCGCAAAAAAGGATAAATTCACTAGTAGCCGATGCGGGTGTGTCGGAATTTTTGTGCGGTATTAATTGGAGTACGCAATGAAATTGAACAGGATGTTGGTTGGGTTTGCCGTGGCGGGGTTGGTTTCGAACGCCGCGGCCATTGAGTGGGTAAACCAGTGCGCAAGCAACGGCTTTACGCTGATTGCTGAATCGGAGCATTTCGAGGTCTGCAAGAAGCCCAAGACGGATGACGGGCAGGCAAACAACGTGTCTATCCCTACGGCGGATGCGCAGGGCGTGCTTCAGTCGCTCGAGAAGGTGTTCTCGTTCTACATCGATTCGCTCGGATGGATGCTCCCGTTCCCGAGTAGCCCCGATAGGAAGCTCAAGAGCAACATCTACGTGTTCGACAACTCCGTGATGGCGGCGCTCTACGGCGGGCAGGACTACGTGAAGGGCCTGAACGGCGAATACGGGCCCGGTATGTGGATTGGCGTGGGCTCCCTCAAGGATTATTGGGGAACCTCGCACGAGTTTGCGCACGGCCTGCAGGGAGTGGCGGGCTGGATGGGCAATAACAGCCATTCGGGCTGGTTTGCGGAATGCCACGCAAACTGGATGGCGCACCAGTACAACCCGAACGACGCCCACTGCGCGGAATACCTTATCAACTACCCGTTCCTCTACTACGGCTCTACGCGTGACCGTTACTGCAACTGGCAGTTCTTCGAACACCTTAAGGAGGAATTCGGCGGCGGCAACAAGGGCGCGCACGAGGTGAACCGTATATGGATGGAATCCATCCGCGATGGGGAAGCCGGCCGCATGGAACAGACTCCGTTTACGGCCATGATGAAGGTTTACGGCTGGTCGCTCGATAGTTTGAACCAGCAGTTTGGCAAGTTCGCGATGAAGAACGCGACGCTCGAATATACGCCCGCGAAAAAGGCGTTGTACAAGAAGTCTTGGGGCGATTACGAATTTGCGACGAGGCGCGAGGCTTCGGGCTGGGGCGACAATTACCGCAGGCACCCGCGCGTGACCATGCTGAACAAGATGGAATGTGCGGCGGGTGAGGCTGCTGGCGGGAATGCTGGCGAGGCGTGCGCGGACCGTTACATTTCTCCCTCCTACTGGGCACCGCAGCGTTGGGGCTACAACCTGGTGCGCATCTACCCCGAAAAGGCGGGGAAGGTCACGGTCAAGTTCCGCGGAATCGTGCAGGACAAGCCGACCGTGAACGGTTACACCTGTTTTGGCGACAATACGGATTACTACATGGGCAAGACGTACAGGTGGTGCAACTACGCGCCGGATGCGTTGCCGAACCCGGCTTCGGGATGGACTGTCGGCCTTGTGGCGGAAGGCAGCGATGGAACGCCGCGCTATAGCGAGATGAAGCATGGCACGGGATTCAACCTGGAAATCGAAACGAAGGCAAATGACAAGGCCTTGTGGCTGGCCGTGACTGCAACTCCGACTGAAATGCAGACGATTCTCTGGGACCAGTTCTACTACAGCATCTACCGCTACCCGTACATGATCGAAGTCGTAAACGGCGCTCCCGAAGGCTACAACAAGGATTTCTGGAAGCCCGCGAATGCGAGCGGCTACAAGCAGCATAGCAACGGCGGTGGCCTCGTGAGCAGCAAGGCGAAGGTCGATGCGAGCGTTTACGTGGGCCCCGACGCGGTCGTGAACGGCGGGACGATTAGTGGGAACGCGCGAATCGAGGATTTCGCGGTCATTAACGGCGGGACAATTAGCGGGAACGCGACTGTCCGCGGGCGTGCGCTCGTAACCGCGGGTACAATCTCCGACGATGCCGTGCTCGAAGAAGACGCCTGGCTCGTGAGCGGTACCATCAGCGGGCACGCGAAGGTGGGGGCGATTTCGATTATCGTGAATACCACCGTGACGGACTACGCGCAGGTCTATGGCGTGATGTGGGCGGTAAACGGCAAGAAACTTTCCGGCACGGCCCAGCTTCGCGGCGACCTCGAGAACAACTTCACGAAGGAACTTACGAAGGGCGTGTTCTACGGCATGGTCGACGACGGCATGCTCAACAACGCGAACTACGGCGCAAACCTCACAACGCCCCCGACCGACGCGACCGCGAGTATCGAGAACGCGCAGTGGTACACCGTAGCCGACGATTCTACGTCGGTAGGCCCCGGGGACGATTCGACGACGGTTAACCCGGTTCTTACGGGCAAGCGTGCTGTGGATTCGCTGAAACCGCGACTCTACTTTGACTCGAAGGAACAGTCCCTGTTTGTCCGCGTCAAGAAAAACGGACGTGAGTACCGCTACCGCGTGACGGGCCGCAAGAATTAAGGAACTCCTTGAATATGAAAAGTCCCGGACTTTGGATCCGGGACCTTTTCAATTCTGAAAGATCCCCGCTCGGAGGCGGGGATGACAAATTAGGGATTAACCCTGAACCTGCGGAAGCTGGGCGAGGCTCTTCGCGATGTCTTCATCCGTCGGGATGTAGTCGCTCATTTCACCGTCGTTGAACTTCTGGTAGGCGACCATGTCGAAGTAACCCGTGCCGGTGAGGCCGAACACGATGTTCTTCGCCTGGCCAGATTCCTTGCACTTGAGCGCTTCGTCGATGGTCGCGCGGATGGCGTGGCTGGATTCCGGAGCCGGGAGAATGCCTTCGGTCTGGGCAAAGAGTTTCGCGGCTTCGAACACCTTGGTCTGTTCCACGGAAGCAGCGCGGATAAGCTTCTGGTCGTAGAGTTCAGAGAGGATGGTGCTCATGCCGTGGTAGCGCAGGCCGCCGGCGTGGTTTGCAGACGGGATGAAGCTGGAGCCCAGTGTGTACATCTTGGCGAGCGGGCAGACCTTGCCGGTATCGCAGAAGTCGTAGGCATACTTGCCGCGGGTAAAGCTCGGGCAGCTGGCCGGTTCGATGGCGAGAATGTCGTAGTCGGCTTCGCCACGGAGCTTTTCGCCGACGAACGGGCTGATAAGGCCACCGAGGTTGGAACCACCGCCGGCGCAACCGATGATGAGGTCGGCCTTCACGCCGAGCTTGTCGAGAGCGGCCTTCGTTTCGAGACCGATGACGGACTGGTGGAGTAGCACCTGGTTCAGCACGGAACCGAGAACGTAGCGGTAACCCGGCTGCTTCACGGCGGCTTCCACGGCTTCGGAGATGGCGCAGCCGAGGCTACCCGTGGTGCCCGGGAATTCGGCGTTGATCTTCTTGCCGATGTCGGTCGTCATGGAAGGCGACGGGGTGACGCTAGCACCGTAGGTGCGCATGACTTCGCGGCGGAACGGCTTCTGTTCGTAGGAGACCTTCACCATGTAGACCTGGCAGTCCAGTCCGAAGAAAGCGGTGGACATCGAAAGGGCGGTGCCCCACTGGCCAGCACCCGTTTCGGTGGTCACGCCCTTGAGGCCCTGCTTCTTGGCGTAGTATGCCTGCGCGATGGCGGAGTTCAGCTTGTGGGAGCCCGAGGTGTTGTTGCCTTCGAACTTGTAGTAGATGTGCGCCGGAGTGCCGAGCGCCTGTTCCAGGAAGTAGGCGCGGACGAGCGGGGAGGGGCGGTACATCTTGTAGAAAGTGAGAATATCTTCGGGAATTTCGAAGTAGGCGGTATCGTTGTCGAGTTCCTGCTTGATGAGTTCGTCGCAGAATACGGGCTGCAGGTCTTCGAAGGTCACCGGCTTGCCGGTACCGGGGTTTAGGAGCGGTGCGGGCTTCTTCTTCATGTCGGCACGCACGTTGTACCATGCCTTCGGGAGTTCGTTTTCGTCGAGGTAAGTCTTGACCGGGCCGTCGAGCTTGAGCGAGTTTCTCATTTTAGATTCCTTTCTTTTTTGTAGTTTGCGTCAGTTTCAGGTTCTTGTGGGGCATCCAAAAGTTTCTTGCAAAAAAATTGGCTCCCATTGAAGGAGCCTGCATCTTTTGAATACCGTAGCAAAAATACCGGACTCCTAATTATAGGGCCTGCCACCACCAGAAGTTGATGCTTGCTACGAATTTCATGTACGCAAATATACCTTAATGACACTAAGGATGGCAAGGGATTCTTCGAAATTTTTTTGAAATACACGTGTTTTTTGTAAAAATACAGTTGCCTTTTCCCCTAAAAGACATTATTTTTCAAGATACGAAAAGAGGTTTCTATGCGCGTTTTTGTTACGGGTGGTACCGGTTTTATCGGACATTATGTTGTCAAGGCCCTTCTTGAGAAGGGACATGAAGTCGTTATTGCAACAAGGCATCCCAACAAGGTTCCTTCGCTGCGCAGCCATTCCGGAGTGAGTTTTGTCGAGGCTTCCCTTACGGATTTCGACAAGATGGGCGAAGGCCTCAAGGGGTGCGACGCCTGTATCCATATTGCGCTTGGGTGGGGCGAAACTCCGAGCACCATGCTCATGAACGACACACGCGCGACCGTCATGCTCCTGGAAATGGCCGCCAAGGCCGGCTGCAAGAAGTTCATCCAGACGAGCAGCACTGCCGCAATGGGCCGTATGCGCCCGTCCATGCGCGAAGTGACGAGCAATTTGCCGATGGACCTTTACGGTGCGACAAAGGCTGCTGGTGAGGCTTTCGTGCTCGGTTTCCGTCATGGCTATGGCACGAATTTCCCCGAAGTGACAATGCAGAGGAACATCATCCGTCCGGGCTACACTTTCGGAAATCCCGCTTTCCCTGATGGCTGTTCGCAGCCCGACCGCCGCTTCTTCGAGATGGCGCAGGCGGTAAAGGAAGACCGCGACATCCACATCGTCAAAAACGACGGTACGCAGTTCATCCATGCGAGCCAGCAGGCGCAACTCTACCTCAAGGTTCTCGAGTCGGACAAGAACGAGGAAATTTTCCTCGGACTCGGTTCCGTCTGGATCAGTTGGAGGGAAATCGCGGAGATGATGCTTTCGCTTCGTCCGGAAAGCAAGACGAAAATTGTCGAGCAGGACCTCGGCTGGGGCGACGAGCCGATGCTCTTCGACGTGCAAAAGATAAAGGACCAGTTCGGCCTTGTCTTTGACGGGCACGACTTCATGATGGACCACGTGAAGTGGACGTTTAGCCAGGTTTAGTTTTTAACTTATCCGCAGCGTGTCTTGGTTGCGTCTGTCCCGATGTAGTCGGGGTAGTCGTTGTCGAAGCATGCCGCGCAGTAGTTCTCGCCTTCGCCGGTGCATTCCTTCATGCCTTCGACACTCAGGTAGCCTAGGCTTTCGACTCCGAGCATCTTCGCGATTTCTTCGGGCGTCATTGAACTTGCGGCAAGTTCTCCCTGGCTCGGGAAATCCATGCCGAAGAAGCAGGGGTGTGCGACGGGGGGCGATGCGATGCGGATGTGGACTTCGAGAGCGCCCGCGTCACGCAGCATGCGCGAGAGGATCTTGAGGGTTGTCCCGCGTACGATGGAATCTTCCACCACGCAGACGCGCTTGTTCTTGAGCACACCCTCGATGGGGTTGAACTTGAGCTTCACCTTCTGCTCGCGCACGTTCTGCGTGGGGTCGATGAAGGTACGGCCCACGTAGTGGTTACGCAAGAGGCCGATTTCGAAACGGATGCCGCTTGCCTGCGAGTAGCCGAGTGCGGCCGTCGTCGCGCTGTCGGGCACGGAAATCACGATGTCCGCGTCGACGGGACATTCCTTTGCGAGCTGCTTGCCCATCTTGCGGCGGATCTTGTCGCAGCTCTGTTCAAAGATCTTGGAATCCGGACGGCTGAAGTAGATGTATTCGAAGATGCAGTGGGCGAGACGGTCCTTGTGCGTGAACCTTTCGGAATGCAGCCCGTTCTGCGTGATGGTGAGGAACTCTCCCGCCTGTATGTCGCGGATGTAGTGGGCGCCGAGCAAGTCGAAAGCGCAGGTCTCGGATGCCACGCACCAGGACTTGCCCATGCGGGCGATGGAGAGTGGACGGAACCCGAATCCGTCGCGGGCGACGAACATCGTGTCCTTGCTGATAAATACGAGGCAGAAACTTCCGGTAAACTTGGTGATGGCCTTCTTGATGGCGTCTCCGAGGTCGTCGGCCTCGGTGCGCGCGATTTCATGCAGGAGGATTTCGGAGTCGGATGTCGTCTGGAAAATGTGCCCTTCGGCTTCCATCTCGGCGCGGAGCTCGTTCGCGTTCGTGATGTTACCGTTGTGCGCGACCGCGATTTGCCCCCATTTGCAGCTCACGAGAATCGGTTGCGCGTTGGCTAGCGTCGATGCCCCGGTAGTGCTGTAGCGCACGTGGCCGATGCCTGCGAATCCCTGCAACTCATCGACATTGTGTTCCCGCAGGAGAGTCGATACAAGGCCCATGGATTTGCGGACGCGGACCTTGTCCCCGTCGGTGACTGCGAACCCAGCGCTTTCCTGGCCACGGTGCTGCAGTGCGTAAAGACCCATGGTGACATTGCGGACGACATTTTCGCCATTGTAAATGCCGATGACTCCGCATTCTTCGTGCAATTCTTCGAGCATAACGCCTCTTCGGAATGTTTTGCTTCCCTTACCTCGGGGTCGTAGCCCACCCATGCGGGTGCAAGCGGGGAAGCGGCCGCGGAAAAATATAGGAATCGGTCGTGGTGCGGAGCAGGTAAAAAAATGACGAAATTTTTGGCGAAAATGGCCAAAACGGCCGATTTCTTTACACTTTTTTTCCAAATGCAAAAAGTGTATTACAGAATATGTAATGTGGTTTATGCGGGAAAATGCTTCTGTCGAAATTCTACAGGCTGCAGATGAGCGCAATGAGGCCTGCGAACATTGCCACCTTCGTGAGCGACTGTGCCCGGCGGTAGTTCTTGCGGTGGGCACTGAATAGGATTACGGCGAATATCGGTGTGAGCGCAATTCCCGTGATAATCAGGAACAGCGGCGGGTAGTTGTGTCCGAACACCTTGTCCATGTAGAATACCGGGAGCGGGAGCGAAATCCAGGTGAAGAGGATGATTGCTCCGGCAAGTTTCCGTGCTGTCGCCGAGCCCGCGATAAGCGGGAACGTCATGATGCCCGCCTTCAGGTCGCCTGTTTCGTCTTCCAGGTCCTTGTAGATTTCACGCGCGGTCGTGAGCAGGAATGCGAACGGAATCGCTGGGATAATCGCCCAGATGTGTTCATGTGCGTAGTCGTTTCCTGGTAGGATGAGATTGGATAGAATGAGATAACCCATCAGGGCGTAGAACAGGGGAGTCGTGCAGAGGAACGCGACTGTCATGTTCTTTAACAAAGGAATATGCTTGAGCCATTTGTTGTAGGCTATCAGGAGCACCCCGAGTAAAAAGAAGAAGCCGAGCGGAAGGTATTCAAACGGAGAGGAAGAGTTTGAATCGCCAAGTCCGCAGAGGAGCATCAGTACGAACAAGGCAATCCAGGTTATGCGTGCGGCCTTTACCGAAACTTTCCCGGTTACGAGCGGCCTTTCGGGGCGGTTCAACTTGTCGCTTTCCAGGTCCAGGATGTCGTTCTGGATGTTCGCAAACCCGATGGCGAATGCGAACCCGAATGCTTCCACCATAACGGTTGACCAACCAATCCAATCAAAGTCGGAATTGCAGTCGTCGGGCAAGAACAGTGAATAGGGAAACCCGAGCAGCATATACCCGACCACGAGCGTGATTATCGCAATCACGATGTTCTTGGGGCGGGTCATCTTGATGAGTTCGACAAACATCGGCTACAAATATAAAAAGGAATTGTTCTATTCGCAAGGTTCGGCCTGTTTCAACAAGTCTTCTGTTATGCGGTAGAGCATTCCGTCTGGAACGGATTGTCCTCGCATCGAACAGTAATAACACATTCCAAGATTTTCGTAAGATGAAAAACTCCTGATATCGTGATTCGGCAATATTTCATCTTTGAATGCCAGACATTTCTGCGGAGTTGTATGGAATATTAAAAGTACATCGTATAAATATGGCCCAAATGTGCTCAATCCCTCTTTGTGCAAAAAAGGGAAGGAGCTTCCGTCGGTATTATAAATTGTATCTCCGATTGCAATCGATAGTGTGTCTAACTTTATCTCGTCATCTTTTATGGATCCGTATAATAGCGAAATCTCGACATTGGTTTCATTTAGGTATAACGGTTCATAGCATTCTTGGTAGTCGTTTGAATCGCAAGAACACGCCAGAAAGAATAATAGGATTGAAAAACAGAAAAACTTTCTCATTTTATTCCCCAACATTTGAATATTTTATCTAGAGCGCTTGATGTATAATGCACTCCATCTTTTCCAGAAGGATTGTTCTTTTTTAAATAACTTTTCATTCCAGAAAAAGTTTTATTTTGGAAAAAAGCAGCTTCAATGCTGGTTATTGAAAAACCATAAACATCTTTTTGTTTACACGGAGAATCTTCATATGTTCCCATTAAATCTTCGACAAGGCCTGTGTATTGAAAATTGTAATCTCGTCTTCTTTTTTTATATTTTTCATTTGAAAAATAATTTTCTATTCCCCGTGCATAGGTGTCCGTGTAATTCGAGTCTAAAGAACCAAATTCTGCAGATTGTGGTATGAGGGGATTTGTGGTTTTCATATTCCAATAATGCGAGGAGTGGGCTATTTCATGAATTGTTGTTGAATATAAAACCCAGGGCGAAATACCTACAGCAAGAATTCCGATATCTTCTGCTGAAAGCCAAAAGCTATGTTCTCCTTGCGTATTTTCGTTATTTTCTGCGTAATAATCATCTGTTTTATATTCATCATAATATACTTCAATATCTAAACTCCAGTTAGTTGCTGTGTTTTGCCTAGGCCTTTTCAGACCAAAATTATTTCCGTACCAATATTGATATGCAGCAGTCCATACGATGCACCATTTTGCTCGGTATCCTGTGAACGTTTCTTTCCAGTCCCCACTCATGTTATTTTTTTCAATTTCTAAATCTTCACCAAAATCGGAATGCCCGTCTTCTAGCAAGAAATTTTCGGCGTCAAAATTAGCTTCGTAGTCAATGTTAAAACTCCATTTTTCGGGTATGCTGAATTTCCCTTCGGCGTTGGTATGGGCTTCTCGCCAATAATAGGAATAGCCACCCGTGACTCGAACTCCTTCAAGCGGTTGAATTCCTAGGATGTCATCCTTGAACTTTAGGATACCTCCGTGTTTTTTTCCGCCTCCAAGTATAGACCATGCCGCTTTGGGAAATTCTCCTGTTTCACGATTCCGTGAAGTCGCATTGTTGCCAATATTGCCAGTCATGGACATGGATTCCCACTGCACCTCATGAAGGGATATCCCCATATCCGCAAGCTTTTCAAGCATTGAACCGCTTGAATTTCGGGCGGTCTTCTTTAAAAGCGCTCTCTCCGTAGCGGCCGAATCAGCCTCTTCAACGCATTCATCATCTTCGCAGTCGCCATCTAGAGGC
>NZ_DFHR01000010.1:13723-18515 GCF_002371935.1 Fibrobacter sp. UBA3718 | reverse complement strand
ATGGACTATCCCGAAAATCTGGATAGTCCCTGGAAAAAGTACTGGCCCAAGAACATGTCCAAGTTGGCGGCGTTTACGCGCCCGTTCGGCGATGCCGAGGTACGCCGCAAGTGGACTGCCCTGCTTGATGATTTCAAGCCGGATGTCGTTCACCTGAATAACATTCACACGCAGCTTTCGCCGGTGATTGCGGAGATTGCGCATGGCCGCGGAATCCGCGTGGTGTGGACCCTGCACGATACCAAGCTGGTTTGCCCCTGCTATACGTGCACTCGCGATGGCAAGTGGTGCGAGGAATGCTTTACCGACAAGAAGGCCGTGATTCGCCACAAGTGCATGCCGGGGAATATTCCCGGCGCGATTATCGGCTGGCGCGAGATTCTGAAGTGGAACAAGGACCGCCTGCAGGCCTGTACCGACAAGTTCCTGCCGCCGTCGCAGTTCCTTGCCGATACGATGGTGAAGGGCGGCTACTCCGCCGAAAAGATGCAAGTGCTCTGCAATTTTATTGATGTGAGCAAGGTGCAGAATCCGTCCCTGAAAAAAGATGATTACTACGTGTTCCTTGGCCGCGTGAATTCCGTGAAGGGCGTGCCGACCTTGTGCAAGGCTGCAGCGCAGTTGCCGTACAAGCTGATTGTGATTGGCGGTGGAGAAATGTTGCCTGAATTGCAGGCTCAGTATAAGGATTACGCAAATATTGAGTTTGTCGGTCAAAAGAACTGGGACGAATTCCGTCCGATTCTCGAGGGCGCGCGCTTCATGGTGTTGCCCGCTGAATGGAGCGAAAATAACCCGCTGACGGTTATCGAGTCGCAGTCGCTTGGAACTCCTGTTCTGGGTGCAAGGATTGGCGGAATTCCGGAACTGATATCTGAATCGGGATGTGCGGGGGATGCCGCTGGTAAGAACGGCACAGCTCAAAATGCTGGTGAGAACGGCGTCGCGAATGGCATGACGTTTGTCTCGGGCGATGTTGAAGACTTGAAGGCTAAAATAGAGCAGATGTTTGCTGCGGAATTTGACTATGCCGCCATCGCAAAGAACGCCCAGGAAAGGTATAATGCAGAAGCCTATTATGAACGGCTGATGAATGTGTACTGCGGGTAGGGAGTTTGGCTGAAGGCCTCTGCGTTTATTTGGTGATGCTCGTTTGCATATTATGTTAGGCCTACAGCCACTTGGCAACTTGTTGCCTTAGTGGCTGTGGCCTGCGTTAGGGATGGAAGCCCGAAGGGCCGGGAGGGCCGCTTGTCAACTGCACTCGGCCCTCTAGGCGGAAAAATTGCGGCGTTAGGCCGCAATTTTATGCCGCGAGAGCCCGCCCCCGGCCCTGGCCGGGGAACGTCCCAATCTCCGGATGGGGCTGCTGCAGAACAAGTACGAACTCAACAACGTCAGTCGCGCCGCCGTCGACCAGCGGGATTCCATTCACAATGCCAGGCTGATTCCCCCGTGCATCATCGGGAAGAACGTCACCATCGAGAACTGCACCATCGGCCCGAACGTGACTATCGGCGACAACTGCAAGCTCAAAAACCTGACGATGAAGAACTGCATCATGTGGGACAACGAAGAAACCGGATATTCCCACTTCGAGAACCAGATTATCGCCAGCTGCTAGGGAAAATTCTGTAGAAGGAACACAACAGAGGGGCTTACGCCCCTCTGTCGTGTTTTGAGAATATCCCCATGCAGGGTGGCGAATTGGACTGCGTTTTACAGAAAATGTAAAAGATAAGGAGTGGGGTGATTTTGGTGGGGCTGAGAAAATGACGAAAAACGATGCGGCGTCCTCTCTTTCGGGTGCTTTGGGGCTGATATTACGCAAAAATTGACAAAGAATGCATGAAATTGAACTTAATGGCCTTGATTCTATGGGAAAAAGTTCCTATCGACGGACCGGTGGTGCCGGATGGATTTGTTCAGTGTTTTTTTTGTATATTTGGACGCATGATTTCGGAGATTGTTCTAAAAAAAGACATTCAAGCATCTTTGGAAGAATTGGATGCGGATCGTGATGTTTTTGAAAAAGCCGAATTTAATTCTGCGGGAATACGAAAAATGTTTGAAAAATATGGTGAACAGGTTCCTGTTTCCATATTTAATTTTTGGTATGACAAGCATAAAAAGCTTGAGCAACGTGTATCATCTTTGGAAAATTTAGGCAAGGCTTTTCTTGAATTCTTTACAACTTATTTGAAAGAGTGTGTAAATGCTTCTTCCGAAGTTGCAAAACAAATATTGGAAAAATCTAAGATTCACCCTGAGTTGAGGTTGAATCAAATTAGAGCGGGGATACCTTTTGCTGATCCTGTTGTAAAAGTGATGCTTGTGTATAAAAGAACTAGCGATGAAGAAGTGACGGAACAGGATATGAAAAGTTTTTCAGCACTTGAGTCCGAAATACTCGAAGTGGAGGAAAATTTTGTTCATGAGTACAGTTTTAATTTCCCTGAAATAGGGGCTGTTAAGAATTCAGTAAAAGTTGAATTTCATTGGTTGCTGTCAGATGAACGCTTAAATGCAACGGCATTGCAAAATGATTATCCGACTCTTGTGAGGTTTTAATTTGCCTACATTAGTTGAACATAGCGAACACTGTCAACATAATATTGATTTTTTGGCATCGTTCCTTTTAGAACACTCCAATGACTGGGCTATAACTGTTATGTTTTATACGGCGGTACATGCTATGGAGGCGGTTCTTAGTTTAGAAAACGTCCATTGCCAAAATCACCAAAGCCGTAAGAGCGAACTGGAAAAGCGTGATATTGATGGATTAAAAGAGACGCTGCGCCTGTACAAATCTCTGGAAAGAAAGGCTCACGATTCGAGGTATACGAATTACAAGATTTTTGATTGGGAAGTCCATCGGGCTTATAAGGACCTGCTGAGAGAGATAATCGGTTGGTTTAATACGCGAAAATATGGTTACAATATGCAAATAAAATCGTGTGACCAAATGGATGATAAATGGCTTTCTAAATATCGGTCAAAAGATCCAGAATGTAATAAGTGCCATTAAACCAAGGCTTGGTCAAAATAGTTTTTGTTGACCCCAAAAAATAATTTGATCTTATAAAAGAGAGTGCCACTAGTCCGGCCTGACGGAGCCACCTGTTTTTGTCCTACTGGGCTTCCGACGGGTTCAACCCATACACTTCCCTCATGGACTTGTCAACCGACTTGGCGATGTACTCGATGTTTATCTTGTACGAGTCGAACGATATCCGGTCCATGATGGCGTCCGCAAGGGTGCTTTCGCCGTCGCATATCTGGTTGTACCAGTCCTTTTCCTCGTACTGGGAACAGAATATGGTCGACGACCTCTTGCGTCTCTTGTGGATTACCTCCAGTAGCAACCTGGCCTCGTTCTCGCGGAGTTTGAACGGCAGACATTCGTCGATGATGAGGAGCGTCGGCTTGGTGTACTTCTGCAGCGCGTTTTCGAGGGTAGCTGACAATTATGGGGAAGCTTACAGCAGGACCTGTGTCGATTTGTGGTAATGATGATGTTTTGAAAAGCAATATTGATAATTTTGTTGAATCTACGAAATTAATTTTTAGAAGAACTCTGCTTGATTTTCTTGTAGAAATAAAAAGGATTTTTAACAGTATTTAAATAATCTTTCCGACCTTTTCTTATTGCATCGAGTAAAGATAGTCCAGAAATCACTCCTGTAGCAAGTAAGGGGGTGTTATAGTAAGAAATAGCGGCAATAGCAATATTTATAATATTATCAGATGCAATTGATTTTGTCATCCCTAATTTACTAGTTACGTTTTTTGAAGCATTCTCATATTTATGTTGAATTTCAGTGATCAATTCGTCATATTGTTTTTCATCGTTAACTGAAGATAACAAAATGGAATCATTTTGCAGCTCATTTTGAAAACTACGAAAACTTTCAAAAGAAGACCGTCTAACTTCCATGGCCTCCTTAAAATTCAAATTCTGTAATCCTGGGATGTTTAAATCAAAACCAAGTGTATGCACGTTACTTTTTTTGTTGAAAACTGCATCTCATAAAACTGTTTCTCAAATTCATTATTCAAAATCACCGGAGAATTCAATTTGGAGCAAATATTATGTCTATATATAAAGAAATTAAATTTTTCTTTTATTGTTGTTATCACTTCTTGATGAACCCAGTTGTCATACTCATCCTTTTCAGGGATATAGTTCGGATCAATTACCATATACAATTTCCCTGCTTGTTCAAAAATATTTGTGGGTTTTTGATAACGTGCAAAATTACATTTTGAGCCAAAATCTCCATTAAATCACATACCGATATGATTAGAAATAGACAAAGCGTTATTCGATCGATTTTGATTGTCAAAATTTATGACTTTTATTTTTTCTTTAAACCAATTATAGATGTTTTTATCTATATCAGCAACAGACAAATCAGGAAATCTCATGTTTGGAATTCGCTCAGATTGAAAGCCCAAACTAAAAGGGTAAAACTTAATATATGCAGTATCGCACCTTACACCATCAACTAAGTTTTTCATATATAAAAATGGGTAGCTGACAGGTTGACAGCTGTGTTTAGTTTGTATGCGGCGGGCAAGAAGAACTGCGAATTGATAGCGGACTATGCAGGATTTTCTGCAAAAGTCCGCAAACCATATAGCCAAGGAACTCGGGCGACTTTATTCCGGGTTCTATTGAAAATGTGATAGAATCTGATGCACCTGAATCGGTGTACCGGAATCTGTTTCTTGTATCGGTGGCGAATCCAATGAATGCTGCGGCAACTACGACTTTTGCACAGACTTTTGC
>NZ_DFHR01000010.1:0-13673 GCF_002371935.1 Fibrobacter sp. UBA3718 | reverse complement strand
CAGACTTTTGCACAGACTTTTGCACAGAAAATCCGTTCCAGATTCAAACAGGAATCGTCCTTCAAAAAGGCTTGTGATGGTTGCTTCCGCTTGATGGAATTTGTAAACCAAAATCCGAATATTTCATCGGGAGAATTGGCTGAATCGCTAAATCTTAGCCGTCGAACGGTTGCCACATACCTTAAATACCTCGTTGATGCGGAACTACTAAAACGCATTGGCCCCGACAACGGCGGCTATTGGGAGATTTTGGGTAATGGTAAGTAATGGCGATAATGTTGTGAAAGCCCGCTTCCTACCTCGGTCGGGGAACGCCCACTTTTGGCTGTCGAAAACATCATGGAGTATCTTTGCGATGCTCCCATGGAAGATTGAAACCAACGAGTTGGAAGAAATTTCAGTATGTGCAAAATCTATATTTTCTGCTATGCGGTTCATCCCGATCGGTACATTCTACGGCGATGCCGTTTATAAGTACGACGCCCCTCGGCAGGGGCGCCTGTTTGCGGGGCATCCTGGCCGCATCGAGCTGAATGCGGGGCAGAACTTCGAGATGGCGCTCCGCGATCTGGACGGGTTCGAACGCATCTGGGTCATATTCCAGTTCCACGAGAACGAGGGCTGGCGCCCGACGACGCGACCGCCGGTACCGCCCAAGGGGAAGGACCGCGTGGGAACCTTTGCCAGCCGTAGCCCTTACCGCCCGAACCCTATCGGGCTTAGCTGTGTACGTCTGCTTAAAATCGAAGGTCTTACTTTGTATGTAGACGAGGCTGACCTGCTGAACGGCACCCCGGTGCTCGACATCAAGCCGTATATCCCTATGGCGGACGCCTTCCCGGATGCGCGTGCGGGCTGGGTCGAGGAACAGGAAGGCGACCTGTGGACCGTCACCTCAACCGAAGATTTTGCAAGACAGAACCGCTGGATTGCAGAACATAGCGAATTCGACCTGGAAAGCTTTGCGCGCGTGCAGCTTTCCCGCGGGAACTTCTCGAAGGATGTGTTCGACAGTTCGCGCCGGCGCCTGACCGTTGACGAAAATGCAAAAACGGGAGTGCTTGCCTACCGCACGTTCCGCATCCATTTTACCTACGACGAATCGAGCCGCCTGGTTTGCCTGCAGCGCGTGTCGAGCGGCTATACCGCCGGCGATTTGAAAGAAGGCACCGAAGACAAGTACGGCGACAAGCAGTTACATCGGGATTTTCTAGTTAGGTATCCCGACTCCCGTCGATAATCCACTGGCAGAGCGCCATGATTCCGTCGTAGTCGGGGAGGTTCTTGACGAAGTTCTGGCCCTTGCAGCGTTCGATGAACCCGCTCCAGGTCGCCTCGTTCTTGGCTTCGAGCCCGAGGTGTTCTTCGATGGCGCCTTTCGTCCACACCCAGATTCCCTGGTTGCGCAGCTTCATGTGGATGCTCTTGATGGGCTTCTCCGCCTCGGGCATCGCGGCCATCATGGCATACGCCTTCGCGGCCGATATGTTGCTGTGCTTGTTTACGGGGACGCCGTTCACGAGGCGCAGGTGCTGGTGGAACGCCAGCTCGCGGAAGAGGTTGCGGCAGGTCTTGAGATCGGGGTCGTTTGAATCGAGGAAGCCGTCGCGGGTCGCCGTGGTGAATGCGTAGTCGAGGTCCACGATGGCGCGCACGGGCATGTCCATCGCCGAGAGAACCTGCATGCTCTTGCGCGTGTTGCTCACGCCTCCCTGGCGCACGAGGGCGCACTTGATGAGAGCGAAGCTCTTGCCGGTAATGCGTTCGAAAAGTGCCGGGAGCACGCGCCATTCCGTCTTGCCTTCGGTCAGGAGCACGTAGTCGGCGAACAGGAGCTCGTTGCTGTTCGAGAGGCTGAAGAGCATCTGCAGCTGGCTCGGCGCATCCTGGATGACCTGGTGCACGGCGTCTTCCATCCGCTTCCGCATGAACGTTCCCTTCTCCTTGTTCTTGCGTATAAGGAGCGAGGTGCTCACGTCTTCGCTTGTCACCATCTGCGCGGAATGCGTCGCGTAGATGATCTGGTAGCCTTCGTTCGAGAGGTTCTTGAGCGCGACGCGCGTGAGTTCCACGGCCTGCGGGTGCAGGTAGAGCTCGGGCGAGTCGATGAGCAGCATGGTGCGGCTCAGGTAATGGTTGTTGTGGTGTTTCTTGATGTCGGCGAGGTAGCGCACGAGGGCCATCTGGATGGCGCGCTGGGAGCCTGCGCCCATGCGGTTGATGTCGCGTTCGAACCCGTCGTCCTCGTCGATGACCTTGAGGGTCGCCGTCTTGAGGAAGGTCTCGAGGGTCGGGATGGGGATGTCGAGTTCCACGCGAACGCTCGGGAACAGCGGCTTGAGCATCTCGTTCACGTCGTGGTCGAAACTCTGGATTTCGGCGGCCTGGTTCTCGCTGTGGGGGCTCAGCATCTCGCTGAAACGGCTGAGGATGTCGTTGAACTCGCCGCCGAATCGCCTTTCGAGCGGCTTGAAGATTTCGTGCAGGAGCTTGGTGAATACGCGGTTGCCTTCGAAGTCCCAGATGGCGATGGGTTCGGGGAACATGCGCCGGAAGGCGTGACGGAATTCTTCCGTCGCGCGCGTCCATTCCTTGCGCTTCTCGTTCCGGTGGTTGCTCGGGGTGAATACCCACATCTCGGCGTTTTCGGGATTTTCGCCGGGGACGCGCTGCATCTTCTTGATGCGGAGCCTTTCGGCGCAAAGGAACGGCTTGATCTCGGCGGCCTTCTCTTCGCCCAGGCGGTTGAGGACGGTTTCGGTGATGCCTTCGAAAATTCCTTCGACTTCGACGGGCTGGTTCGGGTCGTCGAAGAACGAAATGTCGAGCGAGAACTTGGACAGGAGCCAGCGGATGCCCATCAGGATGTTCGTCTTTCCGGCGTTGTTGTAGCCGATGAGGGCGGTGAATCCGCTCAACGGGAATGTCTGCCGCTGGATGGAACGAAGGTTGCTAATCGTAATCTCTGAAAGTCTGAGTGCTTGGGGCTGCATGTCTTCAATATATATAAAAAACGCCACCTTGGAAGGATGGCGTTTTCGTGGGACCTCCGGGACTTGAACCCGGAACCCGCGGGTTATGAGTCCGCTGCTCTAACCAATTGAGCTAAAGTCCCAGTTCGCCCAATATTAGCAAATATTTCGAAATCGTGCGGTCCCATTCGTAATGGAACCCGCTGTAGGCGTTGACTACGGCCTTGTCCCAGTCGGCGACTTCGTTGCGGTAGACGTGCAGCGCGTCCTTGAGGCGGCGCAGCATCTGGTGCGGGGCGTTCGCATCCTCGACGAGGAACGCGTTCGCGCAGCCGGCGGTTTCGGGGGCGTAGTCGTCGAGCATGGTCGCGACGCCGATGTTGCTGCCGGTGAGCGGGAGTGTCCCCGCGGCAAGTGCCTTGAGGATGATGGAGGTGGAGGGCTCGCGGAGGTTGGCCGCAAAGAGGATGTCGGATGCGGCGAGGACTTCACGGAGAGGTCCGGTGTTCTCGGCTCCCTTGGCGAGCGGCCACACGTGCAGGATGTCGGGGTACTGGTGCGCGAAGTCCTGGTAGTAGTTCCATTCGGGGGCGTCGGGATACATGCCGACAATGACGAACACGTCCTGCTTGGTGATGTCGGCGAGGATGGTGGCGAGCGTCTCGGAGGTCTTGCCGGCTTCTTCGTCGAGGTGGACGTAGAGGGCGAGCTTCGAGTCGAAGTCGATGTTCAACTTCTTTTGGAGGGCGAGCTTCGCCTTGTGCTTCGCTTCCTTGATGGGGAGGTTCTCTTCGCGGTTGAAGTCCCACACCTTGTAGCTCACGCCGAACTGCACCCCGATGAGCTTGTCGGCGTTGTAGTTCAGGAACCCGCTGAGTCCGCCGGGCAGGTTCGTGTTGAGCATGGCGTCACGGTAGCCGGGCGAGGGGAACAGGACCTTCTCGGCGTAGCAGATGCCCGCCTTCAGGAGGCTCACCTTGCCCCAGAATTCGTAGCCGTCCATGTTGAAGTCCTGCGGGGGCAGTCCAATCTTCTCGATTTCGCTCGCCGGGATATGGAAGTCGTAGGTGATGTTATGGACGTTGAAGAAGAAGGGGGTGTGGCCTGCGTAGTTCGTGTAGGTGGTGCGCGCTAGCGCTCCGACGAGGGCGCCGCCCCATTCGTGGCCGAGGATGGCGCTGCACTTGAAGCCGCTTTCTTCGGCATAGGCGAGGGTCGCCGACGCGAGGAAGGCGAACCGCAGGTGGTTGTCGCTGTAGGGGAGGTCCTTGGGCGGGCCGTAGACGTAGGGCCGGCCGAAATATTCGTCGTTGTAGATGTAGGTGTGCAGGGGGTCGGATTCCGACTTCCAGACCTCGTAGGGCTTGCCCTGGAGGCGCTCGGTGCCCCGGAATACGCAGTGGTAGTCGGTCGTGTCCTGGAAGAGCCTCTTGTAGAAGGGGGAACAGGTGACGACGTTCACCCCGGCACGGGCGAAAGCGTCGGTCAGCCGGTTGACTGCCGTAGCGAGTGGGCTTGGCGTTTGCCAGTTGCCAGCTTCGGGGCTTACGACTAGGATTTCCATTCCCTGAACACCTCTCCAAATAAAAATTTACCATTAAAGGCAATATAAGACAAATTTATTTATTTAAATTACATTTTGTAAGACCCCCTTGCCTATAAGGGTGGGTAATCGGGTCATTTTTGAACTAAAATCCACGAGGTTTTGAAAAATGAAGAAACTCTTTCTTGCTGCTCTGGCCGTATCGGTCGCTTTCGCGCTGACCGGATGTAAGGGCGCCAACGAAAAGCGCGGTGACGAGCATCTGCAGGCCAACCGCTACAAGAACGCCATCAACCAGTACCTGGACGCCCTCAAGAAGGGTAAGGTTTCCGATGAGTTCTATGACAACTTTACCCTCGCCCTCGTGCGTGCCGCCAATGCGGAAGCCAAGGCCGACATCAACAGCAGCCTTTTGAGCGGCTACTTCGACCGTGCCGTTTCCAACGTGCCCAAGGTCACCAAGCCGGAAGTCATCGAAGAATTCGTGACGAGCTACGCGAACGTGGGCAAGGTCCAGGCCGCCCAGGAAGGTATCGACTACGGCACCATCCTTCAGGCATTCGCAAAAATCGATACCGCGCTTTCCGTGGCCAAGCGTACCAACACTGCCGAAGCTGCCGTGAAGACCATCCGTAACGAGGCCGAAAAGCTTTACGTTTCGAAGGCCCTCCCCGAAGCTAACGACGAAAGCGATCCGGTGGTCTGCGAATACATGCTCCTCCGCATTGCCGAAGTCGCTCCCGAAAATGCCGACGTGAAGGCGGCGCTCAACAAGAGCCGCAAGAGCACCCGTGGCTACTTCCTCATCTTCGGTGAAAACATTCCCGACCCGTCCGGCAAGCACCGCGTGGACAAGTGGGGCTACGTGATGGCCCTCCCGACCATCAAGATTACCCCGACCTCCCTGAGCGGCGAACTCCAGTTCTGGGCCTCGACCGGCAACAACACCGTGCTCGACCCGGAAAAGATTACGCTCGTCTCTACGGAAGGAAAGACCGTCACGGCCAAGGCTGGCACCGGCTGGTGCGAAGCCGAAGTGCTCGTGGGCAAGAAGGGCGACGAGAAGATCGAGAAGAAGCGCCAGAACCTGAAGAGCGGCGAAAAGGGCAAGCTGATGAACGAATTCCAGTGCGGCCTCAATGTCTCGTTCTCCTTCGAGAAGGGATTTGTCCCCGACTACATCCATTACAAGGATGACTTCGGCGAAGGCAAGAAGTTCCTCGGTCAGTAATCGACGACGCGACAGAAACTGCACAAGACCCCGGCTCCGCCGGGGTTTTTCATTGCACCGAAGGTGCCCGCGAAGCCCTCCCTAATCGTATCTTAGCGAGGGCCCACAGCAAAACGCAGGCTGCAACCGGGACGAGTATGTTCCACGGTCCGTGGTAGCGGATGCTCCCGGGAGTGTTCATCCAGATATAGACGAACACGATGTGGGCGGTGTAGATGTCGATGCTACAGCGGCCCATTGCGTTCGTGGGCCTGAAGTCCAGCAGGTTCGGCCACTTACGGACGATGGCGCAGATGCCGAGCATAAAGACAAAGAAGTTTGCGAAACGGAGCGGCCCCACGTGGACCTTGCTCGTGAACGCTTCTGCGGGAAGCGGGAGCGCGATAAACTGGTGCGACCACAGGAAGCAGAAGACGAGCGCTATGACGATGGCCGGCGAAAGTGAGCGGACCAGGGCGACGGTACGCGGGTGACCGGCGGATTCGTCCTTGCGTGCGAGCTTCCACCAGGCGGCGACGGCCGTTCCCGAAAAGTAGACGCATTGCCAGGCGAAGGGGTCGAAGTCCCCGTGGTGGATCCACTGCGGGAAGGCTGAATTGACCAGGTCGCGGAGCCCGAATTGCGCGGCAATCCAGACGGCAAGCGACGGAAGCCAGAGCGCGAAAACTTCGCGCTTGCGTTTTGCCTTCAGGAACAGCGGCATGGCGACGGGACCGAGCATGAGGAAGATGACATAGAGCGGCAGAACGTCGAGCCATTCGGGTGTGTTTACGAGCGTAAGGCTCCAGAAGCTACCTGCGACGGGGTGCCCGTAGATGGACTTGAACAGCGGGGCGGTCTGCGGCATTATGGCAAGCCCGGCGATGGCGAGGGCTGCAAGCGTTGCGATGTGGTAGCGCCAGGTCTTGAAGGCGCGGGCGAACATCCAGCGCTGGCCCGGGTCCTTTGCGCATTTGCTTGCGGCGGCGAGCAGCCCCACGAATCCGGAGAGGAAAAAAAAGCCTTCGGCCGCACTGAAGAAGCCGAAGCACTGGTAAAGGTAATAGGAGATGGGCCTTCCGAAATGGTCGAGGGTCATCTGCAGGAGCAGCAGGCCGCGGATGGAATCTAGTGCCCTTATCCTCACGGATTATCCCGTGGCGTTGCGCCTGCCGGAGGCTAGAAGCTCGCCTTTGCGCTGATACCCATCGCGAAGTCGGTCTCGATCTGGTCGGCGAAGTTGTAGCCGCCCCAGAATACGAGTTCGGTCTTCATTGTGGGATAGAGGTAGAGGTTCAGGCCGAGGTAATGGTAGTCGTCGTCCTCCTTTTCGAGGTCCTTGTTGTGGTATTCGTAGCCCACGCCCATGCTGAACTTCTTGTGGATGATGAAACTGGGTTCGATGGCGAACATCATCTGGTCTTCGGTGAAAATCTGCACGTCGGCATCGTAGCGGTCGTCGGCCAGGGCCACGAAGAAGCTAGCTCCCAGGTTGAAGAAGTCGTAGTTGAAGCTCGGTTCGACGAGGAAGGAGTGGACTCCCTTGCCCTTGTAGGGGTGGATTCCCCATACGGCGTAGACCCCGTAGTTCATGTTCTCGAGGCTCTTGGTGTAGTCGACTTCGAGACCGAACACGTAGGTGTGGCTGCGGCCCATGTCCTTGCCGAATACCCAGTCGACGCTCGGGGTGAGCACGAGGTGCTGGTCCACGTGGTTGACGAGCGGGTAGGAATAGGTGGCGAAGAGCGCCGCGGAATGTTCGTTGTTCTCGGAAGCGCCGAAGTAGACCTTGCCCGAGCCGTACTTTTCGTTGCCGACTTCGATACCGGCACCGCGCAGGTTCTGTTCGCGGACGATGACGGCGTAGCGGGCGGGGTCGCGCCAGTAGTAGTAGTTGAAGGCGCCTGCGCTATAGGTGAGGTCGCCGAACACGAGGCCGATGTCGTGGGTGATGTCCCAGCGGAGCTCGACACCGTCGAAATTGAACTCGGTGTACTTGCCGCCGTCGCCCATGGCGGTCGAGTGCGCGTAGAAGTGGCGCCTGGTTTCGGAGGCTTGGTAGTTGCCCAGGGTGTCCTGGTAGCTCGTGTGGGTGTTCGCTTTGACGGTCACGGAAACGTTCTCGTCCATGTTCGCCTTGGCGGAAAGGTCGATGTCCTGGTTTGCGGCGTTGATGGGGCTGAAATGCTCGTCGAAATAGCTACCGTAGTCAAAGTTGACGGATCCGTGCAGTTCGACATCAACGGCGAGCGCGAAGCTTGCGGACATGAGGGCGATGGGCAGAATGAGTTTGCGCATAAAATCCTTCTAAAAAAGTTTCTTGGCAAAAGATAGAAATATATCTTTGAAAAACCCAATGTCCAGAAGCCGTTTGTTTTGTATTTTTGTGGATATTTAGGAGCTTTATGAAATTTCGCAGATTCTTTTTTGCAATGGGTGTCCTTGCGTTCCTTTGTGCGCAGGCGTTCGCGCTGACCGCCGACGAGGCCATGGAAAAGTCGAAAACCTGGTTCAAGTCGGGCAAGGCGTGGAAACTCGAGTTCCAGGTGCAGATGTTCTATTCGGAATCTCCCGACATCGTAAGCCAGAAGGGAAAGCTTCTGGTGGCCGACGGGGACCGCTTCACGCTCGATGTCGCTGGAATCAAGTTCTATAGCGATGGCGAGAGCATGTGGCAGTACAACCCGGAACAGAAGCAGGTGCTCATCAAGGCGATTGAGGACCTGTCGTCGGCGTTCCACCCGTCGGAGCTCCTGTTCAAGTATCTTGGCTGCAAGGCGCGCGAACTGAAGGAAGCCGAGTTCAACAAGCAGAAACTCTGGGTGCTGAAGCTCGACCCGTCCAAGTACGCGGGGCAGTTCGACCAGATGGAAGTCTGGCTTTCGCAGAAGGATTTTTCGCCGGTGAGGCTCTTTACGGTTGACCCGTCCGGGAACGCGACCTGGTACAACATTATGAACCTGAAGGTGGTGAAGCAGGTTTCGCCCGATGACTTCAGGTACAAGCCCGTAAAGGGCGTCGACGAAATCGACATGAGGTGATGATGGATGTGAACTTGTACAAGGCGCTGCGGCGTTCTCTTGCTGCCGTGACGCTGGCCTCGGCCGGTGCCCTCGCCGCAAACCAGACGCTTTTCAGCAACTGGACCTATTCTGTCGCTCCCGGCGGAACGGATGGCGCCCTGTGGGTGTTTTCCCGCGGAAACGTGAATAGCGGCGTGACGCTTCTGAGTCTCAAGGTGTCGGCTTCGGGACAGGTCCAGGTGGACGATGCCGTCCAGGATGCGGTCTCGGATTCCACGACGGCTGTCCAGGACGGAATCTTTATCGATGTCAATGCGGAACGCAGGCGCATCCCGGTCGCATCTGCCGGCAGGCTCGGGACCGTATTCCCGATGTATGGGCTCAAGCGCGACAGCAGCTTCCTTCAGCCGAAGGGGTTCATCTCGGTTCGCGGGATCGGGAACGTTGTCGAGACTCCGCTGGAATTCCCGGTAGCGGCGGAAGATGTCGAATCGGCGATGGACTATGCCGTGAGCGGGCTTGCCTTCGATTCCTCGAGTTCGACATTGTGGATTGCCCGCGGGATCCTGGGGCTTACGGGCTACAACATTTCGAAGGGGGCGAACGACCCGAAGGAGTTCCGGCTGATTTTTGACCGAGACTCCAAATCGCTCGATTCGCTCAAGCTGAACGCGACGAAGGATCTCTCGAAATATACGGAGGTGCTCGATGTCGCCATGGATAACGATGCGGGAGACTTGTGGCTTGCGACTTCGCGCGGACTCTGGAAAATGGCCCGTGACGGCAAGCTCTCGCTTGCTTCCAAAGCGCTCGATACCATGCGGGTGACGGGTGTCTGGGTCGGGGGCTCGCCGCTGCAGGTGATTGCGGAAACGCAGTCGAAGGGCAAGGATCCGGTCGTGGGTGCGCTCTGGCGCAAGAAGGCCGGCGCCTCCGGTGACTTTGCGAAGATCCCGTTCCTTGACCTTGACGGCAAGGCCCAGAAAAAGGATGTCTATGACAATGCCGACTACACGGTGAGCGCCATCGCGTTTGTCGGAAGCATGGCGTTCGTTGGCGTCCGGACGGTGGGCGGCTCCGTTAGTGGGTTGCTGAAGCTCGATTCCCTTGGATTCCGGGCCTACGAAGTCGACGAGGACGAACTCGCCTGGCTTTACGGGTTCGAGATGGGCGTCACCGACCGTGACGTGGTTATCTGGTCGGTTACTTCGTTCCCGCTGGCGAAGGGGATGACGGGGCTTGCTGTCGCTGCGGACGGGAACGGCGTCTCCGTTTCGGCCGATACGGGCAAGACCTGGACTCCGGTCCTGAACCGAGCCAAGCTGGGCGGCGACCTGGGGACGGTGCGTATGGTGCCTTCGGTCATCACGGCGGGCTCGGAATCGCTTGTTTCGTACAAGGTAAGCAAGGACTCGAAGATTACCATCGAGGTGTTCAGCTACGACATGCGGAAGGTGCGCAAGATCGTGAAGTCGGCTCCGCGCTTTGCGGACAAGTCTCGCAGTACGAATGCGAGGGAAGACGTGTGGGACGGCCTTGACGACTACGGCAATCCCTGCACCATGGGCGTCTATTACGTGCGCGTGAAGGACAATCATGGGCATGTGGGCTGGGGCAAGGTCATGTCGCTCGGAGGGGGTCGCTGATGCTTATGCGTAAGATTTCCCTTGGTGCCTTGTTTGCCCTTGCCCTGTTTGCGTCTTCGGCTGTCGCTGGAGTCGTGGACAAGAAGGCTGCGCTTGGCGGCTACGACGGATTCGTGGAACGCATGGGGGCGGGAACCCGCGAACTCGGCCGCGGCAATACGGGTTCTGCGGATACATCTGCCATGCCCGGTGCCTATTGGAACCCGGCCATTCTCGGATTCCGGCAGAATTTCAATTACACGCTCAATGCAGAACGCCGCAGCCTGGACCGCACGGGCGGTTCGCTCGGGCTTGAAACCTCCGTCGGAAACCGCATGGGGATTGGCTTTGCCATGCTCTACCGCGGCGATATCGATTTCGAGGTGATTGACGAGGATGACCAGACTCTTGGATCGGCGACCCCGTTCTTCTCGATGATGTATCTCGGGTTCTCCTTCAGGGCAACGCGTCGGGATGCCTTTGGCGTGTCGCTTTCGTTTGGCTATGACAACATGGACATCGCGGAGTATTATGATGACCTGGACATGACCGACGGGTTCACGAGTCCGATGGCGCTCAATTTCGGGTGGCTTCGCCAGTGGAACGAAAAGTGGTCGTCGTCCGTCGTCATCCGGAATATCAGCTTTAGCAAGAACCTTTCGGCGCGCTGGACTCGCAGCCCGAGTTCCGATAACCGCATCCCGTCGACGGAGGGCGTGCGCCCCAAGGTGCTGCAGGTAGGCCTTGGCTACCGTTCTAAAATCATGGGCAAGCCCGTGTATGCATGGATGGAAGCGCTTGACTACCAGGTGGCGGATACGCTTCTCGTGTTCGACCCGCAGCATCACGTGTGGACGGGCCGTGTGGGTTTCGAATGCGAAATCATTCCCGCGGGAACCGTGCGTATCGGCATGGATGATTTGAATGCGATGCTTGGCCTCGGATACAAGTTCGATGTGCGCATAGGCAAGAAACGCTACCTGTTCGACGTGAACTATGCCTTGACTTACGAATCTAGCGCCGGGCTCTTTAATCCGCTGAGCTTCGGCGTGAGGGGATTTATCCCGTGATAAGCTCGCTGTCGGTCCGGAACGTTCGAAGCCTGTCTGGAGGCGCTTCCGATTTTCGCGAGTTCGCCTTTTCGCATGGGGTGAACGTTATCCATGGGCCAAACGGCTGTGGCAAAACGACTGTGCTTGAGGCTGTGCACCTGCTTTTGCAGGGGTTCTCGTTCCGGGCGCGGGACCTGAAAGAACTGATTGCCTGGAATGCCGACGAGATGATTTTACGCGGGTCGTTCTATGACGAATCCCACGAATGGAACCGTGCGTTGCAGGTGGGAAATGCCGGAACGGTCGTAAAGGAAAACGGCTCGCCGCTTCGAACGGCGTCGTCTTTTTTCGGGAAGATGCCCGCGGTAATCATGCAGCCGTCCGATATCGAACTTTTGCGCGGTGCGCCCGAAGTGCGCAGGCGTTGGCTCGATGAAATCCTCTGCTTCCGTTCGGCGGCGAACGCAAGCGTGCTGCGCAACTACAAGCGCGTGCTTCAGCAGAGGAACCAGTGGCTCAGGCAGTTCAAGAAGGATGGGAATGCGGTCGGAGGCGAAGACCTTTTCCAGGTGCTGACGGGCCAGCTGGTGGAACTCGGGGCGAAACTCTGGTCGATACGGCTGGAACTTTCCAAGGAAATTTCTCCCATCATCACGGGTTACTACAGGCGCCTTTCCGGTGGTGTAGACGAGATTACCTGCGATTACAAGAGCTCGATTCTTAGGGAATTCGATGCGTCCGGAATCCCGAACGAAGATATGCTGAAGAATGCCTTCGCGGAAAAGCTTGCGGGGCTTGAACTTGTAGAAAAACTGCAGGGAATCACGATGTCGGGACCTCACAAGGATGATCTCGCGCTTTGCGCCTCGGGATACGAGATGCGTTCGGTGGGATCGCAGGGACAATGCCGTTCGGCGGCTATCGCCATGCGCTTTGCCGCGGTCGATGTTGCTTCCCGCTATCTAGCGAAGCCGGTCCTTTTGCTGGACGATATCTTCGCGGAACTCGACGTGAACCGCCGCGATGCGGTCGCCGCGCTTGTTCGCGAGAAGGATTGCCAGGTGCTGATTGCCACCCCGCAGTTCGAGGAACTGCCTTTTAAGGCGGATTCGGAAATTTCTTTAAGCGACTAGGGAGGAGTTCCTCCTCCCTAAGACCCTCCCTAAAACAAAAATAAAGGCCGCCTTGCAGCGGTCTTTGTTTTGAATTTGGAAAGGTTCGCGCGAACTTTTTTACTTCTTCAGCAGGTCACGGATTTCGGTGAGGAGCTTCTCTTCGGCGCTCGGCTCAGGAGGGGCCGGAGGAGCAGCCGGGGCTTCTTCCTTCTTGCGCATGTTCTGCATGAATCCGAGGAACTTCTTCATCACGATGAACACCACGATGGCGACGATGAGGAAGTCGATGATGCCGCCGATGAAGTTGCCGTACGGGATGGTCACGCCGTTAGCGGTGGTGTAGGCGAGAGCCTTGAGGCCTTCGCCCGCGTCCTTGCCACCGGCCATGGAGATGATGGCCGTGACACTCGGCATCACGATGTCGTTCACGAAGGAGGTGACGATTTTACCGAATGCGCCGCCGATGATAACACCGATGGCCATGTCGACGATGTTGCCCTTGAACGCGAAGGCCTTGAACTCTTCGAGAAGGGACGTTGCTTTACCTTTGATACCCATATGGGCTCCTTTGTTGATTGTTGTCTATTTTAAAAAATAGTATTGTGGCCCGTGTTGGCAACTCATTTTTCTAAATTTGGCGCGCTATGTCATGGTTGATTCTGGCTTTCGCCTCGGCTGTTTTTTTGGGCCTTTATGATCTTGCGAAGAAAAAATCGGTGCAGGACAATGCCGTCCGCCCGGTTCTCTGCCTCTGTAGCGCCTTTTACGCCCTGTTCATGCTCCCGCTCCTGCCCCTGGGCTTCTGCGAGCCGCTTTCGCTGCACGACCACCTGCTGCTGATGGCGAAGGCGGTCATCGTGGGCCTTAGCTGGCTCTTTACCTACAATGCTATCGCGCATATGCCGCTTTCGATTTCGACCACGATACGCGCACTGGCCCCGCTCTTTACCATCATGATTGCGGTAGGCTTCATGGGCGAACGCCCCTTCCCGCTCCAGTGGGTGGGGATTGCCGTCTGCGTTTTTTCCTACATCGGGCTGAGCCTTGCGGGCAGGAAGGAGATGGGACATTTCTTCAGCAATGGCTGGGTGGTGTCGATGCTCATCGGGACGATCCTTGCCAGTTGCAGCGGG
>NZ_DFHR01000004.1:0-163515 GCF_002371935.1 Fibrobacter sp. UBA3718 | reverse complement strand
TGCGAAAGAAAATATACGTTACCTTTTTTGGAACTTTATTCAGTATTTAGACGAGAAAATTGCGGTTGATTTTTATAAAAACTGTTTAATGGCGAGTTCTCAGCAGCAAGCAGACGAGTGCTTAAGAAAAATATGCAAGCAAATTCTTGCAGTGACTTACAAATTACCTGACGATAGATGCCGACAAATAATAGAAGACGCCATCAATGGCGCTAAATACTACGGTTCAAATATTTCAATTTTTGAGGCTGATAAGCAGAACCGATGGAGACATCTACCTCATATTGTAAGTTTTGGACCAATGCTAAATGCTATTTCGTTATATGCTAAAGAACATGATATCAAAGTTCAAAAAATACTGCATGACGAACAGGGACAAGTTCATCATGCTTTGATGGAAATATACAATGATGCAGCTGCACAAGGGGTAAACGGAATACCTCTAAGCTTAAAAGAAAATGGAAACTTTGATTTTACGCAAATTCCAAGCGACTGTTTTGAAATGAAAAATTCTAAAAATAGTTATGGAATTCAAATTGCTGATGTATGCTTGTATGTTTTGATACATCAGCTACAAAATCCTAATTACGAATCAAATAAATATAAATTATATTCTTACATTGTAAAACACACCATTGATCATTTTGAGTTTAGTGAAAAAACTTTATTTGACGCGATTTCCGATTGGGAAAGAAGGCTCAGTAGTATGAAATTATCTCCTGAGGATATTGAAAAAGGCGAACAAATTGTAAAAAAAATGGAAAAACGGTTTTACGACAGATTGCACCAACAAAACGTCAACCAAATAAATGGAGATGCGTAAATGAGTTCTTTTTTTTATCGTGGACAATTTGATGAATACAAGGTGCCTGATTTAAAGTCGGCTTTTGAGTGCGTTGAAAACCCAGTTTCTCAGGGCTCTTTTCCTAAAAAGATAAAAACAACCGTTTTTCTCTCGCACAAACACGACGATCTTAATGATTTAAAGGGCGTTATTGGCATGTTAGAGAAAGAATTTGATGTTAAAGTGTACATTGATAGTCGGGATAAAAAGATGCCTGAAGTAACTTCGGGTCAAACTGCAGACAGAATAAAAAATAGGATCAAAGAGTGTGACAAATTTATTTTACTAGCAACAAATGCTGCAATAGAATCAAATTGGTGTAATTGGGAATTAGGTTATGGTGATGCGCAAAAGAACGAATACAATAATTTAGCTTTATTCCCTATGGAAGATGTTCCCAAATCAAGTTCATACAAAGGAAATGAATACTTAGAAATATACCCTCATATTATTTCTAAGGACAATCAATATTATGTTAAATTTCAAGAAGAAATAACACCTTTGAGCGAATGGTTTTCTAGGTAAGATCGATGGGCTACAAAATATTCGTTTCATACAAGTATAAAGACAATAGCGTCTACCCTTTGAGCTCGTCTCGGAGTGGATTTCCTTTCCCATATGGAAATAACACTACGGTTCGCGACTATGTGGATAAATTGGAAGCATATTTTGACCATACGAGTAATATCTATAAAGGCGAATCGGATGACGAAGATTTGTCAAACTATTCTGATGATGCAATTTGGGAAAAGTTAAAGGATAGAATTTTTGATAGTTCTGTTACCATTGTGATGGTTTCTCCCAATATGAGAGAACCGCATCGTTCAGAAAGGTCTCAATGGATTCCATGGGAAATTTCCTATTCTTTGCGTGAAACGACAAGAGGCGACAGAACTAGCAACTCCAATGCTGTTTTAGCCGTTGTTCTTCCTGATTATCATTATCGATACAATTACTTTACTGAGCCTCATTCTTATCAACGTTTAGATGGTCAACTTAATGAACAGGATCCGGTATTTCCAATAATTCGGAAGAATATGAATAATAATAGATGGGGCAGACTTTCTGCATTTTCCCACAATGGTTTTTATCCCATTTCGATGGGTGATTCATCGTATATTCCAAGTGTCAAGTGGGATGATTTTATTCAACATCCGATGGCATATATAGATTGCGCCGTGAAACGAAAAGAAAATATTTCTCGCTATAATATTTGCACGGATGTTGAATTTTTTCGATGGAAATCTTTATTTTAGTAAAAAGAGGAATTGACGATGGAAATTGAAAAAGAAGATGAACGATTGTATTTGCAGTTTCTGCAAAATAATATCGCAAGAATGAATAGTAACTCGGCTCAAGCGAAAGGATGGTGTATCGCGGTAGTTGCAGCCCTCTTGGCAATTTTTTCGGAAACGAAAAATGAATTATTCGTCTGGATATGTTTAATACCGACGGTTCTATTCTGTATTTTAGACACTTTGTATCTGCAACAAGAACATAAGTTCGTTGGGATATATAACGATTATATAAGTGGTAAAGATTGTAAGCCCACTGTGTATACAATGCCCATGAAGTCTTATGAAAAAGGTTTCTGTGGTTTTCTTAAGGCTTTAAAATCCTGGTCTGTATTACTTGTGTATGGCCCGTTATTAGCCGTCATAATTACAATCATCTGTATGATTAAAGCGAATTGTTGTTAGTACGTAAAATGCTCAACAGCTGCTGAATTTTGGATATAACGAATTTGAATGCCATTTTGCCGACATCGGTAAAATGGTTATTTAGGTAAAAATTGAATTTTTACCTACAATTAGTGAATTCCATCATAAAGGATTCGGCCCCCTGTCGAATGTCGTCCAGGATTTCCTTGTGCGACATCTTGGAATGCCTTAGGGAATTGTATTCGCGCAGTTTGCGAATGTCTTCTGCATCAAAGCGGTTACTTATGTTAGGGAACTTCATAGTCCAATCTCCAAATATGTTTTCAGGGTTGCGGCAACTCTAAGTTTTTTTGCATATTCTATGAGTTTCGCGATGTTCCTGTCGGTGCGATGCAGGTATGTCTTGAGAATTTCGGCGCATACATCCAAGCCAATTTTGTTGCGGTATTTGATGGCGTCGCAGACAGAGCGCTCCAAGTCGGTGACGCGTACCTTGTGGCCATGGACTTCCGCCGCTGTGGTTCCGAACTCTAGCAGATGATCTGACCAGTAGTAAAGCGTTACTGGAGGGAATTCGGGCAATACGAGTTTGCGTTTGCGCGGGATGGCGATGCAAAATGCTGAGGGAATTTGCGTTGTCAGCTCGTAATGCTCCCATGCGGAATACATGCACAGTACCCCGCCGGGCACAAGAACATCTATGTCGAGCATGGTATCTGCAAGCGTGGCGGGCTCCGCAAACACTCCGGGGCGAAGGCGGAGTAGTTCGCCGGACTGGACTTTTTGCAGGGCCTGGTGATACTGGTAAGCGCTCATGTTTTCGCGGACCATGAAGCCTTCGGTATTGCCAATTTTTTTTCCGTCGTATTTGGGCATGTCTCTAATATAATAAAATTACGGCAATTTTGCAAATATGCCGTAGAAAATTAAATATTTTCGGATGCTTTCAGGCCGAAATGCGCATTTTTTGTGAAATTCGGGCAATTCTGTCGTCGCCTTTTGTTGAATGTGCGTTGCCAAGTAGTCGAAAATATATATTATGGTAAAATTGGAATTAGACAATGGCCGAACCGAATATCAACATTCCCGAACGCAAGACGCAGGCGAAGGTAATCAAGTTCTTCAAGGACGAATTGCATTACGATTACCTGGGCAATTTGTGCGAAGTGGCGAACAAGAACATTCGCGATGATGACCTGCTTGCATTCTTGGTGGGCCAGCAGCATTATTCGGAAACGGTCGCACGCAAGGCCATCGCCGATTTGCAACATGCGGCGGGCGACTTACAGCAAGGTTTATATTCTGCGAACAAGACGGTTTACAGTTTGCTGAAGTATTCGCACCCTGTTTCTGATGCGGATGGCGAAAATATCAGCGTCTATTACATTGATTTTAAAAATCCGGCCAACAACCATTTTGCCATTGCCGAAGAGGTGACGGTTAGCAGTTCTTTCGGTTCCAAGCGCCCGGACCTTGTCGTTTATATAAACGGCATTGCGGTTGCGGTGATTGAACTCAAGAAGAGCTCCGTTTCTGTTGCCGATGGCATTCGCCAGAACCTGACGAACCAGAAGCAGGAATTCATCGAGTCGTTCTTTACTACGATTCAGTATTGCCTGGCGGCAAACGAAAGCGAAGGTGTCCGCTACGGGACAATCGCCACGCCAGAGAAGAAGTACTTGACCTGGAAACAGGAGGCGTTCCGCGAACGCTTGCAGGAACTGGACGACAACGATTTGATTATCGATGATAAGAGTTCGTCGTTCGGAGGCGTTCTTTTTGAAAGTCTTTATTCGCTGTTCAACAAGGTCCGTTTTCTTGATTTGATCCATAACTTTATCATTTTTGATAATGGTGTAAAGAAGGTCTGCCGCTACAATCAGTATTACGCAATTCACCGCACGTACAACAGGATTACCACGCAAAAGAAGGGCGGTATTGTATGGCACACGCAGGGTTCGGGCAAATCTCTCACGATGGTCTGGCTTGCCAAGCGTCTGCTGCTGAACAATCCGAGTCGCAGAATTTTGATTGTCACTGACCGCGACGAACTAGATGACCAAATAGAGCAGTTGTTCAAGGGTGTGGAAGAAAAGATTATTCGCACCAAGAGCGGTCGCGATTTGTTGGACCGCTTGAATTCTACCGAAGGTTCTATCATTTGTTCGCTAGTTCACAAGTTCGGTCGCCGTGGCGGTGAAGTTACCGACGGCGATTACGAGAAGTTCTTGAAAGAAATCAAGGATTCGTTGCCGCCGAACTTTAGCGTGAAAGGCGATTTCGTTGTATTCGTGGATGAGTGCCACCGCACGCAATCGGGCAAGTTGCACAAGGCGATGACGGCTTTGATGCCTAAGGCGATTTTCGTGGGCTTTACCGGCACGCCACTTTTGAAGAAAGACAAGAAGACGAGTCTGGAAGTTTTCGGAAGCTACATTCATACATACAAATTTGATGAAGGCGTGCGCGACCACGTGATTCTTGACTTGCGTTACGAAGGTCGCGATGTCCCGCAAGATTTGCGCTCCCGTGAAAAGATTGATGAATGGTTTGACTTGAAAACGCGTGGCATGACGCCTGTCGCTAAAGCGAAACTGAAAGCCCGCTGGGCGAATATGCGCACGGTTTATTCGTCTTACGACCGTCTGAAAGCGATTGCGAACGACATCATCCTTGATTTTGCGAAGGATGCCCGTTTGGCAGAAGGACGCGGAAACGCTATCCTTGTCGCGGATTCCATTTTTACGGCTTGCCGCTTCTACGAAATTTTTCAGGCATTGGGTTTTAAGAAATGCGCTATCATTTCTTCTTACACGCCGAATCCGGGCGACCTGCGTACCGATACGGTGAGCCTCGATGAGGATACCGAAACTTTCAGGAAATACCAGATTTACCTGAAGATGGTCGGAGTCGAAGAAGGCGACGATACTTCCCGCATCGACAAGAAGGTGGAAGCTTTTGAAAAGGAAGCCAAACGCAAGTTCGTTGAAGAACCGGCTAACATGAAACTGCTCATTGTAGTCGATAAACTGTTGACTGGTTTTGATGCTCCTCATTGCACATATCTATATATCGACAAAAAGATGCAAGACCATGGCCTGTTCCAGGCGATTTGCCGCGTGAACCGTTTGGATGACGAGACGAAGCCCTTCGGTATCATTATCGACTACAAGGAACTTTTCGACGATGTGACCGACAGTATGAACAAATACACATCGGGTGCATTTGAAGACTACGATGACAGCGATGTCGATGGCTTGATTAAGGACCGTGCGACTGAAGCCGAGAAATATTTTAACAAGATTCTTGAAGAAATCGAGACGCTTTGTGAAGATGTGATACCACCTAAAGATGAATCGGATTACATTCACTTTTTTTGTGGCGAAAATATCAGTTGGTTGAACAATCCAGAAGAATTTGAGGCACTTGCCCGCCTGCGTGAACGTTTCTACTCGCTGGCGAGTAGTTTGGCTCGCGCGTTTGCCGAGTTGAAATCGCAGATTTTGTCGCTGCCCTATACCGAAGCCGAATGGAACGATAAAGAAAAGCGCACCAATGATTACGTGAATTTGCGTCAGGTGATTATGCAGGCGAGTGGCGACTTTGTTGATTTGAAAGCTTGTGAACCCGACATGCGCCACCTTATTGACAATTACATTGCCGCTGGCGATTCGACAAAGATTATTGAATTTGACGACACGACTTTGCTGGATATCATTGAACTTTGCAAGTTTGATTTGACGGCTGGCAAGAAGAAGGTCCGCGAAAGCGCTGCCGAAAAAATCGAGAACAACATCCGTCGCAAAATCGTTGACCAGATAAATGTCAACCCTGCGTACTACAACAAAATGTCAGAAATTCTTGACCAGTTGATTGAAGAACGCAAGAACGGCTTGATTGAATACAAGAAGTTGCTGGAACGCTATATTGAGCTTGCCAAGAAGGTGAATTCATCGGCAGCAAGCGAAGATTATCCGGCCTCTGTCAAGGGAAGTGCCGCAAAGCGTGCGATTTACGATAACTGCGGAAATGATGAGAAATTGACGAATGCAATTTATGACGCCGTCATGAGTAGCATGCAGGCCGATTTCCGCAACAGCCCGGTGAAAATCAACAAGATTAAGCGCGCTCTTTCCGAGGTCTTGGACGATGATGCGGAAGTTGATCGCGTTTATGAACTCATCAGCAAGCAGAGTGAGTTCTAATGCGGATGCAAGTGTCGGGCATTACAGTTGCCGTTACAAAAAAGGATATCAAGAACATTCACCTCTCGGTGATGCCGCCCGATGGCTCTGTGCGAATTTCTGCACCGCTGAACCTTTCTGATGAATCCATCAAGATTTTCGTGCGTACCAAGGTTGCCTGGATTAAGCGCCAACAAGAGAAATTTGCAAATCAGGCTCGCTTGAGCGAACGTGAATATGTTTCCGGCGAATCCATTTTTATTTTCGGCCGCCAGTATTATTTGCGTGTAGAACATGACCGTGCAAATGGATTTGTAATAGACGGGCAAAATGTGGTTCTGACTGTTCGCGAAGCAAGTACCGCACAACAGCGCGAAAACTACGTGAACGAAAAACTCCGTGAAATGCTTGTCGCCGAAATAGAAAAGCGCTTGCCCGCATGGGAAAAGAAAACGCACTTAAAATGCAACGGTTGGCAGACAAAAATTATGCAGAATAAGTGGGGCAGTTGCAACCCCGCAGGGAAACTTTGGTTCAATCTGCATTTGGCGCATACGCCTATCCGCTGCCTGGATTACGTGATACTGCACGAACTCCTGCACCTGAAAGTCCGCCATCACAACAAAGATTACATCGCGCTGCTCGACAAGTACATGCCCTTCTGGCAAGAAGTCCGCAAGGAACTTAATGACTTCGTGCTTATGCCGATGAAATAAGATGTTAGGTTTATGTGTATGAAAAACTATAAAGTTCTTGTTCTGGCAGCCTTCCTGGTGGCATCCCTTGCCTCTTGCGGTGACGATTCCAGTTCCGGTACGGATGCCTCAGTTACGGAAAGTTCTTCGGAGCAGGCTCTGTCGAGTTCCGTGCAGTCGCCTGAACGTTCGTCTTCGAGTGTCGCGCCGGTATCGAGTTCAGCCGAAGAAAAATTGAGTTCGAGTTCTGCTGAGGTCGAGTCGTCGAGTTCGGAGACGCCGACTTCCTCCGGCGACGACGGAAAGTGCACCGATTGCGATAGCTACACTGCGGCCGACCCCGAACTCACCGAGAACGGCGGCAAGGGTTCTGTCACTACCTACGGAAGCGTCACGGCAAAAGAAACGAGTCTCGGTGGAGCCTGCAACTATGGACAAACGAATATCCAGTACTATGCGGCGATTCACGTGAATGTTTCTCCGGGCGATGACAAGGGCCCTTGGGATGGCGGTGCGGCCTGTGGCGGTTGCGTGCATGTGAGGGCGAGGACGCCCGAAGGCTGGAAAGAGGTGACCGTGCGCATTACCGACCGCTGCCCCGACGCGAACTGCGGGGTGGATCTGGGCGGTGCCCCTGCCGCTGACATCATGGGCAATCGCGTGGGCCGTTATTCGGGCGAATGGGGGTTCGTGAGCTGCGAGGGCGTCGACGGCGTGTGGGGCGATTCAACGTCGCTCTGGGTCAAGGAAGGCGCAAGCGAATTCTGGAGCATTATCCAGGTACGCAACCCGAAGGACATGGTCAAGTCCATCATGATTCTTGGCGAGGGCGGCGAGTCACGCGAGCTCGAGATGGTCGTGGGTACGGAAAACTTCTGGACGGTCCCGCAGGCCGTATTGCAGACGGACAGCCGCTACCGCGTGGTGGTGAAGTACCGCACCGGAACTGACGACGAATGGAAAATAAAGGGCTCCGACCTCGCAGTACCCGAGGCGAACCTATATCTGCATGAGCACAGGGAATAACCCTGCTGTGTGGTGCTATGCGGGCTTGCCGTCCTCGTTAAGCTTGGTGCGCTCGTTGTAGAGCTTTTCCGAAATCTTGCAGAAGGCATCGACGACCATGGGGTCGAAATGCTTGCCGGAACCTTCGGTAATGATGGACATGGCCTTTTCGTAGGTGAAGGGCTTCTTGTAGATGCGTTCGGCCACGAGGGCGTCGAACACGTCCGCGACAGCCATGATTCTTGCCGAAAGCGGAATCGCATCTCCCTTGATTCCCGTGGGGTAGCCGGTGCCGTCCCATTTTTCGTGGTGGTAATGCGCCATCTCGATGGCTTCCTTTAGATAGTCGTCGTCCAGCGAATCGTTGGTATTGTCGACAATCTTCGCGAGAATATGGAACCCTTCGATCGTGTGGCTCTTCATGATGGCGAATTCTTCGTCGGTGAGTTTTCCCGGCTTGTTCAGGATGAGGTCCGACACGGCGATTTTCCCGATGTCGTGGAGCGGCGCCGAGCGCTTGAGCTTTGCGATGTAGGCGTCGTCGATGATGTCCGGGAGCTTGCCTTCGCGCTGCAGTTCCTTCGCGATGGCCTCCACGTAGAAGGCTGTCTTCTTGATGTGGCTTCCGGTACTTGTGTCGCGCGCTTCGACCATTTCTGCGAAGTTGATAATAATTTCGTCCTGCATCTTCGCGATGCGATCGGCTGCCGCCTCGAACCGGTGGATGAATTCGACGGAGTCGATGCCCATCTTGTTGATGGCCTTGTAGAGGTGCTCTATTTCGTCGGAGGTGCCGATATTCAGGGTGTTGAGTTCGCTGAGGCTGTTTTCGCGACCCTGTTCCAAGTTGTAGGCGAAGTGGATGGCCGCCGAGGCGATCCTGTTCACCGGATGCACGATTCCGCGCTTTGCGAATTCCAGCACGATGCTCATGATGATAATGGAAAGCCCGAAGAACATCGAGAGCAGCTTGATGAAGAACTTTGCCTGGTCATAGACGATTTCGCCCATGGAAATGTCTGCCGCGACATAAGCGACCGTCTTGCCGGCGCTGTTCTTCAGGGGCCTGTAGACGGTAAGCAGCCATCCGTACTGGTCGTCGGAAATGATGGGCTCGATGGGTTCGCCCTTGAGTAGGTTGGAAAGGTATGGCTTGAAACTCGGATCGAATGCGACGAGATCTCCGGGGCTGCTTCCCGCTTCGCCGTCCCTGGACACGAGGTCGAATACGACGTGGCAGCCGTCCTCGAGAATCTTGTAGACGTAGAGGTACTGTGCCTGGGGGAACCCGTCACGGATCCTGTACAGGAGCTTCTCTATCGCGTCGTAGCCTTCGGCGTTGTGCCCCTGTTCGATGAATTCGTCGACACGGTCGGCGTCGATGACGACGGATGCCGCCTCGGAGAGGCCATTGGCGATATCGGTAAACTTGCCGATGGAAACTTGCCTGTAGAGGATAAATCCGGTGATACTTGCTAGCGCGCCGAGCAGGATTTCGGCCGCGATGACGATGATGACGACCTTGCTGAGCAGGGAATGCTTGAAGAGCTTGTTCTGGTGGTTGATGTAGGGCTCGAAGAGGAACACCTTTGCAAAGAGGCGCTTGAAGTGGTCGTTGATGAACCTGTAGCCGATGATGGCCGCCGCGACGACGATAGCCTTGTCGAAAATGTCGATGACGATGTCTGCCGAGAGCTGCGAGAAGAACTTGGAAAAACCGAGGGTACTGTAGATGGCGTTTGCGAACGGGGCCGAGATGCCTTCGCCGAAGTCGTAGCCATAGAGGAAGTAGGTGAGAATCGAACCGAGCCCGCCGCCGATAAGCGAGAAAACGAGGACGCTTGCGATGATTTTCGGGACATGGAGGAAAAATTTCCGTTGCTGGAAAAGGGCCGCCGCGACGCCGATCAGGATGCTGATGATGCCGTAGTAGAGGGTCGTGATGTCGGAGATGCCGTTGAAGGCGTTGGAGAAAAAGCCGACGATGACGGCGGGAAGCGTGCCGCCCAGCATGGCGACAAGGATTGTGCCGATAGAATCAAGGAATACGGGGAGTTCGAAGTATAGGGCTAGCTTGGCAGGGACAATGTTGAGCAACAGCCCGAATGCGATAAGCGCTATGGCGCAGGCCCAGTAGGCCGCTGGACTGTGTGATTTGGCCAAAAGAAAGTTTTTCATAAATCCGGACACCTTCTTTGGAAACTCCTTCCAAGAATCCCCTCATGAAATTTACATTGTTTTTTTGCAAAAGGGAGTTATATTTATAGGGAATTTATCGGTAAAATGCCTTTTAGGCGTTTAGGAAGGTAAAAAGATGAAAAGATTGGGTCTTCTCAGGCTCTTTGCCGCCCTTTTGGGCTTGGTCCTTGTTTCCGCATGTACCCACGGGTTGCTCGTCCGCGATGGCGCTACCTTCAAGGGGAAATCCGGGGTCATTGGTGTGTTCCGCCAGCCGGCCTTTTATTGCAGCGAGGCGAATCCCCACTATGCAAAGATTGGAGACTCCACGGTTGTCGTGAAGCCCGCGTGGAGCGAGGAGCAGGATAACCTGTTCTATACCCACCTTAAGCCGGGCCGCGCGACCCTCTATAGCTATAGCTACAGCTGTGGCGATAACGACAATAAGTTCGTCCTGGACACGACTTCTGCGAACAAGGGCTCTTCGGGAATCGTTATCCCCGATAGCGGATTCTGCAAGATCGTGATTTCTTTTGTCCAGGGAGACAAACTGTTCGACCACAATGACGCCCTGATCGATGAGCTTTTCAAGAAGGAAAAGGTCGCAGTGGCTGCGTCGGATATACCCTATTGCGAAGTCGTAAGTACCGACGGTTCCGTACAGAGCTTCGCGAACAAGGATTCCCTGCTGGATGTCCAATACGAGGCCGCGATCGAATCTGCCCGCGACGGTTCGTGCGAGGATATCCGCCCGTTGATCTCCATTGACGAAAATTCAAACAAAGTAACGTGGAACGGTGACAGGAACATGGTGCTGATGGTGGTGGCGCATGCCAATCCCGATATGTTCAAGGATGTCCAGAAGGTCACGTTCGACAACGAAGTGCGCGTGTTCTCGGACAAGGAAATGCTGGAATGGTTCAAGACGAACCGCAAGTCGGTCCGTAACTGGCCGCTTCGCATCCGTCAGCTCCTTGGGCTCCCGCGCGGGGAGAAACTGACGCACTTCACGACGGTCTGGGTGAATCCCAAGGACATGATCCGTCCCGCCTACATTCCCGACATCGCGAGCGCCGAGATGACCTGCCGGTTCAACGAAGAAGACGATTCGCAGCTGGATAGCCTCGGCATGTGGCTCAGGAACTGGTTCGACGATGCCTGGGCGAAGAACTACAAGGCCCATGGCTATCCGTGGACGCGTCTGGGATACACTTATGACTGGGGCTCGAAGGGCGACAGGTATGGCCTTTCGGAATTCATGATTATGAATGGAACCGAGGTGCATGTGCAGTCGACGAGGGAATTCAAGGCTTACCTGAAGTGGCTTGCCGACCGCGACTAGGGTAGCTTCAATCGCGTGAGACGATGACCCGCCACAGCTGCTGGCGGGCTTCTTTGTACTTGCGCTCGAACGCGGTGATGGGGCGCTCGGGGTCAAAAGGCTCGCGGGCGATGGTCCGCTCGGGAGCGGCAATGGGTGCGGCTTCTGCAAATTCCCTAGCGTAGATTTCCCAGTTGGTGCGCAGCTCGATGGCATCGCCGAGCTGGAGGAGCGTCGGGAAAATCGGGTGCAGGTGGAAACGCCTCGTGGCTTCGCTCTGCTTGGGCCATGGGTTCGGGTAGTAGAGCGCATGGTAGGGGATGTGCCACTGGCCTGCCTTGACCTTCCCGAGGGCGAGCCGCCAGAAGTCGAGCAGTTCCGCGCGCACGAAGAATGCGTTCTGCGGGAAGGTTGCCGTCCCGTTCCCTGCACCGCCGGCCTTCGTGAGCCGGGCCGCGGACTTGTCGATGCCTATGACGGGAATGCCCGGATTTGTTAATGCGATGTTTAACGTGCTTTCGCCGGTGCCGCAACCCGAATCGAGAATTACTTTATATGTGGTGTGGCTCGCGCTCTCATAAAAGTTTAAAACAAACTTCTCCGCTTCCGCGAATGCCGCGCGTGTATGGTCCGCAATCGGGCGCAAATACTCCGTAGAGGCGTACTTGCGTACGGCCTCTTCGAGCTTGTCGTATATATCGGTCTGGTTGGTGGTGACCGCGCGGGCTCCGGACATTACCGCTTCCAGATGCTCAGGCGCTTGCCGCCGGTAAGCTCGATGTCGTCGAGCCAGAAGTTGACGGTCTTTTCTTCGTTGTTGGGCTTGAAGCTCCACACGAGCTGGTTCACGCAGGTGTAGGAGAATTGCGGATCCAGGATGTCGGCCAGCGGTATGGAAATGCGTTCCCACTTATCGCCGAGCGTGAATTCGGATTGCGCGATAATCTGGCTGCTTTGCGTCTCGTCGATGAGTCCGAATACGATGGCGCCCTCGCCTTTAGCGCGGAACGCGATGGAATCCACGGAGGATATGTCGTTGCAGAGGCTCTTGTCGCTCTTGCCGAGCTCGATGCCGACCGTCGCCCAGGGCCACTGCGTCTCGCCGGAGGAATCCTTGACCGCTTCACCGAATGTCGCCGCCACATGCGCGACGATATTGCCATCCTCGCTTTCGAGGCTGAACCTGTGGCTGGATCCGTTGTCGGTAAATTTGGGCGTTACCGTTTCTTCGTTGTAGTCGAAATACCACCAGCCGCCGTCGTAAGTGCGTGCGGGCATGAATCGGTTCTGGTAGTTGGAGTCCTGGAAGTCGTCGAGCAGAAGCGCGCGGCTCTCTTCGGCGAACGTGCTCGCGGTGGAACTTTCGCCTGCGATGACCTTCATGTAGGTGCTGCTCGTGTCGGCGCCTTTCTTGTTCGGGATGAACACCAGGCTAATCGGCCCTGCCGGGAGGGAGTCCATGGAGAACTTGCCGTCCTTTACCTTGGCCGAATGCGCCATGCCGCGGACTTTCACCGTGCCTTCGGCGCCATCGCCTACGGAACCCGCGATGGAGACCGTCTCTTCGAGCGCTTCCTTGCCCAGGTCGACATCGGAACCTTCGACGGAGACTTCCTTCTGGAGGGCCTTGCCGTCGAGTCTAGCTTCAAGGGTGTATGTACCTTCGGCCACGTTTTCGAATACGACCTTGCCGTTCTTGTCGGCCTTGGTAAATTCGTTGTCGGCCGCGTCAAGGCTTTCGCTCTCGCTGAGCTTGACCCTCGCGAAAGCGGCGGGCTGCCCGTCGACCGTAAGCTGTGCCATGATGGCGTTGCCGGCATCGGTGCCGCTCGGGCCGCCGCCTGCCGTCTTGTCGGTGTCGGAACATGCCGAAAGGACCGCCGCCGTCGAAAGCGCGATCAGTCCCAGGCCGAATGTCGAAATGTTCCGCTGCACCTTGGAAAAATACATTTTTTTGAAAAGTCCGCGCATCGCCTAGCCCTCCTTTTTCGGGCTGGGGTTGCCGTCGTCTGCGGTAGCCGGGTCTTCGACCCTGTCGGAGAGCGGGAACATCGCGATATTCATGGCGTACACGCGGTCGGCGCGCTCGCTCTTGCGGGCAAACTGCAGGAGTCCGCGGCGGAATTCCTCGATGCGGTGCTTGATTTCGGGCAGGTCGTCCTCTGCCGCGGTGAACACCACGCTCGAAATGTCGCGTTCTTCGGGCTTGTGGCGGTCGATGGATTCCTGGGCAAGTTCGATGGTATGCCTGTGGAAATTTCGTACGGCCTGGCTCTTGACCTCGCCGCCGGTAGAAAGGATCTGGTCGGTGATGTTCCAGCCGCCGTTGCCGTCGGGAGCGACAAGCCCGAGCTTTTTCAGGATCTCGAGAGCGCTGCGTGCCTCGTCGTGCGAGATGGGCGGGTTCAGGTGGGTCGCGAGTTCCGGAATGTCGCTCGTGTCCTTCGTGATGCCGATGAGGGCGCGGAGCGCAGAACAGCTCCAGCTCCCGAAATAGGCGAGTTCGGGCTCGGTGAGCACGCGCGTTTCCATCTCGCGCAGTTCCATGAGCTTGTAGTAAAGTTCGCTGAGCGCCTGCTTGGCTTTTGTCTTGTTGAAGCGGTAGAGCGTCTTGAAGTACTCCGCCCTGCGGTCGTCGAGCTTGCAGAGGCGAATGAATACCGGGAGCGAGTCCTCGTTGAGGTGCCCGCCCTTCTGGAATACTCGCACGAGCCAGGCCGGGTCCACGCCGGTCTTCTGGCTCAGGTAACGATAGCTGGTGAACGGGTTGTCCTTCTTGCTTTCGGCAAACCAGTCCTTCAGGAAATCGCGGTATTCAAGGTATTCGAGTACGTCAACCATATCCAAAATTTACCTAAATAAGGGCGCGAGCGTCCCGGGGGAGGGCGTGTCGGATCAAGTTTCCGTTGCTCTTTCTTCAACGCCAAAAATGGCGATTTTGAATCAAAATCGCCATAGGGAGAGCTTTTCGCGTGCCGGAAATTAGTTCAGGCCGTTGAATTTGAGCGAATTGATGAGCGTCGTCCCCGAGATGGTGTAGTCGGCGATGCCACCGGTTGCGCTGTAGACGAAGTAGCGGTCGGCGTCCTGGTCCTTGCCGAGCACGACCACCGCGTGCAGGCGGACGAGGGTGCCTTCGGCGAATCCCGCTTCGCTCAGGTTGAGGGTCCGTTCGGCGGCGGCGCAGATGTCGTGGTAGCCGGAGGACTCGTAATCGCCGCTCGAACCGTCCTTCGGGTTGATCCAGTGGACCCTGATGCGGGCGACGAACGCTCCGTCGTTGTGCAGGGTGAATGCCTTGACTGTCTTGATTTCTTCAGCCATGATAATGCTCCTTTTTGATAGTTAGAGGTTGATGTTGTATTTGGTTGTAATCTTGTCGCTGGGGAGATTTTCGCTGGTGCGGTCCAGGTTGACAAAACCGATCTTCTGTGCGTTTTCGATATTGAAGCACAGGTCGTTCGGCGTGACAAACATCGACTGCAGCTCGCGGGCGTTCTCGATGAGTTCTTTGATGGAAGAGAACGTGTATCCGAAAAATTTCAGGAGGGTCTTGAGGAAATCCTCGATTGCGTTGCTGAGGAAGTTGTTCTTCAGCAACATCACGTGTTCGCTGTCGGTATCCTGCAGCGCTTCCTTAAGAAGGTCTTCCAGCTTTTCTTCCTTGCCGGAGTTCTCCTGGACCGAGAAGGCGTTCTCGCTGAAGTTGTATTCCGCGGCGTGTTCGGCGTAAAGATCGAAGAGCGTCTTGACATTGTTCGCCTGCCGGATGCCCCGGATGTCTGCATTGTCGAGGTCAATCTTCAGGCGGCCGTCTTTTTTCGATGCGTCCAGATAGCACTGGTAGACAAACGAGGAACAGACCATCGTATGCTTGCCTTCGTGCACCTTCTCGTCGATCAGCTTCTTGATTTCGGCGGAGACAATCTTGAGTATCCCAATAATGACGTGCTGCTTGATGCTTACGCCGGAAATGTCCTTGTAGACGAGAATCATGGCGAGCAACAGGAGGTCGGAATAGGGGTAGGGCAGGTTTTCGTCGAGGTAAATCTTGGCGGCCTGCATCACGGGCAGGATTTCGGCATCGGAGAAGAAATCGCTGCTTCCGGGTTGCGTGAGCCGGCAGACGTAGGCGCGTCTGGAGGTTTCCTTGTCTGCGATTTCATGGGCGTGCAGGCCGGTCGTGCCCGCATCGGCAAGGGCTTGGACGGGACTGTCCTGGAAGTAGAGCGCCCCGTGCGTCACCTTGGAATTCGTGAGCTTCATGATGAGGCTCGAAATGAGGTCGTTGTCTTCGCCTTCGAAGGTGAGGATATCCCCTGCCTTCAGATTCAAAAGGGTGAGTTTCTGTTTGTAAAAATCGTCTGGATTCTTGGGTTCTGTTTTCATTTCGCAGTTTCCTTTGTTTGTGGTTTTAAAGATAAACTGCAAAAGTACTATTTGTCCATAACCCGAATGGACTATTTTTGAGGCTAATCTTTACGGAAAGACATTCTTGACGCTGTCAAGAATGATGTCCTTCTTTGAGGGGGCAATCCCTGAGAGAAGGTGCTCCAGGTCCGATTTTTTAAAGTGCGGGTGGTATTCGAAAAATTTCCGGATGTGCTTGTCGCTTTGTTCGAAGTCGCCCTTCTTGTTGTTGCAGGCGATGAGGATTAGGCGTGCGAGGGGCGTCTCGGGGTGGAATAGCAGGACCTGCCTTGCGGCTTCCTCGCTCTCGGCGAATCTCCCTTGCAAAAAGTAGATGAACGCCCTTGGCGTGGACTGGAACGGTTGACCGGACGATTCCGGGAAGAACCGCTCGTTCTCGTTGAGGAGGGCCAGGGCCTTGTCCTCTTTCCCGACGAGCATGTAGATTTGCGCCAGCATGCGCCTGACCCTGAAATCGTTCGGGTTTGCGTCCAAAATCTGCAGGAAATAGGCGATGGCCTCGCTCTTGTTTCCGATGACGATGTTGTAGAGCGCCATCATGAACTGCGAATAGATGGAGTAGGGGTTCTTGCGCATTTCGGAACATGCGATTTCCCCTATCTTGGCGCCGTAGCATTCGGCATCTACCCAGGATTCGTTGATTGCCACGTAGTAGGCCGAAACGAGCGAGTAGGCCACGTAGGTGTGGTGGTTTTCTTCACCGTGCAGCGCTTCTAGAGTCGAAACGATTTCGTCAAAGGCATCCCTGTTGCCGCTATCGGTCTGGATATTGGCGTAGCAGGAGGCGAACCACCATTGCGGGAACTTTTCCCTGTCGGTCTCGTAGGCGTGCGCTGCGGAAGAGACCATGTGGCTGAACAGCTGGATGGTAATCTGCGAGGCAAGGAACTGGATGTCGTCCCCGTCCCCGATCTTTTGCGAGACCGACCACAGGATCTCGGATGTGTCGCCCCTGTATAGCGTGACGAACAGGTTCTCGTCTTTCTCGGGCGTTCCCGTTACCTGGATCTGGTAGGTCGGCGGGGATTGTGGCGCGATGCTGCCGTTGATTCGGAATAGGTGGTAATGGTGCAGGGCTTCGACGATAGCGAGGGAGAGCCCCTTCGCCAGAGGCGTGGCGGTTAAGCCGTCGCATCCCGTAATGGTGATGTGGATGTCGTCGTCCGTTGTTTGCCTTCTTGCGCTTTTGGTGATATCCGTTGAAACCGCTTCTGTCCTGTTTGTGACTTCGAGCGCCTTGTAGATGTTGGCGAGATGGACTTTGACGGTATTGGCCGAGATATTCAGTGCCCTGCAGATTTCACTGTTTGTGAGGCCTTTGCGGAGCAGGGAAAGAATTTCTTTTTGGCGAGAGGTAAGGAGTTTGCTCTGGTCTTTCATATATGTAAAAATATATATAAATTAAGAATATTTTATTAAATCGGATGAAAACGAAAGAAGTAAAAATTCACATTTTTTACTATGGACAAGCTATTTTTTGGTTGAAATTTTTTATTATTTGAATCGGGTTTGTTTGATGAGGTTGAATTTATACGTAAAAACAAACTGTGGGATTGATTTATAAGATGAATATGGGCATAATTTCCGTAAGAATGGACAAGGAAACAAAGGAAAAGTTCACGGATTTCTGCAAATCGGTGGGTATTACCGTTTCTGCCGCGGTCAACATGTTTGCTCGCATGACCATTCAAGAAAACCGTCTGCCGTTCGATGTGAAACGGTTCCCGAAGCAGTAAGGAATCTTGGGCTTCGATTAAATTGTACTTTATATACTTGTTGTATTACAATCGCCATACAAAGTATTGTGTGTGATTTGTTGCTAGAGATACATTTTAAAAAATAGGGAGCGCTGAGTGGACGGATGAATACAATCTATTCCCATAGTAACTCGTTCTCTTAGGCTTCATTCGAAATGTAAAATTTTACTCTGGCTTGCTTCTGACGTAGAGCAGGATTGCTAACAAATCGCTTTCTTTTGTTGTATGGCTTAAGTACTACATTGTTGATGAGTTTGTTGTGGCGTGTGTGAATGTTATGTTGTTTTAGATTAACTTGCTTGTAAAAAGAAACATCCTGCTTATTTTGTAAACAATTTCCTGTAATTCAATTTTTACTCGTTGTAGACGACTATGACGTGGTAGTAGAATGTATTATTAATATAAATTAAAAAAGAGGTTGAAATGAATACCAAAGTTCATTACGTGATTGTAAAGGCTGCCGCCCAACTCCTTGGTGATATGTCATTGAAATTGCTGGGAGAAAAGATCCGGCAAACGAAATGGAATCAAATAAAAAGTGAACTCGGTATAAATGGTGTGGATGATGTCGGTGGATTGAAACAAGAAACTTATTTTGATCTTGTCATGCTGGGCGCGTATTTAGAAGACAAACCCAAAATTCCATCAGAAATTAGTGAGCCGACAATACGTGATCCTCTTGTTAAGGCTGCTTTCGAAAAGGCTGCACCAGGCAAATACCAACATTGGATGGAACATTTTTGGAATGATCGTATGGACGAAAGTCGTGGGCTGGTGTTGGATATTGATTACATATGTGATGTTATTGCAGAATGTTTGGGAGGTCATCTTTGGGGCGAATTGCTGTCCGAGATAAATTCAGAAATAATTGAGCTTGTCGCCGCTCCAATTACTGCCTTGTGTAAGGCTGGAACGCTCACGTTGGATGAATTCCGCTCTGCACCGGTACGTGCGAGGGAATATTGGAAGCTTTTGATAAAACAATATAAAGAAGGGGAAAAAGAAAGGGCGTATTTGAACCTTGGAAGAGTTTGTCACTTGCTGGCCGATGTTGGAACGCCTTGCCATATGCATGGTGATCCGCATGCCGGATTTTATCCGGTTGCGATGATTCTAGAAAAGATAGGGCTGGGTGGCTTGATAGATACGAAGGATGGAACCGGTATTGATGATGACCAATATGAGTATTATACCGGTCTTGTTATTGAAGATAATCTTAAAGTGTTGGCCAAAGAGAATGATACGGCGTATGAAAAAGCTTTGCCTGTTCGTTGGAACGTGGCGTCGACTGATCTTGCAACATACAAGCGAGAATGGGAAATGATAGATTACTTCAAGGATCTCGGGAAAAAATCTAGATGTTATGACAGTGATGATGTAGATGGAAAAAGCAAGGGACATCCGTATCATTGGGAACATTTTAATCCGCTTGATCCGTATACATATAAGTTAGAAAGGGAATGGAATGGAGATTTGAGAAACTCCGCCTGTGTGGAAATTGCAAGCGACTTGATTCCAGAGACGATTTCGCACACTGCTGGTTTGATCATGCATTTCTTCGATAAAGTAGATGAGAAAATCGAGACTACGGAACCGGGAGCTGCCGATTTGGAAGTAAAGGTAAAGCAGATGCACGTCCTAGATGATACCGATCCGTGTGGTGCTGGTGAAATTTATATGGAAAATTCAATTAATGGTCGTAAGGCTCCTCCGACAGGCCGAATAAAGGCGGATACAGGGGAGACTGTCTCCTTGGCTGCAAAGGGAATATGTTGGAATTCTTTCCTTCGCGCCGGCGAAAATATCAATTTAAATTACTGGTCTCATGCCTCGGACAATGATGATGTTGACCTTTGGCTTACAAAAATAAGGGATTCTGAATCCTTGGGGACTATAAATTATACAATCAATACAAAAGATATTCCTAGTGATACGCATTATACGGTTACGTGTAGCTCCAAAAAACCGCATTATTACGATGTTGATATAGACTTCTATAAAAAAGTGCAAAAGGTAAAGAAGGTTATCTATGTTAATGACGCATGGCGAAAAAAATACAAGGACAGAAAAGAATTCGTCAGTAAACGGAGCCACAGTTTTGGTCGCTACAAGCCGCCTGTAACGCTGTATTTGAATTTCGAAGATTCAACACTTCATTTACAAAATAAGCAGCACGAATGCTGTGGGCATTTTGCTCGAAAAAGGAATATCAGTACCAACAACAAAGTTGAGATTACATTAAATGCAGATGAAATCTTCGAGACGAATATTGATAAACTCTTTGCGAATGATTCTGGAAAGTCGTTTACGCAAATGGCCCTGAATTCGATTGCGAAGTTAAAGAAATTGGCAAAAACGAAAAAACGTCCTAAGCTTGCTGGAGTTGTGTCGAAAATAGAAAATAGTGACAATTACAGAATCTTTTTCAAGGAGAATGGTTCGCTGCTGAGTAGAATCATTAAGGTGAAATACCCTGAACAGGCAGAAAAATTTGGCGATCTGACTAAGGCCAATTTTGCAAAACGCATCTCGACAAAATGCCAATGCTGTAAAGATGAAAAGGAATTCTGGAAATAAGTTATCTCAAAAACCACTCAAAAAAAGGATTACTATGGCAACAAGAACAACTGCAACTTTTAAAAATTCGCGGACTGCTACGGCTCGAGATGTAAAGCTGACTAAATCTGCAAGTAGGCAAAAAGAAGAAGCCTGTCTGCAAAATGCAGTTTCCTTCTATACCAAGAAAGAGTTGGCGTCCTTGCAGGACAATATCACGTCGCTCATAGCGACCGTTAAAAAGAATGCGAAGGTCGCTGCCCTGATTGATTCTGACCCGCATAAATTCATTTCCAAATATATGGGATTCTTGAAATTCCCTACGGAGAAGAAGGGTGTCTACTTGAGCGTGGAAGATTTTGCTTCTCCTTTAACAAAGGCTAAGGCGAAACAGTTTGTCAACAGCTTCTTGTCGAATTATGCTTCTGCCTCGATCAATGCATTCTTGTATAATACGACTTTTTTGTGGACGTATGTACATTTTTGGACAAAAACAACGAGTATATCCGTGCCAAGAGATCTCAGTTCGAGGGTGCAATTCAATGTCTCGACTGCGATATATGCGCAGTTCCATGAAGACTTGAAAAGAATGAAGGATTTGGACCTTACTGAATTAAGAACCGAGGCTATGCTTAGAAGAGCTGTGCTTAATCCCACTTCGATTCTTGAAGAGAAAAAAACAAACGAAGTTATAACCCGCAAGGTCGAGTATGTAAGGGAAGGGGTACGGATTCGTGCAACGATACGGCTCAAGGATCGCGTATGTACGATTTCGTCTGTCGAGGTGAAATAGGATGGAGCAATCGATAGCAAGACCTGCTCAATTAACCATAATAACGACAAACAGGTGCAATGCGGCGTGTTCTCATTGCATCATGTGTTCCGGGAAAGGCCGAAAAGAGATTTTGACATTTGACCAAATCAAGAACAACATTGATCAAATGAAAAAAGTTTCGAGGGGCCCCTTCGTGCTTATTTTTACGGGTGGCGAGCCGACCCTTCTAGGTGAGGATTTGTTTGAGTCCATTGCGTATGCTGACAGCTTGGGAATTCCTTCTCGAATCGTCACAAATGCGCATTGGGCAAAAACCCGCCAAGATGCGGAAAGGATGGTCCAGACCCTGGCTGAATGTGGGCTGAGTGAAATCAACATAAGTACTGATGATTATCACGTGAAATATGTTCCTTTTTCAAATGTGAAAAACGCTTGGAAGGCTTGCCATGGAAAAGGATTTCATGCCGTAATTGTGGGAGTGTCCTACTCCAAGGAATCTAAAATAACTCCTGAATTTGTTGAAGCGCAATTTAATGAAAAGTTGCAGCGCAGATTCAATAGCAAGGAGAGAGAGCTTCCTCTTGATAAAAGGGATAAGGACGGAACGATTTACGCGATTTCAAATACATGGGTTACCAAATCAGGGCGTGCTGCAGAGGAACTTAGTGACAAGTCGTTCAAGTTTAAGCGCAATACAAACTTTTTCCTCGGAAAGTGCCCGACAATCATGAGTTCGGTAATTGTTTCTCCGTCTAATCACGTGTGGGCCTGTTGTGGATTCGAATGTGGAGACGGAAGCGCTTTGGATATAGGGGATTTGTCTAAGGCGACGATGAACTCGATAGTGAAAAAAGCCGAAAAGAACATTGTAATACAAGCGATCAAATACCTTGGCCCATTGCAGTTGAAAGATTGTTTGGCGTCTATTGATCCTGATATCGAGTTCAAGAATAAATATACATGTGTTTGTGCCCTCTGCGAGGATATTGTAAAAAATGAGAGGGCTCTAGCTACAATAAAAAGCCACAAAGATGAATTGTGGGAGAGAATAAAACTAGCGAAGTCTCTGTCGGAATTAACGAAAGTTAATGGGTGATTCTTCCGGGGTTAGTCGAGAGGGTCCCTTCCTTCGGGAAGGGACTTTTTATAATCCGAACTTCTTCACCTTGTAGTGCATCATGCGGGGGCTCACGGAAATGTCGCGGCCGGCGGCGCTCAGGTTCCCGTTGTTGCGGCGGAGCGCCTCGGTGAGGATTTCCTTCTCGTAGCTTTCGAGGAGTGCCGTAAGCGACGCGGTGCCTTCGGGGATAAGCGCCGTGCCGCTCGTGATGTCGGTCTGGAGCGTGGGCGGCAGGTCGTAGGCGTTGATGGCGACGTCGGTCGTGGCGAGGCAGGCGTGCTCGATGCAGTTCTCGAGTTCGCGCACGTTGCCCGGCCAGTGGTAGCTCATGAGCATGTCGATGGCGGGGGTGCTGAGTCGCGCGATGTTCTTGCCGTACTTGAGGTTCATCTTCTCGATAAAGTGGTCGGCGAGCAAAAGGATGTCGGTCTTTCTCTGCGAGAGGTCGGGCAAGTTTATCTGGAATATGTTGAGGCGGTAGTAGAGGTCTTCGCGGAAAAGCCCCTGCTGCACGAGGGCCTCGAGGTTCTTGCCGGTGCTTGCGACGATGCGGATGTCGGAGCGCTGCTCGATGTTGCTCCCGAGCCTCTTGAAGGTGCGCCCCTGCATGAACTCCAGGAGCCGCGCCTGGCTTGCGGGGGAGAGTTCCGCGACTTCGTCCAGGAATAGCGTGCCGCCGCTTGCCTGCTCGGCCTTGCCGATGTGCCTGCTGGTGGCGCCGGTGAACGCGCCGCGCTCGTAGCCGAACAGTTCCGCCTCGAACGCGCTGGTGGTGTTGCCTTCGAGCGTGTCGCAGTTGAGGATGGTGAACGGCCTTGCCTTGCGGTCTGAAAGTTCGTGGATGTAGCGGGCCACGTGTTCCTTGCCGGTGCCCGCGCCGCCGCGGACGAGAACGACTCCCTCGGTGGGGGCGATGTGCCTTGCCTGCCGCGCGACCTCCTGCATTTCGCGGGTGTTGCCGATGATGTCGCCCGCGCGGCCTTCCACGATGCCGCGGATCTTTTCGCATTCCGCCTCGTGTGCGGCGCGCAGGTCGGCGAATGCCTTGTCGAGAACGTCGTGGATGTGCGCGGAAAGGGCCCGCGCGGAGCGTCCGTGCAGTTCACGCTTGATTTTTTCGAGGGCTTCCTTTTCGATGCGTTCGGTTTCCATGCCCAAAATATACGTTGTTTCCACGGGTTTGTCGCCGGTTTTCTTGTTTGCGCTTTACAAAAACGTAATAAAATGGTCTAATTTTACAAAAATGTAATAAAACGGGGCTGAAAAAGGCGAAAAATTCCGTGCAATGCGTGCCCGCTCTTTCTAATTTTGCCGCGTAATAAAGAAAAGGAACGTGAAAATGTCCACTACGCGCACAAAAGCCATCTACGATATCGCGACCGCCACCCCGGCCCCCGCGAAACCCGCCGAACCCGTCAATGTCGATTTTTACGGCGAGGACGTGTTCAATGCCGACGCCATGCGCAGCTACCTCCCGAAGGATATCTGCGAAAAGCTCCTGGCGACCATCGACGAGGGCGCACCGCTCGACCCGAACATCGCGGGCGATGTCGCGCATGCCATGAAGAAGTGGGCGATGGACCGCGGTGCGACGCACTTCACGCACTGGTTCCAGCCGCTCACCGGTTCCACCGCCGAAAAGCACGATTCCTTCCTGGAACCGAGCGGCTGCAAGGCCATCATGGTGCTGAGCGGCAAGAACCTCATCGTCGGCGAACCGGACGCGTCGAGCTTCCCGAGTGGCGGCCTTCGCTCTACGTTCGAGGCCCGCGGCTACACTGCCTGGGACCCGACCAGCCCCGCATTCATCAAGCGCCACGGCAACGGTGCCACGCTCTGCATCCCGACTGCGTTCTGTAGCTACACCGGCGAGGCGCTCGACAAGAAGACCCCGCTTCTCCGTAGCCTCCAGGCGCTTTCCAAGTCCACCCGCCGCCTCATGACCTGCTTCAAGGCGGGCCCCAAGAAGACGACCGTCACGCTTGGCGCCGAACAGGAATACTTCCTCATTGACAAGCGCTTCTACCTGCAGCGCCCCGACCTCTACCAGTCCGGCCGCACTATCTTCGGTGCCACTCCCGCAAAGCACCAGCAGATGAACGACCACTACTTCGGGAGCATCCCGAGCCGTATCCTGAACTTCATGAACGACGTGGAGAAGGAACTCTGGAGGCTCGGCATTCCGGCGAAGACTCGCCACAACGAAGTCGCTCCCGCGCAGTTTGAACTTGCCCCGATTTTCGAGGAAGTGAACCTCGCGTGCGACCACAACATGCTCATTATGGAAACGCTCCGCAATGTGGCCGACCGCTACGGGTTAGTTTGTCTGTTGCACGAGAAGCCGTTCGCCGGCGTAAACGGTTCGGGCAAGCACAACAACTGGAGCCTTTCTTACGGCAAGGGGAACCTCCTGAATCCGGGCAAGGACCCGCACCAGAACGCCGTGTTCCTTACCGCGATCTGTGCCATCATCTACGCCGTCGACACGCATGCCGACCTGCTCCGCATGACCTGCGCGGGTGCGGGCAACGACCACCGTCTCGGTGCGCACGAGGCTCCTCCGGCAATCATCTCCATCTACCTGGGCGACCAGCTGATGGACGTTATCGACCAGATCGAGCAGGGCTCCGCGAAGTCCAGCAAGCAGGCGGGCGCGATGAAGCTCGGGAGCGACATGCTGCCGCCGCTCCCGCGCGACGCCACCGACCGTAACCGTACATCGCCTTTCGCGTTCACCGGCAACAAGTTCGAGTTCCGCGCACCGGGGAGTAGCCAGAGCTGCTCCGAACCGAACGTGGTGCTCAACACGATTGTGGCCGAGGCGTTCGACATGATTGCCGAACAGCTCGAAAAGCTCGACGACAAGAACTTCCACACGGGCCTGCAGAAGATTTTGCAGAAGATTGTGAAGGAACACAAGCGCGTGCTCTACAACGGCAACGGCTACACCGACGAATGGGTGAAGGAAGCGGAACGCCGCGGACTCCCGAACATCCGCACGTCTCTCGAGGCCCTCAAGGCGCTCACGAAGGACGAGAACGTGGAACTGTTCGAAAAGTACGGTGTGATGAACCGCCGCGAGATGCTTTCGCGCTACGAAATCAACGTGGAAGACTTCCACAAGAGAATCCACATCGAGGGTGAAGTCGCCCGCGACCTCGCGAAGAACGTGATTCTCCCGAAGGTGGTGGAAGCCTACGAGAAGTCGTTGCGTACAAACGAAATGGCACTGAACCAGGGTTTCCCGGGACTCGATACCTACGTGAAGTCCATCGGGGAAGGCTGCCGCTCGCTCACCGAATCGATAGCTGCACTTGAAACGGCTCTCGAAGGCGAACATGAGGGAATCATCGCTGCCGTTGCTGGCCTCCGCAAGGTGGTGGACGGTCTCGAGAAGATTGTGCCCGACGAGATGTGGCCTCTGCCGAAGTATCGCGAGATGTTGTTTATTTACTAAGATGAAAAGCATGGGCGGTGCGTCGTAAATTTCTATCTTTGGGCGCGTTATGCTATTTTCGGAACTTCCCCTTGCAAATCCCCTGCAGCGCGCGGTGCGCGCTGTCGGTTACAAAAAACCCACTCCGATTCAGGAGCGTTCCATCCCGAGCCTGCTCGAAGGACGCGACCTGCTGGGTATTGCCCAGACGGGGACGGGGAAGACGGCGGCGTTCGCGCTCCCGATTCTGCAGCGCCTGCTCGATTCCGGAAAGTTCCGTGCGCCTAAGACCTGCCGCGCGTTGGTTTTACTGCCGACCCGCGAGCTTGCCATCCAGGTGGAGGATTGCTTTAAGCAATATGCGCAGTTTACCGCGATTTCGACGGCGTGCATCTTTGGCGGCGTGAGCGATGCTTCCCAGAAGCGAAACCTTGTCCGCGGTGTAGACGTGCTCGTGGCGACTCCGGGCCGCCTGCTCGATCTGATTGGCCAGAAGGCGGTGTCGCTGAAGGCTCTCGAGTTCTTTGTGCTCGATGAGGCTGACCGCATGCTCGACATGGGATTTATCCATGATATCCGCAAGGTGGTGGCGCTGCTCCCGCCTGTGCGCCAGAACCTGTTCTTCAGCGCGACGATGCCCGACGACATCACGAAGCTTGCGGCGACAATCCTGCGCCCGGATCCGGTGCGTGTGGAAGTGGCTCCGCAGAGCACGCCCATCGAACGCATCCGCCAGGAACTTTACCGCATCGACAAGCGCCGCAAGGGGGCCCTGCTGAAGGAACTTTTACTTGCCCATCCCGAGATGACGAAGGTGCTCGTGTTCAGCCGCACCAAGCACGGTGCGGACAAGATAACGCGAGTCCTTGAAAAGGCGGGTGTCAAGTGCGCGGCGATTCACGGGAACAAGAGTCAGAACCGCAGGCAGGAAGCCCTGGGGAACTTCAAGAACGAAAAGATTCGCGTGCTCGTGGCGACTGACATTGCCGCCCGCGGTATCGACGTGGACGACGTTTCGCACGTGTTCAACTACGACTTGCCCGATGTGCCCGAGACGTTCGTTCACCGCATCGGACGTACGGCCCGTGCGGGCAAGGACGGCATCGCGATTTCGTTCTGCGCTCCCGACGAGGAACAGGACTTGCGCGCCATCGAAAAATTGACGCGCATCCGTATCCCGGAAGGCGACTTGTCGATTTACGAGAAACTGCCGCCCCCGCAGAAGGAGACCGCCGAGAGCGAGATGCGCAATGCGCGCGGCCGCATGAACCGCGGGGAAGCGCAGGCCCGTGCCGAGAAGTCCCGCGAGAAGAAGCCCGCCCGCGGTTTAACGCCGAAAAAAGACGAGCGTCGGGCCGAACAGAAGCATACAGACCCTCGCCTACGCGAGGGTGACGAGGGTAATAGGCGCGAGGGTGACGTGCGCCCTGAAAACGGTATGCCCCGCCATAAGCATCGTCGCAACCGCCCGGGCAGCCGTGCCCGCAAGCGCATGCGCGAAAACGGCGGCTATTCCACGACGCTGTAGGTCTGGCTGCGTCCGCCCTTCTTGTTTGCAGAAACAAGCCCCTTCTCGATGAGGCTCTGTATTTCGCGTAATGCGGTGTCGTGGCTTGTGCCGAAGAGGGCGGCGACGTCCTTTGCGGTGAAGTTCCTGGGAAGTTTTTCCGTGAGGGCCGAATTCAGGAGCAGCTGCTCCCTTTCGGTTGTCTGCACTCCCGAATGTCTTGCCAGGAATCGAAAGCGCTTGGTCTCGAATTCAATTGCCGATTCGCTTGTCTGTACCGATTCCTCTATTTGTTTCAGGAACCACAGGATCCATTCCGTGAGGTCCCCGTTGCCGCATTGGGCTCTGTTCAGCGTGCGGAAGTATTCTTCGCGGTTCTTGAGGATTTGGCGGTTCAGGGAATAGTGCATGCGTGCGGATTTTTGTGCACGGCTCAACTGCAGTGCCGTAATGGCGCGCGCGATGCGCCCGTTCGCCCTGTCGAAGGGACGCAGCGTCAGGAACCAGAAGTGCGCGATGGCTGCCTTGATGGTGCCGTCCGTGGAGGAATTCTCGAACCACCGCAGGAAGTTTTCCATTTCGACAGGCAGGCGTTCGGGACCCGGTCCCGTAAAGTGCAGGCCTTCCGTGTCGGACGAGATTTTGCTTACGTTGCTGCGCCATGCCGCCACCCGGTTCCCGACCAGGGAGCCGTACCAGTTGGAGAGGCGATCCTGAGAGAGGGGGACCGTGTAGTTTTCGATGGCGCCGATGTAGTTCTGTACATGGGCGCTGCTTCCCTGGGCGCGGAGCGAAACTTCGGTCCGGATGGTGTCGGCGTCGAGTTCGGTCCCGTCGATGGCAAAATTCGCAACGATGTCCTCGGTGATGAGGTCCGTCTCCAGGTCCTTGGTGCCTGCGAAGGAGAGGAGGCCCGCGAGTCTGCCCTCGCTGAAGCGTGCCCTGCCGAGTGCGTCGAGCACCCGCGCGGAGTCGAACCTGAAGCGCGTCCAGTCGGGAAATTGGTGGATGAACAGCATGCAAATAATATAGTCTATTTTACGCAAATTGTGCGTCGGAAGTTGCTCGGTATGCGTATTCGTTGAAAAGGCGATGCCCTTTTTTTATATTTGGCGAAAAAGTTTCCTGTGCCCTGAAAAGCTCTTGCAGGTGGCCCCGGTTGCCCGCAAGGAGAGAACCCCGTGAAAGCCGGGGGCGGTCGCGCCGCTGTAAGGGAGGACGAAACCGGTATGAACCAATGTGCGAGAAATCGCATGTGAAGGAGCCGGGAGTAGGGTGATCCCCGAGCCAGAAGAACTGCGGGAAACGTGATGTTGAGGAACGATGCGAACGACATCTTTCTGCAAAGCCGCGATGTATGCGGTGTTTTTGTGCTGTGCTTGGGCTAGTGCCCATGCGCAAGTTTCCGTGTCTTCCAAGGAAACCACTGTCGATGAGTCCGCGCCCGTGCAGGACCTGGGCGTTTCGGAGGTCGAATCCTACGCTATCGCCGAGACAGAAAATCCGGGAACGGACTACATGGAAATTACGCCTTCCGCATGGGAGGGCCTAGGCCTTTCGGCTTCCGAAGTCATTTCTTCGCTTTCGGGTATCCAGGGTTACAAGCAGGGCGGCATGGGCAGCTTCCAGACGGTATCCATCCGCGGGATTGCTGCGCGTAACGTGCTGATTTGCATCGACGGCATTCCCCTGAACGATGCGGGTGGCGGTGCTGCCGATCTGGGGGCGATCGACCTCAACAATATCGAGAGGATTGAGGTCTACAAGGACAGGGTCCCGGCGAAGTTCGGCGGTGCGGGTCTCGGTGGCGCGATAAACTTTGTCACGAAGGATGCGCTGCATAGCGGCAAGAACCCGAAGGGGCGCGTCATCGCGAGTTACGGTTCGCACAACACGTTCGAGGGTTCCGTGCAGGTTTCAGCGAGCGTCAAGGACAGCGTGCAGTTCTCCGCGACGGCATCCATGCGCCATAGCGACAACGACTACGAGTTTGAAAACCGCAACGGCACGCTCTATAACGACGAGGACGATTTCAAGGACAGGCGCAGGAACGCGGAGTTCACGGAATATTCCGGCAGCTTCCAGTACCGCATGCTCCACGGAAACGGGTTCTTCTCTATTTTGTCTGCAAGCGCGTTGCACACGCAGGCGGGGAACCCGGGCCTGGAAGATCTGCAGACCTTCGTGGCGGAATTTACGGGCGACATGATGCAGGTGGCTTACCGCCTGGAATTTCCGACGGTTGCCGACATCTTGCTCCTGACGGCGGGTCTTACCGGCAAGTTCGAGAAGAACATGTCCTCGTCGTATTACCCGCTCGACAAGATAGGGTTCCTCTCGAACGATTTCAGGGAATACGGGCTCGCGGGTTACAGGGCTATTCCCGAGATGTCGGCGAACCTCTTGCTGGACAAGTTCGAGGCTTACCTGCGCCTTGCGGGTAGCGCGGAACTCTGGGAATCGCGCGGTACGCTCAAGAAGTTTGAACTGGAACGCCTCGCGGGTTCGATTGCGGGCAATGCGGAATACAACTTTACGGACTGGTTCTCGCTGTTTGCCGAAGGCAACATCCTCAAAACGTACGACAATATCGGTGGTGGCCAGGTGCTGATGACTACGGGCTCTGCGGTGGTGGACGAGGCGACGGATCGTGACCTGAGCCTTGCGGGAATGGTGCAGGCGAAACTCGGGAAGAAGGATTCCTGGATCGGCGGCAACGTCTCGTTCGGGCGCTTCTACAGGCAGCCGCAGCTGATGGAACTCTACGGCGTGTATCCGGGAACCCTTTCTAGCCCCACGCTCAAGGATGAATCGGCCTTGCGTTTTGCGGCAGGCCTTTCGTTTGCTACCCCGAAGAACCGTTCGGTATTGCGTGCCACCTATTTCGAGAACCATGTCGAGAACGGTATATACTGGATTACGAGTACCAACTTGATGAAGGCCTTCAATGTCGACAAGTCGCTTATCCGTGGGGTGGAACTCGAACTGGAAAGCCGTCCGGCGAAATTTTTCCAGACCGTGCTGCGCGGGACTATCCAGGACCCGCGTGATGACGGCGCGAACAGGGCCTACAACGGAAACTTGTTGCCGGGCGAACCCGTGCACAGTTACTTTGTCGAGGGTACGTTCTTCTTGCCGCTCAATTTGAGGGCCATTTTCCAGACGACTTACAGGACGCGAATTTTCAGTGACCGCATGAATTTCACGAGGCAGCCCCCGGTTGCCCGCTACAACGCTTCGCTCGCATGGCAACCGTGGGAAAAGACGCAGGTTATATTCGTGGTAGACAACATTTCGGATGAGACGTATCGCAATATTTATACGCCCTTCCCGGCGCCCGGTCGAGAATACAGGTTTACACTCATACAGGGGTTCTAGCCCCCGCGCATTACCGAGTACATAGGGTTATGACAAAGTAATTGCGTAAAGCCAGAAAGGACAAACCATGAACAAGAAAATACTCACATTACTTGCTTCAATGTCGCTTGCGTTCTTCATGAGCGCTTGCGGTGACGACAACAGCTCGAGCACCGGCGTGGATTGCCTCGAGAACGAAAGCTGTCTGGACGATGATCTCAGCAGCGCTTCCGACGACGAGAGCTCCAGCTCCGTGAAGGGGAAGTCTTCCAGTTCTTCGAAGACCAAGTCGAGCAGCTCTGTCAAGAAAGACGAAAAGTCTAGCTCGAGCGAAAAGGACGCCAAGTCCAGCTCCAGCACGAAGGATGAAAAGTCCAGCAGTTCCGCGAAGAAGGACGATAAGTCTAGCTCCAGCACGAAGGACGACAAGTCCAGTTCCAGCGAAAAGGTTGAATCTAGCTCCTCCGAAGCTGAAAGCAGTTCTTCCGAAGAACCGGAATCTAGTAGCTCCGTGGAACTGAAGGTGACCTTCCTTTCTGAAACGCCGAACGCCGCAGACCTAGAAGTTTCCGGTGACACGCTGTTCGCCGTGTTCCAGCGCTATGTTCCGGTTACTGGCGGTGCAGATTTCCAGGATCCGGGCCTTCTCGCCATGTATAAGTTGAGCGATGGAACCCTTCTTGATACGATTCCGCTTCTGACCAAGAACCCGATGGCTGTCAAGGTCGTGAAGGGTAATGTGTACGTGGGTACTCAGGGAGAATACAATCCTGTTACATGGGGTATTGATGCCGATGATAACCGCGGTATCGAAAAAATCGACCTAAAGAACAAAAAGTCTGAACTTTGGGTAAGCGGCGCGGAACTCGGTGGTGGCGTGAATCTCATGGAAGTGAATGCTAAGGAAGGCAAGGCCTATGTCGCTGTTTACAGGGCTTATGGTGATGTCTTTGTTGTAGAAGTTGATTTGGCGAGCAAGTCTGTGAAGAGCGTTGGTAAGGAGGTTGATGCGACTGGCGGATTGTTCTTTGATGCCGATAAAAACCTCCTTTACATTGGTGACCGTGGCGTCGTGAATTGGACAACCCTTGACGCGAGTGACATGGGTGTTCGCGCCTATGATGGAACGACGTTTACCTCGTTGACATCTGAAGAACCCTATGAGTTCCTCTATCAGCCTTACAGTATTGCCGTCGCAGGTGGAGAACTGTTCGTCTATGTTTCGGACTATAGCTCTGGTGCCCTGTACTGGTTTGAAGAAGGTGAATTCAATGATGAAGATCGCATTCAGTTCTCTGCCGACGCTGTCATTAGAAATGTGAATGGCAAGCTGATAGTGCTGGACCGTGGCGACAAGGGTAGCATTGCTGAAGTGAACGCTAGCGCCAAGACGGTTGCCTGGCAGGCCGCTCTTAACAAGGACAATCCCTATGATATCGTGGCTATCGACAACAGCACTGCATGGGTTGCCATGTATGACGTTGGCGAAATCCGCAAGATTTCTCTTGGTGACGGTTCCACCATTTCGAGCATCGACACGAAGGAATTCAGCGCCAAGAAAGTCGAAGTCGTGGAGTAATTTGTAAAAAAATTAAGTCCGGCAAATCGGTCAATAACCCTGCAGGCTGTCCTGTGGGGTATTTTTTCTATTGCGGTGACACTTTTGGCGGGTTCAAGTGTTATAATAATGTAATTTTGATATCTAATTCATTTGGAAAGTTATGAAAAGATTGAAATTCTTGCCCCTCGTGCATTTGGTGCTCATGGTGCTGCTTGTTTCGGGCCCGGCCCTTGCTGACCGCGCTTCCGAAATTCAGGACCTGAAGCTCGAGAAGGAAAAACTGAATTCCGAAATCCAGAAGCTGAATCGCCAGATCTCGGCGACGGATTCGATGCTCAAGGCGGACGATTCCCGCTACAGGACTCTGCAACAGCGCTACAAGGCCGACACGGAACGCCGCCGTGCCGAAATCGACAGCCTGAACGCGAAGATAAAGGCGGTTGCGGGCGAACTCCAGACGGAACGCAACAAGCAGGCCCGCGCGAAGAATCGCACGGACAACGTGGCCGCAAAGCGCAAGGCGTTGCGCGCTGAACTTGCGGGCATCAGCAAGAGGCTCGAGTCACAGGTGGCGCAGACGGTGCCCTGGGAACTCGAAAGCAGGCTCGACCGCGTAAAATCCCTTACCCGCGATATCGAGAGCGGGAACGCGAGCGAGGAGGAAGGCTTTTCGCGTCTCAAGTCGCTCATTGCCGAAGAGACGAAGTTCGGTGACGAGGTGGCGATTATCAACAGTCCGCTCACCCGCAAGAACGGCGAACTCATCAACGCCTCGATTCTGCGTATCGGGAACCAGTGGATGGTCTACAGCGATGACAACGGCACGGTTTTCGGTGCGCTGGTGCGCAAGGTCGAAGACGGGAAGGTCGTTTACGAATGGAACGAGGAATTGAACCTGGAAGAACGCGCGGCGGTGAAGCTCGCGCTTGACGTGAAGCAGGCGAAGAAACCGCCCCAGATTGTGAAGTTGCCCGTAAGCCTCTCTATCGTGGGAGGTGAAAGATGAGATTAGACGAAAGACGAATGACGAAAGACGAAAGAACTGTAAGGTTGGTGAGCCTCTCTATCGTGGGAGGTGAAAGATGAAAAAATCACGATTTGTCATCCTGAGCGGAGCCCGTCAGGGCGTAGTCGAAGGATCTAGGCTTGCATTATTTGCCTTCTTGTTTCTTGCATCTTCTGCATTTGCATGGCCGTGGTCTTCGGGCGAAAAGAAGTCTACCGCCGAGGACCAGGCGCGCATCAAGGATTCCCTGCAGATGGAAGAGGTGCGCAGCTTGCAGCGCGAGGTGGAGGCACTTACCCGCATTCGCCTGCAGAAGGCCGACTCGCTCGAGAAACTCGAGGCGGAACACTGGCGCAAGCGCTATGCCGAGTCGCAACTGACCGAGGAGCACCAGGCGGCATCGCGTGAACTTGACGGCCGCTATTCCAAGCTCTCGACGGATCTTGGCCGCGTGAACGAGGAAGTCATGGCGAGCAGGAGCATGACGGGCGATGCCGAGGAGAAGGCGCAGGCCGATGAATCGGCATACGATGCGCTCAACACGCAGGTGAAGCTCTCGATTGACAAGACTCTCGGTGACGTGATGGGCGATTACCCGGTGGGCATGAACGGACGCCTAATCCGCCTGAAGCAGGCTTCCGAGGATGCCGAGAAGAAGGTGCCGAATACGGTCGGCGCGGTGCAGAATTTTATGAACGACCTGCTGCTGCGTCATGAACTGACCTACACGCAATTCTACGGGCGCGAGACTTCGCAGGTGGGCAACCGCCCCGACGTGAACGTGAACCGCTTGCGCCTGGGTACGGTCTTTTTGGGCGAGGTCGCGCAGGATAACGGCGAGGTGCAGGCGCTGCTCCGCTCGGGTGCATTGCAGGGCAAGATATTCGAATGGAACGCGTCGCTCCCTCCGGAGATGGCCGCGAATATAAAGCAGGCCGTATCGCAGGCCTCGGGGGCTTCCACGGTTGTCTCTATCCCGCTGGACGTACTGCAGAACAAGGCGGTCAAGAACGCGATTACCGACACGAAGGAACTTACCTGGCGCGAGGAATTCCAGGCGTTCTTCAAGAAGGGCGGCATCGTGATGTACCCGCTCCTGCTGGTGGCTATTTTCGCGCTGCTGCTTTGCCTGGAGCGCTTCCTGGTGCTCAGCTACCGCGGGCATCTGAGCAGGCGATTCAACCGCAAGCTCGACGCCCTCGTGAAGGAGAACCGCTACGAGGATGCGGCTGGTCTCTGCCTCAAGAAGGAAACGAGCCTCTCGATGGTGCTTTTTGCGGTGCTGAACCGCGCCCGCGACAAGCGCGAGGATGCGGAACGCGCCCTGCAGGAGGCATTGCTCCGCGAGCAGCCGAAACTGGAACGCCGCATGGGGCTCCTTGCCGCGATGGGCTCGATTGCCCCGCTGCTCGGCCTACTCGGTACGGTTACGGGTATCATCACGCTCTTTACGGTGATTACCGAGGTGGGCACGAACGACGCTCGCGTGCTTGCGGGCGGCATTTCGGAGGCTCTCGTGACAACGGAAACGGGCCTCGTGATTGCAATCCCCGTGATGATATTGCACGGCCTCCTGAGCGAAAAAATCGAGAAGGTCACGAGCGAGATGTACGTGCAGAGCACCGCACTCCTGAACCGCATTTTCGGGAAGAAAGAATAAGTTCCGCGTCATGACTAACACCCACTACATACTTATCGAGTCGCTCGAGAATACGTACCATGCCGGCGGCGTGGTGATGCTCCCGATTCTCCTGGCGGGTGTCGTGGGTTTCTACTACCTGTTTTCGAGCTGGTTCCGCATCGGGAGCGACTTTTTCCGCACCGACATCCACAAGGTCATCAAGCGCATGCGCGTGGACCTGAACGGCGGAATCGAGGAAGACGAGAAGAATGCGGAACCGCCCAGCGTGAAGAAGGCTCTCCGCAGGCTGCGCAAGCGTGGTGGGCTCCTCTCGCGGGAACTCTGCTATGCGATTGACGTCGCGAGCACCAATCCCGAGGGCTTCCGTGACTATATGCAGGTGCGCATGATGAAGACGGTGCGCTACATGGAGCAGGGAAACCACATCATATCCGTGATGGCATCTGCGGCGCCGTTGCTGGGCCTGCTCGGCACGGTGACGGGAATGGTTTCTACCTTCGAGGTGATTACGTTGTACGGGAACCAGAACCCGGTGCTCATGGCCGACGGTATCTCGGAGGCGCTTATATCTACGCAGAGCGGGCTCCTGGTGGCATTCCCGCTCACGCTCCTGAAACAGCGCCTGGACGAGCGCGTAGAAATGCTGCGCCAGAAGATGGAACTCGGCGCGACCGTTATAGAGAATTATTTTGTAGAGAGGAAGTGCCCGTGATTCGTCATTGCGAGGCTTCGAAAGAAGCCGTGGCAATCCTGGAATGAAGGATTTATTATGGAATTCAACTTGCCGAGAAGAAAGCAGAAGGATATGGGCATCGAGATGGGCCCGCTGATGGACATCGTGTTCATCCTCCTCATCTTTTTCGTGGTCACTTCCTCGTTTACCCGCGAGACGGGCGTGGACGTGACGAAGCCTCAGGCACAGTCCGCAAGCCAGCTTGAGAAGGAAAACCTGCTGATTGCGATTACGCGCGAAGGGACAATCCACATGAACGAGCGGCAGGTGGACCTTACGAGCCTGCAGGATATCTTGAAGCAGTCGCTCGCGAAGGCGCCCGACCGCGAGGCCGTAGTGATTGCGGATAAGGGTGCCGAGACGGGCGTGCTCGTGCAGGTAATCGACATGTGCAACCTGGCCGGAGTGAAGAAGGTCTCCATCGCGGCGCAGGCGGAGTGACGCAAAGCGTCATCCTGAGCGCATTGCGTGGCACGAAATTGCAGGAGCTGTATCTAGGAATTTGTGATGTTGAAGTTCTTTAAGAAATTGTTGAAGCGTTTTGCTATCCTCATCGCGGCTATCCTCGCGAGCTGTGCGCTCGTGTTCTCCGTGACGATGGCGAACCTCTTCTTGACGGGCAAGGTCTTTCACGAAAAGAAGTACAACAAGACAGAAATTGCCGTGAAGAAGGTGGAAGAAGTCGAGAAGAAGGTCGAGAAGAAAAAGCCTGCGCGCAAGCCCGACCGCCAGAAGTCCAATTCGCGTTCCCCGAAGGCGGGGCCGCGTTTCGCGATGAATCTCGGGACGGCATCGGGTAACGCCGGCGCCGCCGTGAGCGAGGACATGGTGGCCGATTTCCGCGGCGGGGCGCTTTCGACCGAAAAGGGCGACGTGGACAAGAAACCCGAAAGCAGGGCGTATCCGAACTTTCAGGTGCCCCCGCAGATCCGTGACCGCGAAATCGATGCGATGCTGCGGCTCAGTTTCTGTGTGGACGTGAACGGCAAGGCTTACGATATCAAGGTGCTGGAGGAATCTCCCTCAGGTTCCGGGCTCGCCGCCGCCGGCCGCGAGGCGCTATCGCGCATGACATTCGCGCCTGCCGAAAAGGCGGGCAAGGCGGTACCCTTCTGCGGCATGGAACAGCCTTTCGAGGTAAAGTTCAGGGACTGATGCGATGTGTAGTGTGAAGTGTGTGATGAGTGATGTAAGTGTGTCATCCTGAGGAATTTGATGGTAAAGATGTTGAACATAAGATGCTTGAAAAATGGAATAGGTGCATTGCTTTTTCTTGCGGTGTCATCCTTCGCGGCGCAATCCGCATATGACCTGATGGAACGCGCGAACGCCCTCTACCGCGACGGCAAATTCAAGCAGGCCATCACGCTCTACCGCAAGGCGGAATCCCGCGGCGCGGACCCCGTCGCCACCAGTTTCAACATCGCGAACAGCTACTACCAGCAAAACGACCTGCCGAACGCCGCCGCCACGTACCGCAAGGCTATCGACTTCTCGAACGGAGCGTTTTCCCCTGCGCTTTTCAACATGGCGAGCGTGTACTTTAGGCTCAAGCAGTACCCCGAATGCGTGGCGGCGTACCACAGGGCGTTGAAACTGGAGCCCGAAAACGTTTCGGGCTGGCTTTACCTCGGCGAAGCCTACGGTAAAACCGGCGACGCGGTCGGCGCGCTGCGTGCCATCGAGAAGGCCTACCAGCTCGACAAGGAAGACATAAGCATCGTCTACCAGCTTTCAGAGGCGAACATCGCGCTGAACGATTTCGAGCGCGCCGTAGCCGTTATCCGCGAGGGCTATGCCGCGCACCCCGACGAGGTGGATTTTCTCGTGTATCTCGGCGATGTGTACCGCCTGAACAAGCAGTTCGAGGAAAGTGCCGCCGCTTACCGCGAGGCGCTGGGTGTCCGCCCCGATGATACCGCCACTATGTACAAACTAGCAGACGTCCTCGCCGAAGACAACAAGCCGTTTATCGCGATGGACGTGCTCAACAACCTGGTACAAATCAAGCCGGATTTTAGCGATGCCGCCATATTCCTCGGGAATCTCGCCTACGACGCGAAGTTCCTTGACCGCGCCGAATCCGCATATGAACTTGCGGCAAAACAGGGCAACGCGGAATCTGTCTACGGGTTCAAGAACATGGCCTACGACGCCCATGCCGAAAAGCGTGACGACGAGGCGCTCCGCCTGCTGAAAGTCGCACAGAAGTACTTCCCCGACGATATCACCGTGCAGGCGGACATCCTGGAATTCGAGAAGAACTAAAAAGTCCGGCGAGTGAGCCGGACAAATTTTAATCCTTCACGCAGCGGACTGGGTTATAGCACTCTTCGTCGTTATAGTCCCATACTTCCGCTTCATTTTCTGATCCCCTTATTACAATGTAGTATTGGGTCGAGGATGCATAATATACCCATAGACGTCCATATTCACCCAAAGAATGGAATCCATCATCACTGCAATAGCATCCAGTGCCCACAAAGGAGAGCCCGTATGTATCAGTCCCGGGTGTAATTCCTGTTTTCCATCCCTTTGCCGACATCAACGGGAGTGCGTGTCCGCTGGCAAGATTTACAAGGTCTTGCGCCTCCTTATTTGTCGGGATATGCCACCCGTCAGGGCAGATTCCCTGGATGTGGCCGGTACCCAGGTCGCATGAAGATTTATAGGCACAACTGGAGGAATTCATCGCCGCGCTGCGGCTATAAAAGTGACCGTATAGTTCGCAGAAACGGTCGTCATCGTTGAAACAGGTAGATACTCCAATTTCGTTGCCGGCGTAGTTCAAGTTCTCCGCCATCCATGTTGCACTACCGACTTTTACGGTCTTGTATGTCTTGCCGTCGCGCGAGTCCGTCATGGTGCCATATTCGATGTCCGGGTTGAACTGCTCGTCAGCGGCTTCCAGGAGAGGCTCGGCGCCTGCCTGCTTGGTTCTCGATGAACTGCTCACGGAACTGGACGAAACGCTGCTCGACGAGCTCGGCACTACGCCGTCACCCTTCACGCAACGGACGGAGAAGTTCGACTCGTAGCCGTCGAAATCATTGATGAACGCCTCGTTGTCTTTTCCCCTTATGAGAAGGTAATACATTTTGCTCGACTGGTAATAGACCCACATGAATGTGAATTCACCGATGTCGTTGAAACCGTCCTTGGTATCATATTGTCCCGTTCCCACGAAGGAGAGCCCGTACGTATCGATCCCAGGATTGATGTACAGCGAATCCTCGGTTCCCCATCCTATCGTCGACATCAGCGGTTGAGCCTTTTTGCCGGCAAGGGTTACCAGCGTCTGCGTCTCGGAATATGTCGGGATATGCCATCCGTCCGGGCAGACGCCCTGAATAGGATCGTTCCCCAATAGACAGCTAGCTCCATACTCGCATTTTGAACTGTTCATCGCGGCATCGCGACTATAAAGGCGGCCATACAGTTTGCAGATTTCCTCGTCACCTTTAAAACAATAGGACTTACCTACTTCGTGGTCGGTGTAGTTCAGGTTTTCCGCCATCCAGATCGTTCCCTCGACATCTACCGTCTTGTACGTCTTGCCGTCGCGCGGGTCGGTCATGGTGCCGTAATCGATGTCCGGATTGAACTGTTCGCCCTTTTTTGTGAGGCGTGGCTTGAGTTCTTCCCAACTCAGCGAGGAACTACTCGACCTTGCCGACGAACTCGACGAACTGTAGCTTGAAGAACTGTAGCTCGACGAATACCGCGAGCTGCTGGAGTCATCGTCTCCGGAACTACTCGACTCGCGTGAACTGCTTGAAACATTCTTGCGGACAAACTCCTTGCCCTTGGCCGTGAGTGTATCGTTGTATCCAGCCCAGATATACACGGAGTCAATCTCGTCGAACTCGCAGAAGTAGCTTTCCTTGTCGCGTCCGACAATCGCCTCGCGGCCCTCGCGCATCTCGTTGCACGGGTAATCCGCAAATCCATTGTTTGACTTGAACGCATAGTCGTACCCGCGGTTCTTCGAAACCGGGGAGAAATTGTCGTCGTCACTGCAGGCGGTAAAAAATATCGTTGTCGTGGCTAGAACGCACAGGCCGGGCAAGTGTCTAAACACAGAATGCTTCATTCATCCTCCTTTAACATCCTGCATAAAATATACCTAAAATGTTGGATTCGTCGGTTTAGCGCTGCCGTTTTTCCTATATTCATTCCGTAATTACCGGAGTTTTTATTATGGAAATCAAATGGCTTAATCCCGATGCAAAGTTTGACCGCCTCGTTCTTGCAGGCGATATTGGCGGCACCAACACGAACCTTGGCCTTGTGGGCTACAAGGATGGCAAGTTCACGCTGATTCTCGAGACGGTGTGCCCCTCCAAGGATATCGATGGGCTCGACGCTCCTATCCGCGAGACGCTCAAGCTTGCCGCGGAAAGCCGTGCTGACCTCAAGCCGAGCCACGTGTGCATCAGTGCCGCGGGTCCGGTGGCGAACAACAAGTGCGTCATGACGAACCTCCCGTGGAGCGTGGATGGCGATGCCCTCACTGCGGCGACGGGCATCCCGACGCTTGTCATCAACGACTTCATGGCCATCAGCTACGGTATCCCGACCTTGGACGTGGACGACCCCAAGCAGATTTTCAAGCTCACGCATACCGACGGCAGTGAACCCGCCCCGCAGAAGGCGACCAAGGCGGTTATCGGCCCGGGTACTGGCATGGGTGTCGGCTTCTTGGCCTTTGACGGCGAGAAGTACATCCCCGCTTCTTCGGAAGGCGGGCATTCTACCTTCGCCCCCTTCGACAAGGATTCGCAGGAATTCCACGACTACATGGAAAAGAAGATTGGCACCGTGCCTGGCGTGGAACCGCTCGTCTCGGGCATGGGGCTCCGTAACATGTACGAATGGTGGAAGGAAACCCGCGGCGTTCCCGATAACGAGGCCTTCAAGAAGATTGAAGAAACGGAACCCAACGATCGCCCGAAGTACATCAGCCGCGCGAGCGACACCGACCCGGTGGCCGCCGAGATGATGCGCTTGTTCGTGAAGATGCTCGCCCGCTTCGCAAGCGACGCTTCTACGCTGTTCCTGCCCCTGGGTGGCCTCTACCTGGCCGGCGGTACGGTGCAGAAGGACCTGCGCTGGCTCGAGCGCGACAACCTGTTCATGAAGTATTTCGAGAAAAACTACAACCCGAACATCCGTCCGCTCTTGAACAAGATTCCGGTGTACATCATCAAGGATTACAGCATCAGCCTGTACGGCGCCGCGAACGCGAGCCTCAACTTGCAGAAGTAATCTGCGGGCGTCTATTTTTTCTCGTAGCGCACGTAGGCGAAACTGCGGCTATCGGGGGACCATGAATTCACGTTGATGGTTCCCTGGCCGCCGAACAGCTGCAGAACCGTGCGGGGCTCACTCCAGCCTGTTTCGTCACACCCTGTCATCAGGCGGATTTCCACGTTCTTGTTGGGAACGTGCTCGCCGGGGCGTACGTCGCGCTCGTGGTAGGCGAGCATCACGACTTTTGTACGGTCGGGCGAAATGTGCGGAAACCAGGTGTTCAAGTGTGCGTCGAATGTCATCTGCGTCTGCTCGGAACCGTCGGCCTTCATGCGCCAGGCCTGCATGCGGCCGCTGCGCACTGAATTGAACCAGATGTATTCACCGTCGCAGTCATATTCGGGGCCGTCGTTCAGTCCGAATGCGGTTGTGAGCTGCGTCTCGTTCCCGCCTGCAGCAGGAATCGTGTAGATGTCGTATTCTCCGTTGCGTTCGGCGCAGTAGGCGAGCATCTTGCCATCGGCGGTAACGCCGTGCAGGTAGCTCGGGGCAAGCGGAGTCACGAGTTCCGGCATGCGTCCGTCGAAGAAAATCTTGTAGATGCGCGAAAGCCCGTCTTCCTTGGTGTGGTGGCTCACATAGAGCCCCTCGCCGTCGGGAGAGAGAACGTGGTCGTTGTTGCAGTTGTTGACAAAGTAACTCGGGACTTCCGTCACCTTGCCGCTTTCGATTTCAATCTTGTAGATGCGGCCTTCGCTGTTGAACGTGAGGAACCTGCCGTCGGCGCTCCAGTTGGGCGCTTCGATGACCTTGTCGAATTCCTTGAGCAGTCTAGATTCGCCGGTCTCGACGTCAAAAATTTCGAGGAAGGACTTGTCGCCGCTGCGATCCCAGACTTCGCCCGGACTGAGCTCGAACGGGTAGCTTACTCCCCATGCGGCACGGAGGTTATCCATCTGCGTCATCATCTGCATGGTCTTGGCGTGCGGCATCTCGGGACATTCCTTGAGTCCCTTCTCGAGGGCCGCCTTGCAGCCCAGTACTTCGTATTCGTAGCAGTTTTCGATGCGGGGCGGCTTTACCGATTCCACGAGCGTCCCGGCGACATCGAACAGCTGGATTTCTTCCATGTCATTGAGGTTCTGCACGCGGATAAAGCCTTCGGAACCGTAAATGACGCCCTCGTTCTTGAGAGGGGCCACCATCGAGGTCTTGAGGTGTGCGACTTGCCCGCCCGCATATACGAGGTCAATCCAGTCGGTCGCATCCACGCCCGTATGGAACTTGACGCACTTCGTCTTCGTCTCTACGATGTGGTTTGCAACGTATTCCCCACCCGGTGTCATCCCCGCGCGTTCCTCGTCCGATGTCATCCCCGCACGTTCCTCGTCCGATGTCATCCCCGCACGTTCCTCGCCCGATGTCATCCCCGCGGAGGCGGGGATCCCCTTGCAAATTTTCGGGTCAGTCAAGAAAATATCCGCAAACGTGAGGCTATAAATGCCCAGGTCCAGCAGTGCACCGCCCGCAAGTTCGGGCTTGTGCAGGCGCCCGATATGCGAAAGCGGCATCGAGAAGTCGGCCTCCACGCTTTCGACCTTGCCGATCTTCCCTGCCAGAATCCAGTCCTTTACCATCTGCACCGCAGGCAGGAATCGCGTCCACATGGCCTCGCATATAAATACGCCTTTCTCTTCGGCAAGGGCTAGTACTTCCGATGCCATTAGCGCATTCGCGGTAAAGGCCTTCTCCACGAGCAGGTTCCTGCCATGTTCCAGACAAAGCAGAATGTTGCTGTAGTGCTCTGAATGCGGGGTCGCAATATAAATCAAATCCACGGCAGGGTCACGCGCCAGTTCCTCGTAACTGCCGTAGGCGCGGACGAATCCGTAATCGTCGGCGAATTTTTTCGCCTTGTCAAGCGTGCGTGACGCTACCGCGTAACATTCTACGCCCATGCCGTTCTTTTCAAGTGTCTTGACCGCAGTGGCCATCTTCGTGGCGATATGGCCACATCCGAGAATTGCAAATTTTATAACCGTTTTCATTGTTATACTAATATAAACTTATTTCTGAAAATAAAACACCGCTTGCGACCATATAAATGGACTCACGTGTAAACGCCATTTTTGGGGATTGTGTAGGGGCTTTTATTCCAACATTATCGTGAAGGGGCCGTCGTTGGTGAGGCTCACCTGCATGTCGGCGCCGAATTTCCCTGTCTGCACGACGGGAATTTCCTTTTTGCATTCCGCAATGATGTATTCGTAGAGCTCGTTTGCAAGTGCCGGGTTGCCGGCGCCGTTGAACGTGGGACGGTTGCCCTTGTTGCAGTTCGCGTACAGCGTAAACTGCGATACAAGCAGGAGTTCGCCGCCTACGTCCTTGATGGAAAGATTCGTCTTGCCGTTTTCGTCGGCAAAGATGCGCAGCGCAAGCATCTTGCGGATGAGCCTGTCGGCGATTTCGCGCGTGTCGTCTTCGCCCACGCCGATGAGAATCATGTAGCCCTTGCCGATCTTGCCGACGGTTTCGCCCGCAATATCCACCTGGGCGTTCAATACTCGCTGAATTAGGAATTTCATGTTACTCCGCGCTGGCTAAGGCCTTCTTGTAGATGTCCTGCATCACGAGGCCCGCAATCATGAATCCAAAAATAGCAGTGGAGTGTGCCATGGTGCCATTGATTTGCGCCTTGCTGCTGCACCATTCGTGATCGACTAGGTTTGCATTCTGGAGTTCGGCTTCGCTTCTTTCGTGGCGCACCTTGGGGCACATGCAGGCGTCCGTTCCGCAAGAGGAATTCTTGCCGCGGTTTTTCAGGAGTTCGTCGCTGTAGACGCATAGCACTTTTTTCTTGAGAGCCATTTTCTTTTTCTTGAACTTGTCGCGCAGGGCGCGGGCGAGCGGGCATCCGGCGACTTTCCAGAATTCGGCGACCTTGATTCGTGTGGGGTCCATCTTGAGGGCCGCTCCCATCGAAGAGAATACGGTTGCCTTTGTGCGCGTGGCGTGCCACAATAGCTGCATCTTGTTTTCGAGGCTGTCGATGGCATCGATGATGTAGTCGAAGGTGTCTAGCTGGAACTTCTCGGTATTCGCTTCTTCGTAGATGTCTTGGAGTGCTATGATGTTGGCGTGCGGGTTGATTTCGAGTAGGCGATTTTTCAGCACGTCCACCTTGACTTGCCCCACGGTTTTCGTGGTGGCCATCAGTTGGCGGTTCACGTTGGTGACGCACACGCGGTCTGAATCAACGAGTACGAGTTCCTTGATGCCGGAACGCACCAGGCTTTCGGCGCACCAGCTGCCGACTCCGCCGAGACCGAAGATGATGACGCGCTTCTGGTAGATGTTGCCCATCACATCGTCCCCGAGTAGGAGCGATGTGCGGTTAAAGATGCCTTTCTCGATTCCCATACGAGTCCCGGTTAGCCGAAGAGTCGGAGAACGCGCTTGATGCCTGCGATAAAGCGGTCGATGTCGCGCTTCAGGGTGTACGCACCGAAACTCAGACGAAGCGTGGCGTCGACACCGAAGCGGTCCATCACAGGTTGGGCACAATGGTGTCCGCTACGCACGGCAACATTTTCTTCGTCGAGAATCATGGCGGCGTCGCTGACGGCGATGCCGTCCAGCGTGATGCTGATGAGGGCGCCGCGTTCCTTCGGGTCCCCGAAAATCTTCACCTGCGGAATCTGCGCAAGCTGTTCCAGCGCGTAGTTCGTAATTTCTTCTTCGTGCTTGCGGATGTTCTCGATGCCGACTTCATTAATCCATTCGATGGCCTTGCCGAGGCCAATGACTTCGGCGATCATGGGCGTGCCAGCCTCGAAGCGGGCGGGAACGTCGGCGAACGTCGTCTTTTCGAAGGTCACGTTCTTGATCATTTCGCCACCGCCGTGCCAGGGGGGCATGCTGTCGAGAACATCGTACTTGCCGTAAAGTACGCCCACACCTGTCGGACCATACATCTTGTGTCCGCTGAAGGCGAGAAAGTCGCAGTCCAGCTTCTGCACGTCAATCTTGATGTGGCTGGAACTCTGGGCGGCGTCAATTAAAACTTTCGCTTGGGGTGCGGCGGCGCGAACGGTCGCGATAATTTCTGCAATCGGGTTCACGGTGCCCACGGAATTGCTCACGTGGGCGACGGCCACCATCTTGGTTCGCGCATTCAACAACCCGGGAAGTGCTGCCAAATCCAAATCGCCGTTGTCCAAAACGGGAATCACCTTGATCTTGGCGCCCTTCATTTCGGCAACGAGCTGCCAGCTCACGATGTTGGCGTGATGCTCCAGACCGCTAATCAGAATCTCGTCGCCCGCCTCGAAGAACTTGCGGCCGTAACTCCACGCCACCAGATTGATGCTTTCGGTGGTGCCGCGGGTGAACACGATTTCGTCTTCCGTTTTCGCGTTAATAAATTTTGCGACATTCTTGCGCGTTGCTTCGAACGCTTCGGTGGTGCGGGCGCTCAGACGGTACACACCGCGCTTCACGGAACTGTAGTGTTCGCGGTAAAAGTCGTCCATCGCGTCGATGACGCACGCAGGCTTTTGCGTGGTGGCCGTGCTATCCAAAAAGGCCAGGGGCTTTGCATCTTTATCGCCTGCGACAAGCATCGGAAATTCGCTACGGATTTTTTCGGCATTAAAATTTGCATCAATCATGCGCCCAAATGTAGAAAAGTTCGGCTCTTCGGCGCTTTTTTTAGGGGTGGACTCGGTTGCGAAAGGTTGATTTGCTATATTGGAACGAAACGAAAGAGAGGACAGTATGAAAAATATGCGTAAGATATTGGCCCTTGCTGTGGCATCCGTTTTTGCGACGGGTGCGTTTGCCCAGGATGAATTGCATGCCGCCATCGATGCCGGTGATTTGGCGACCGCCCAGAAAATGGTGAAAAAAGGCCAAGTCGAGGACGTGTACTGTGGAAAGCTCACTCCGAACGAGGCTGTCCAGGTCTACGAAAAAATTTTCAAGAAGAATCCCGACGAGTCTTTTGCCAACTGCCCGACTCAGTTTGCCTATGGTTACGGGACGCACACTTGCTCCAATCCGAATGCGATGGAAGCCTGTAACGAGGTCATCTCGCTCTTGCTCCTGGATGGCGAAAATGGAAACGCCAGGGCGATTGACCTGCTTGAAGCGGCTGTAAAAGCGGCTGTCAAGGTCAAGGCTTTTGCGAAGCCTATCAAGATGCTTGTCGATACGTCCCTCTGGGTCCCGTGCCCGAAGAAGGGCCGCGCCCGCAACGAATGCATGGAAGAATGTTTTGAACAGGCTCACAATACGCTCGATGCCGCACGCGAGGCCCTGTGCGAAACCAAGCCGGAACGCTTTGTTTCCGACACGACTATCAACGCTCCGCGTCCGTCTCCCTTGTTCGAAAAGCTCCGCAAGGGATTGCCGGAAGCCTTCTGGAAATCTCCGAAATCTGTAGCGGGCCGCTTTGCGACGATTATGCAGAATAGCGCAAAGGCGCTCTCGATTCCGGATACGGCTGTTATCGGTCTTGGTTACGTGAGCCGCTGGGTTGAAAGCCACAAGGCTGCAGGGACCCCGCTTCCTGGCAGCGAACTTTTCCGCTTCTGTGCGGTTTGGCCGTCCGAAGTGGAAACAATCCTTGCGACGAAGGGACATGGTTCCCGCTGCCCGGTGTTCGAAGAATTTGTAGACCCTCGCGACAATCAGAAATATAGGGTCAAGGATATTGGTGGAACCAAGTGGTTTGTCCAGAACCTGAATTTCGCCATGGAAGGCAGCTCTGTTTGCTATGAACGCGAGGAAGACAACTGCAAGGCCTATGGCAAGCTCTATACGCAGGGAGCCGCCAAGGTCGCTTGTCCCGAAGGTACCCATCTCTCGACGGAAGAAGACTGGAAGTCCCTCGAAGCGTTCGCTGGCGGCACGGACGTGGCTGCCGAGAAACTTCGCAGCAACGGTAGCGACGATTATGCGTTTACCGCACTGTTCGGCGGCTATGCCAACAAGAACATGAACTTCGTTATCCAGGGCGAAGGGGCCTACTTCTGGACCGAGAAGCAGCTTGCGGACGGCCGCGGCCTTGCGAAGTCGATGTTCAGCTCCGATAAGAACGTGACGTCGATGCCTGCCGACAAGGACTTCTGGCTTTCCGTGCGTTGCGTGATGAATAAATGATGATTGATGGATGATGAAGGAGCTCGCCATGTCCTTCGCTCCTACTTGCAATCGTGATTCCTGGATAAGGCGCCAAGCCTTGATGGGCAAGGTGCGCGCCTTCTTTGAAAGCCGCGGCGTGCTTGAAGTCGAGACTCCCGTGCTCTCGAATGCGGGCGGTACCGACCCCCAGCTCGATTATTTCGAGGTGAACGGTCGGCCGGCGCGCTTCCTCATGACGAGTCCCGAATTCCACATGAAGCGCCTGCTGGCATCCGGTTTCGGGGACATATTCCAGATAACCAAGTCCTTCCGCAAAGATGAATTCGGAAGCCACCACAACAACGAGTTCAGCATGGTGGAGTGGTATCGCGTCGGCATGCCGCAGGAGAAACTGATGGACGAGGTGGAAGCGCTCGTGTCCGAAATAGTCGGAAGCCCTGTCAAGGCCCATCGCACTCGCTGGATAGACGCGTTCAAGAATTATGCGGGAGTGGACCCGTTCTGCGAGGATTTGGACAACTTTGTTGGAGCGTGCGAATCCGGCGGCGTGCCCGTTCCCGAAGGCCCGGAACGGATGGCCCGCGAAGACTGGTGGGATTACCTGATGGTTTTCTTGGTGGAACCTGCCCTTGCGAAAAACGGCCCCGAATTCATCCTCGACTACCCGCAGTCGCAGGCCGCGCTTGCGCAGACGTTTGTCGGGGAAGATGGCCACACCTGGGCGCGCCGTTTCGAACTCTTCATGGATAACGTGGAACTCTGCAACGGCTATACGGAACTTACCGATGCTGCCGAACAGCGTCGACGTTTTGAGTCGGATCTCGACATCCGCCGCCAGATGGGGAAACCGCTTCCGCCTGTCGATGAAAATTTCTTGTCCGCCCTGGAATCCGGGATGCCGGCCTGCTCGGGCGTGGCGCTCGGGCTTGACCGCTTGTTTATGCTTGCCCTCGGCAAAAAAGAAATCAAGGATGTGATCCTGTTCCCGAGCCCGATTGCCTGATGCGTCTTATTTGACAAGCGCCTTTATCGCGCGCCTCATGCGGTGTTCTTCGATGATTCCCGCTTCGATGTAGTCGATGCCGCCTTTTTCATCCAGAAGGTAGCTTACCGGGATGACCCGCGGGTTGCCGAGCATGTTCATGAGGTCGTAGTTCCAGTGCACCATGACCCATGGCATGTCGTACTTCTTCTTGAACCGTGAGGCGATTTTTACGTTGTCGTCTTCGTTTACCATGAGGATGCGGAAACCGTCGTCGAAAAATTCGTCGTGCAGTTTTTTCAGCGTCGGCAGCTCGGCGATGCATGCGGGGCACCAGCTAGCGCTGAGCACGATGAGTGTCGCCTTGCCCTTTTCTGCCTGGAACGTGGTTTTCCCGCCGTCGATGCTGATTGCGTCGAAGTTCTCGATTGAATCGGGCATCTGCTGGAAAGGCTTCGCGTTTTCCCTGTAGGCAAGGAAAATGGCGCACAAAATGGCGATCAAGGCCAGAATTCCGACAGTTTTATAGGATTTAATCTGCATATCCATAAAGAATTTATTTTTTTTTCGCGCTGTTTTAAGTTATATTCTTTGATATGGCGTATAATATTCAAGATCTTCTTTCTGAAATGGTTAAACGCGGGGCTTCTGACTTGCACATAACCGCAGGTTCCCCTCCGCTCGTCCGTCTTTCCGGCAAGCTTACCCCCATCGGCGAGGACAAGCTGAAACCGGACGAGACCATGCGCATGACGTATAGCCTGATGAACGAACTCCAGAAGAAGTCGTTCGAACAGAACAAGGAATGCGACTTCTCTTTCGGTATCGCGAACCTCGCGCGTTTCCGTGCGAACGCTTACCTGCAGCGTGGTTGCGTGGCGCTTGCCCTCCGTATCATTCCGCTTGAAATCAAGACTTTCAAGGAACTCGGCCTCCCGAAGATCATGGCCGAATTCACGACCCGACCCTCCGGCCTCGTGCTGGTGACGGGTGCTACCGGTTCCGGTAAGTCGACAACGCTCGCTGCCATGATCGACAAGATCAACAAGGAACGTCACGACCATATCCTGACCGTAGAAGACCCGATCGAGTTCTTGCACAAGCACCAGGGATGCATGATCAACCAGCGCGAAGTCGGTAGCGATACGAACAGCTTTGCGATTGCCCTGAAGATGGCCCTCCGTCAGGACCCGGACGTGGTGCTCATCGGCGAAATGCGCGATAACGAGACCATGCGCTGCGCCTTGACGATTGCAGAAACCGGTCACTTGGCCTTTGCGACCTTGCATACCAACTCCTGCGTGCAGACGATTAACCGTATCATCGACGCCTTCCCGAAGGGTGAACAGCAGACCGTGCGTACGCAGCTCTCGTTCGTGCTCCAGGGCGTGATATGCCAGACGCTTATCCCGAAAATTGGCGGCGGCCGCGTGATGGCCTACGAAGTCATGAACGTGACTCCGGGTATCCGTGCGCTTATTCGCGACGACAAGGTGCACCAGATTGAATCCATGATCGAAATTGGCCAGAAGTTCGGCATGAATACGATGAACATGTGCCTTTGCGAACTGGTGAAAAACCGCAAGGTCGACCGTTTCGAGGCGCTCGCCCGTTCTCCGAGCCCGGACCAGCTGGAACAGTTGTTCGTGAAGGAAGGAGTCTAACTTATGGCAGAATTCCTGTACAAGGCGCAAAACGCACAGGGCAACAACTTTGAGGGAACTCTCGAAGCGAAGGACAAGGCCGAGGCCGAAGCGCTCCTCATGCGCCGCCGTCTCACGATTGTGAAGCTGAAGAAAAAGCCGATGGAAATCAAGATTAACATCGGCAACGGCATCAAGCACGAGGACTTGACCCGCTTTACGCGTATGTTCTCTTCCATGTGCTCTGCCGGTCTTCCGATGCTGCAGTGCTTGAACATTCTGGAAGAGCAGTGCGAGAACCCCGCATTGAAGGATGTGATTCACAAGGTGACCCAGTCCATCAACGGCGGTTCGTCCTTGGCCGATGCCTTGGCTCAGCACCCGAAGGTGTTCGACTCCCTCTACTGCAACATGGTGGCGGCTGGCGAAGCGGGCGGTATCCTTGAAGGGATTCTTGCGCGTCTGGCCGAGACGATGGAAAACAGTATGCGACTGAAGCGCAAGGTGAAGAAGGCGCTTACTTACCCGGTGATGGTTATCATCGTGGGTATCGTCGTGGTGATCGCGCTTATGACTTTCGTGGTGCCGACGTTTGCCGAACAGTTCGCTGCCTTGGATGCCGAACTCCCTGCCCCGACGCAGGTCGTGATGAACATTTCCGACTTCTTGCTCAACAATGGTGGCTTCCTCTTCCTCGGGCTCATCGCACTGATTATCGGCTGGAAACTCGTGATGAAGATTCCTGCTGCGCAGTTCGCATTTGACAAGTTCCTTTTGAAGGTCCCGAAGATAGGTGACTTGCAGATAAAGTCGTCTACGGCGAGTTTCTCCAGAACGCTCGGTACGCTTTTGAATGCGGGTGTGAGCGTGATGGATGCCTTGAAGGTGGTTGCGTCCACGGCTGGCAACAAGGTCGTCGAAAAGGCAATCGGAAGGATTTCGATAGGTATCGCCGGCGGTAAGAGCATCGCGGACCCGATGGCCGAAGTGGGCATTTTCCCTCCCATGGTGATCCAGATGACTGGCGTGGGCGAGAAGACCGGTAACCTGGGCGGCATGCTTTTGAAGCTAGCTGACTTCTATGACGAAGAAGTGGACGCCGCAGTGGATGCCGTCGTGAGCATGATCGAACCCTTGATTATCGTGTTCCTCGGTGGCGCGGTCGGCGGATTGCTCATTGCTATGTATATGCCGATGTTTAGCATGGGCGACGCGATTAAAGGCTAAAAGGCGTCGCATTACTGCGTTGCAGGGCTCCTTACGTACGACTAGGTACGCTACGTCGCCCTGTGCCTTGTCCTGCTAGCCTTTTAGCCTTTACTCAAAAAAAGGTCGTGGCCTCGTCTTACTTGTTTCTTACCCCTTGCTGAATACTGCGTCTTGTCTCACTCGTTTTTCTGCAAAATTTTGTTTGAGTCGTCACCCTCGCAAAGGCGAGGACCTTTATTTTTTCCAACCGGTGTATTTTGCGGTTTCGAGGAGGGCGTTGGCGTTGGCGACTCGCTCGGCGGAGGGCGACTGAGTGTCCTTGAGTGCATAGTCGATGCCGAGTTCGGCGTATTTGCCCAGTGCCAATGCATGGTAGGGTAGCACGTCGATGCGTTCCACGTTATGGAGCGTGTCAATGAATTTGCGGGTGCGGGTCAATGCGCCGTCGTCGTCGCTGATGCCGGGTACAAGCACGTGTCTTATCCAGATGGGCTTGTGGATTTCGTCCAGGTAGCGGAAAAAGTCGATGATGTTTTCATTCCCGTGCCCGGTGAGTTCTTTATGGACAACGTTGTCTATGTGCTTGATATCTACGAGCAGAAGGTCGGTCGCCTTCATCAGCCGCTCGATTTTTGCGAATGTTTCACCGGAGCGCCTAAACGTGACTCCGCTCGTGTCGATGCATGTGTGGATTCCGGACGCTTTCGCAAGCTCGAAGAACTCCACCATGAAATCAAGTTGCGCGAGCGGTTCGCCGCCGCTGACGGTAATGCCGCCGTCCTTGCCCCAGTATGTCCTGTAGCGGAGCGCTTTTTCGAGTAGCTCCCGGGCGGTCATTTCGATGGCGCCGTTTACTTTGCCGAAGCCCCACGTTTCGGGGTTGTGGCAGAACTTGCAGCGCATCGGGCAACCCTGCAAGAACACAACGAAGCGGATGCCCGGCCCGTCGACCGAGCCGAACGATTCCAGCTTGTTGATGAATCCTGTTGCCATGCGGGTTGCCTTCGTCTGCAGTTCGATCGGCCGGAACTAGCCCTTCGCGAGCATGTCCATCAGTTCGCGGTCGAGCCTTTCGGGGTTGTTGTACTGCTCGAGGCTCTCGTGCAGCGATTCGCCCTTCGATACAAGCCCGAAGTCGAGGTTCTTGTAGTTCCAGTAGCTGAACCCCACGTCGGCTGCTCGCAGGATGTCGAGGAAGTCGCGCATCCATGCAATCTGGTACTGGCGCGGCACCTGCACGTACACGCCGAACTCGTTGCAGCTTACCGGCAGGTCGTATTTCGCGCGGAAGTCGAGCGCGTTCTGGATGCTTGCCTGGAGCCTTGCCTTGTCCCACTTGCCGTACTCCACGTTCAGGCGCGTTTCTGCATCTCCCGTCGGGGCGGCATAGTCGCCGGGCCACGGGCGTTCGATGTGGAAGAACGGGTCGCTGATCCATGCGGCGCCCTGGTGCGTGAATGTCACGGGCGTGTAGGTATGGAAACTGTAGATGGCGTTGTCGTCGTCGAGCGGGGTGAGGAACTCGAATTCCTTCGCGCTGTTCCATTTGTTGCTGCCCACGACGATCGTGTTTTTCGGGGCGTGCTTGCGGATAGCCCAGAAGAGTTCGTCCTTTACCTTGTCCCAAACCTTCGAGTCGCTGCCGGCAGGTTCGTTCAGAAGTTCCATCATCACGCGGGGCTCGCCGCTGTAGCGTTCGCCCATGAACGCCCAAATGTTGCAGGTGCGCTTGCGTGCGGCGGGGTCGGCGAAGAACGCCTGTTCCGTCGAGCAGCCCAGGTGGAAATCGTGGCCCGGACACTTGTGCAGGTCGAGAATGACGTCGAGGTCCGATTCCTGGATTTCCTTGAGCGCCTTGTCCAGAAGCCCGAAGACCTCCTCGTCGGGCGTGTCGTTCTCGCCTTTGAACAAGTTAAAGTAGTCCACGGGCAGTCGCACGTGGTTGAACCCCGCCTCGCGGATGCGCTTGAAATCGCTCTTGTCGAGGAAGGTTCTGATGTGCTGGACGACCCCGGGGAAACCGACGGGGTCTTTTTCCTGGATGCAGTCGACCTGACTGAACCAGCCACCCAAATTCACTCCGCGCAGTCTTTCCTTTTTCATGGTTTTGTCGTCCTATGAGTTGAGGGTTAGTTGATGATGTTCAAATCTTCGCTCGCGATGTTCAGCCCGAGGATGACTTCCATGTCTTCGGGAAGGTCGTAGAAATCGGCGACGAGGCCGACCTTCTTGTCTTCGTCCTTCTGGTTCTCGAACTGGACTACGTCGTAAATCTTCACCGGAATCTTGATATCCGGGGTAATCGGGATTTCAATGGTCATGCCTTTGCTGATGGGCCCCTCGAGAATCTTGCCTTTGAACACGATGCTTTTCTCGTCTGCACCCACAGATGTTTTCTTCACGCGAAATACAGCCATTATACCTTAGCCATCTCTTATTGTCGGTTGATTTGTATTTGCGGCCTTGCAGGAGGCCCCGCATAAAAGTTAATTTTTTTATATGCCCCTTCAGGTTGGACGAATCCCTTTTTTGGTATGTGCGCCGTTTTTCCATGAATTTCTCGGACGCGAAGATGAATGTGCCGGAGTGAAGTTCGTGGACGGCCCGCCGAGTGCCCATAGCGCGGGACTCAAGGAAGGGACGATCCATCTTTCTCCCGCATCGTCGATTACGTTTGCGCAGAAACCCGGGGCGTTCGTGCTTTCGCCGTCGCTTTGCACGTCGTGCTCCTTCGAGGTCCGCTCGGTCAAGCTCTTTTCGCATTTCCCGATAGAGGATCTCGGTGGCCGTAACGTCCGTCTTACGTCGCAGAGCAGGACCTCTGTCGCGCTCCTGCGGATTCTCCTCGAAATGCGCTATGGGGTTTCGCCGTTCTACTGCGAAGGCCTTTCGGCAGAGGCCTCGGACGATGCCTGCCTTTTGATTGGCGACCTCGCGCTCGAAGAGAACGCCCGCGGCCGTTTCCCCTACAGCTACGACCTCGGAACGCTCTGGCAGGAATGGCAGGGACTCCCGTTCGTGTTTGGCGCATGGGTCATCTCGAAGGCTGCGCTCGCGCCGCAGTTGAGACCGCTGCTCGAAAACTACCTGCGGCAGACGGAAGCGGGAATCGAGAGCTTCCGGGCCGATGTCTCGGGCGCGCTCGATCGCTGGCTTGCCAGGTACCCGGTCGACCTCCCGCGCGGGGTCCTGGAAGATTATTACAGGGTGCTCGACTACCGTTTTACCGACGAGCGCAAGGAATCGCTTTCCCTGTTTTTTGAACTCGCCGCCCGAAAGGGGATTGTCGAAAGCGCCCCGAAACTCGAATTCCTCTAGTTTTTGGGCGCGAAAGGGCCTCTTCTTGGCCAATCGGAGTTGTCGCAGTGGCGTTTGTCGGCTCAAGAATATAGATTAGGGGAAAAGGAGTCCAGGATTATGCTCGAAGAAAAGATTCTCATAGTGGATGACAGCGCGGAGACGCTCCAGCAGATGCAGGAGCTTTTGACGCAGGTGGGTTATAACGTGGCGACGTGCAACTCCGGCGAGGAGGCCCTGGATTACCTCGACAAGGAGAGGGTGGACCTTGTGCTGCTCGATATCAACATGCCGAATCTCAACGGCTACGAGGTGTGCCTGCGCATTCGCCAGCGCTATGCGCTCGACGACCTCCCCATCATCTTCCTCACGAGCCGGGAAGACAGCGATAGCATTACCAAGGGGTTCCATGCGGGTGCATCGGACTTTGTTTCCAAGACGTCGATTACCGATATCCTGCTTGCGCGCGTGAACGTGCATATCCGGCTTTCGCGTTCCCTGCGCTACCTGCGCGATATTTCCCTGACCGACGACTTGACGGGCGCCTACAACCGCCGCCACGGGATGTATTCCCTGCGCGAATGGTTCGCACGCAGCAAGCGCTATGGGACTCACTTCTCGCTGATCTATTTCGACCTGAACGGCTTGAAGCAGATTAACGACGACTATGGCCACCAGGCGGGCGACCTCTTGCTCCGTGCCGTGGTGAGCGCATGCAAGAAGCTCCTGCGCGAATCGGACATGCTGTTCCGCATGGGCGGAGATGAATTCATGGTACTTTGCCCCGATACCGACAAGCGCGGGGCCTTCATCTGCGCCGAACGTATGCAGGAGGCCGTGAAGGCGGTGACGATTGTGGACAAGAGCGCATCCTTTGCCTACGGTGTTGCACATTCCAGCGACGACTACCGCGAAATGGACGAAATGCTCCACAGCGCGGATTTCGCGATGTATGAATGCAAGAAGAAAATGCGGAAGTGACTAGTCGCGGTTGCTGGCGGCATCAAGCAGTTTTTTTAGCTTGTCTGCTATCGTGGCCCAGTCGCCTTGTTGCATCAGCTGGACATTGAAGATGCTGGCCCCGAACGATACGAGGTTGCTTCCCGCCTTGAAGTAATTTTGGACGTTATCCGCGTTTACTCCGCCGCATGCCATGAGCGGGATGTCGCGGAAGGGGCCGCGCAGCGCCTTGATGTATTCAGGCCCGCCGACGCAGTTTACGGGAAAAATCTTGACGGCGGAAGCACCGAGGTCGAATGCCTTTTGCACTTCGGTCGGCGTGAGCGCACCTGGAATGATGGGGACGCCCGCCGTGCACGAGAGGCGGATGATTTCGTTTCGGGTGTTGGGCGTGACGATGAATTCTGCTCCTGCGGCAAGCGCCTTCTCGAGGTCGCTCCCGTGCCGGACAGTGCCCGCTCCGACGGTGATGCCGTAGGGCTTTGCGCATGCCTTCAGCTTTGCGATGATGTCCGTGGCGCCTTCCGTGTTCATTGTCACTTCGATGGCCTTGAGCCCGCAGTTTGCGGCTGTCTTTGCACATGCCTCTTCGGCACCCTTGGGAATGTCGCGGAGAATGCCCACGACCGGCATCGGTTTTAAGAATTCAAGCAGGTCCATGCCCTAAATATACAAGAAAAAATGGAAAAAGGACAGGGGCCTATTCGAATCTCAAGGCTTCGATGGGGTCGAGCCTGCTCGCCTTCCTTGCAGGGTACCAGCCGAAGAATACCCCGGTGACAAAGCATACGCCGAAGCTCACGATGACGCTCGTGATGGAGACGCTCATGGGCATGTTGAAAAAGTTCTTCACGACTTCGGAGGCAGCGATGCCGAGCGCAATCCCGATGATGCCCCCCAGGAGGCTGATGATGACGGATTCGAACAGGAACTGGAACATGATGTCGCGGCCGCGCGCGCCGATTGCCATGCGTAACCCGATTTCCTTGGTGCGTTCGGTCACGGAAACATACATGATGTTCATGATCCCGATGCCGCCTACGAACAAGCTGATTCCCGCGATGATGGTGAGCACGAGCGAAATCAGGTCGGAGGTGCTCGTGATGGTCTGTATCATTTCCTCTTGCGTGAAGATTCGGAACGGGTCCGTGGGCCTGGTCCAGCCGCGGCGCTCTTTCAATATGCCCATGATTTCTTCGGTCGCCTTGTCGGCGTAGCCTTCGCCGATGGAGTTCGCGTAGATTTGCCGGATATTTGTTGTCGCCGAAAACCTTCGCATCACGGTCTGGTACGGAGTGAATATCACGTCGTCATTATCTTGTCCAAAATCGCCGGAGCCCTTTGATTTCAGGGTGCCGATGACCTTTAGCGGGATGCTCTTGTAGCGGATTGTCTTTCCGATGGGGTCCTCGTCGGGGAAGAGGTTCTTTACAACGGACTGCCCGATGACGCATACCTTTGCCATGCGGTCGGCCTCGTCGTCGAACATGACCCCGTCCTCGATTTCGTAGTTGCGTATCTTGAGGTAGTCTGCCGATACGCCGCTCAGGGTGGTGGGGGAGTTGTTGTTGCCTACAATCGCCTGCCCGCCGACCGTGACCATCGGGGACACCCCGTCGATGTAGGTCGCCTGCTCGCGGATGGCGATTAGGTCGGCTTCCTCGAGCATTTCGGAAGATTCCATCTGCACGCCGCCGCGCCTGTCACGGTTCGGCATGATGATGACGGCGTTCGAACCCATCGCTGTCATCTGTTCCTTGATGGAAATGCGCGAACCTTCGCCCATCGCGACCATGGTGATGACGGCCGCGACACCGATGACGATGCCGAGCACCGAGAGGAAGGTGCGCATGCGGTTGCGCAACAGTGCGCGGAGAGCGATTTTTGCTAAGGTAAGTGGGGCCATCGTCAATTATCCATTATCCATCATCCATCATCAATCATCCATCATCAATTATCAATCGTCTCCGGTGGCGGCAGGGCCTCGAAGGCGGCTTTCGCGTCCTGCACGTTCTCGTTGATTACGTCCTTCTTGATGAGTCCGTCACGGAGCGTGATGGTGCGCCCGCTGAAGGTTGCGATGTCGGGCTCGTGCGTTACGAAGGCGATGGTTTTCCCCTGGCGGTTGAGTTCCTGGAAAATCATCATGATTTCGTAGCTCGTGCGCGTGTCGAGGTTCCCGGTGGCCTCGTCGGCGAGGATGATGACCGGGTCGTTCACGAGTGCGCGCGCGATGGCGACACGCTGCTGTTGGCCGCCCGAAAGCTGGTTCGGCACATGGTTCATGCGTTCGGCAAGCCCGACCCTTTCCAGGGCCTCGATGGCGCGGCGCCTCCTTTCGGATGCGCTCACTCCCGAATTGTACAGGAGCGGCAGTTCCACGTTCTCGATGGCGGTCGTGCGGTTCAGCAGGTTGTAGCTCTGGAATACGAACCCGATTTTCTTGCTCCTTATGCGTGCGAGCGCGTCGCGCTTGAGCTTTTCGGTATGCTCGCCGTCCAGTATGTAGTGCCCGGAGGTGGGGCGGTCCATGCACCCGAGTATGTTGAGCATCGTCGACTTGCCCGATCCGCTGGTCCCCATGATGGTCACGAACTCGCCTGGATGTATATTAAAGTTTACACCGCGCAGCGCATGTACGGTCTCGTCGCCCATCTTGAAGTCGCGACGGATGTCCTGTATCGAAAGTATGGGGCTTTTTTCACTCATTTTCGTCATTTTAGATGTCTTGGCGCATATTTCCGTTGCACGGGGGGTAGAAGATAATATATTTGTGGTTGATGTGTGGCGAAAAACTGGCCCAAAAGCCGGGGTGATTTTCGTCACTATTTCTTTTTTTGCTAGTTTTTGTAATAATAATGTATTTTTCCCTCGTTGGACGTATCTTGACGTTTGATAAGGACTTGGAGATTTTTTGATGGATAATAAGGTACCGCAAGGCGCTACTGCGAAACCGGAAGATGACGAGATCGACATTCTCGAAATTCTGGTGTTCTTGAAGAGCAAGTGGAAGTTCTTGACGATTTTCCTTGTTTTGGGGCTTTTTGCAGGTGGTGTTGCTTCCATGTGGATGCGTCCCGCGTACAAGAGCGATATCCTTCTGCAGGTGGATGTTAAGGGCAACAAGTCGTCCAAGGCGCTTGGCGAAATGGGTGCCCTCCTGGATGTTTCCACCCCCTCCGAAGCAGAAATGCAACTCATCAAGAGCCGCATGGTGCTCTCTACGGTTGTCGAGGAGCAGCGCCTCTGCTATTCGGCCGTACCGCTGGACAAGGTCGACCGCCTTTTGCACAGGGAAGGCCGCATGGACCTCGAGTTCCTGAGCATCCCGCGTGCCGTATCCGAGGCGAAAATCAAGATCAAGGCCCGTGTGCTGCCCGATTCCACCAAGTTCGAACTCCTGGGCGAGGACGATGCCGTGTTACTGAAGGGCGAGGTCGGGGAAACCTATCGTCAGCCCTATGCGGGCGATACGCTTGCCATTTGCGTGCGTTCCCTGAATGCCCGTCCGGGCCAGACCTTCCTCCTGGGGGCGACCCATCCTCAGATGGCGGTCGCCGGTCTCCTGGGTGGCCTGAGCGTCTCGGAAGAGGGCAAGAATTCCGGGATTATCCGCGTCTCGATGCAGCACGCCTACCCGGACCGCGTGGCGGATATCCTGAATTCCATCGCGAATACCTACCTCAAGCAGAATATCGAAATGCGTAGCGCCGAGGCGAAGAAGACGCTCGACTTCCTCGAAGAACAGCTCCCGAGCGTTAAGGCGAAGCTCGATTCTTCCGAACAGAAGCTTACCTCGTTCCGCAATGCGAACGGGACTATCGACCTTTCGGGTGAAACGCGCGTGCACCTCGAAAAGGACGTGAGCCTCCAGCAGCGCCTGCTCGAACTTGAACAGAAGAAGCAGGAAGCCCTGCGCCTGTTCCAGGCGGAACACCCGACGGTCCGTACCATCGAGCAGCAGCAGGCTAGGCTCTACGGCGAACTTGCGAAGCAGAAGAAGGCGGCGGACAAGCTCCCCAAGACCCAGCAGGAATTCCTCTCCCTGCAGGAAGAGGTGGAAGTCAACAACAAGCTTTACACGAACCTCCTGAACAATATCCAGCAGCTCCGCGTGGTGCAGGCGGGTGAAGTCGGAAACGTGCGTATCGTGGACCAGGCCTACGTGCCCATAAAGCCCGCGAAGCCGAACCGCAAGCTGATTTTTGGCGGTGTCGCCTTGGCGTTCCTCCTCCTTGGCTGTGCCATCGTGCTCGTGCGCCGCATGTCGCATAACGGTGTCGCGAGCAGTACCGAGGTCGAGCAGGCTACGGGAATCGGCGTGTACGGAAAGCTCCCGATGCTCGGCAAGGGCACCGAGAACAACGTGCTCGATCCGGTCGTGCACGAAAAGCCCGACGAACCGTTTGCCGAGGCGGTCCGCGCACTCAGGACGGCGCTCGAGTTCTCGCTCTTTGCCGACGGCAAGAAGGTCCTTATGGTATCGGGCCTCATAGAGGGCGTGGGCAAGTCGTTTGTCTCGACGAACCTCGCATGCTCCTTTGCCATGTCGGGCAAGAAGGTTTTGCTTGTGGATATGGACCTGCGCCGTGGCCGCATGTTCAAGAAGGGCCACAAGGGCCTCTGCGAAATGCTCCGTGCCGAAAAGTTCGATGACGAGTACATCGAGGTGGTTAGCGAGAACTACCACGTCATCGGTTCGGGCAAGCGCGTGGTGAACCCGGGCGACCTCTTGAACAAGAACCGCTTCGGTACGTTCCTCGACACGTTCCGTAAGAAGTACGACCTGATTATTCTTGATACCCCGCCTATATTCCAGTGCAGCGATGCGCTCCTGGTCGAAAAGTATGCGGATTACCTTTTGTGCGTGCTGAAGCAGTCTGCGCATAGCATGGATAACATCCAGGAAGCGCTCTCTACCTTCGACCGCAGTACCGAAACACCTTTGCCCAAGGCCTTCGTGTTCAACAAGTGCGAACGTCATTCGGGTTACGGTTATGGTGGCTACTACGGCTACTATGGCTACAAGAAGTATTAACACACAATAAGGAGAATAGATGAAAAAAGCAATCGCTCTTTCACTACTAGCCGGTAGTCTCGCCTTCGCCCAAAGCGGGTTGATGGGTGGGTCTGACGGTATCCACCAGCATAATGCCAGAACCCTCGGCCAGTGGAATTTTGTCATTGGCACGGGTGGTGACATTACTCTGGATAACTGGTCCCTTACTCGCGGTGGTCAGTACACCTCCAAGGGCAAGACCTATACCTTAAACCGCTGGGACTGGACTCTCGCCGGTAACTTCAATGCGGCAATCGGTCTTCTCGACTTCTTGGATGTCGGTGTGAGCCTCCCGCTCTACTACGACCACGCCAACGACGACGAAGGCCCGTCCGGTTACTATGACATGTGGACCACGAGCCGTGGCGACCTTGACCTCTGGTTCAAGGCTGGCGTCCCGTTCAGTGACGAGAGCATCTTCGGCCTTGCCGCCATGTTCGACTTCTACATCCCGACTGGCGAAAACTCCGTGGGTACGCGTCCGCGTCACGCCTGGTACCTGAACGATGAAGGCTACACCCATCCGTTCTCTGCCGACGCGTTTGCGATGGCCGCGACTCTCGAATTCACCTTGGACCTCACCAAGAAGAATATCCCCATCCGTTGGAACACCCATGCGGGCTTCGTGCTTGCTACCGGTGACGGACAGGCCAATACGCTTGTCTACGGTACGGGTATCAACTGGCTTCCGCTCTCCTGGTTGGACGCCTTCGTCGAATACTCTGGCGAATACCGCGTGCAGAAGACGGGTTACCCGCGTGACATGATGGCCGACCCGATGATCGTTACTCCGGGTCTCCGCTTCCACCTGCCCTGGAACATCGACTTCGCCATGGGTCTCGATATGTCCGTCCGCGCCCTTACCAACATCGGCTACGATTGGAAGGAAGAGATGGAAGATGTTGAGAAGTTCACGGTCCGCTACATCGATGAACGCGGCAACAAGGTCACCTACGGCTACGTTCCGACCCCGCGCTTTGCCGGTACTGCTGCCCTTACCTGGCGCTTTGGCGGCAAGGACAAGGATGAAGACAGCGACGGCATCAACGACAAGAACGACAAGTGCCCGCATACACCTTCTGGTGCTGTTGTTGATTCTACTGGTTGCCCGCTCGATGGCGACAAGGACGGCGTTCTCGATGGCTTCGACAAGTGCCCCGGCACTCCGGAAGGCGCGACGATCGACTCTGTCGGCTGCCCGATCGATACGGACAAGGATGGCGTTTACGACGGTCTTGACAAGTGCCCCGAAACCAAGGAAGGCGCTAACGTCGGCATCAACGGCTGCGAAGGCGACTTCGACGGCGACGGCGTGGAAGATTCCTTCGACCGCTGCCCGAACACCAAGCAGGGCGTGCCTGTCGATTCCACGGGTTGCCCGAAGGATAGCGACAAGGACGGCGTGACCGACGACATGGACAAGTGTGCCGATACTCCGGCTGGCTTCACTGTCGATTCTACCGGCTGCCCGGTCGACAACGACAAGGACGGCATCCCGGATGCTCTCGACAAGTGTCTCAACACTCCGGCTGGCCTCCCGGTTGACTCCGTGGGCTGCCCGGCTGACGCTGACAAGGATGGCGTGCCCGATGCCCTCGACAAGTGCCCGAACACCAAGCAGGGTGCCCAGGTGAACTCCGAAGGCTGCGAAGGCGACTTCGATAACGACGGTATCCCCGACGCTATGGACAAGTGCCCGAACACCAAGCAGGGCGTGCCTGTCGATACCGTTGGCTGCCCGGCCGACGCTGACAAGGATGGCGTGCCTGACTACCTCGACAAGTGTGCCGAAACTCCGGAAAACTACACGGTCGACAACACCGGCTGCCCGCTTGACTACGACAAGGACGGCATCCCGGATGCTCTCGACAAGTGCCCGAACACCAAGCCCGGCGTGCCTGTTGACTCCACGGGCTGCAGCAGCGACACCGACAAGGATGGCGTGGCCGATGGCATTGACCAGTGCGAAAACACTCCGTCTGGCGCCCAGGTCGACTCCGTGGGTTGCCCGCTCGATTCCGACAAGGACGGTGTGGCCGACTTCCAGGACAAGTGCCCGAACACCCTCGAAGGCGTGAAGATCGACGCTAAGGGCTGCCCGGTCAACAAGAAGGAAGACCTCGAACTCCTCAAGAAGGGTATCCAGTTCAAGACCGGTTCCTCCAAGCTGACCAAGGCGAGCTACAAGATCCTCGACGATATCGTCAAGCTCTTGAAGAAGGTCGAATCCGCGAAGCTCGAAGTCCAGGGCCACACGGACAACACCGGTTCTGAACAGACCAACAAGAAGATTTCTCAGGATCGCGCCGACATGGTTGCGAACTACTTCATCAAGAAGGGTATCGCTGCCGAACGCGTCCGCGCTGTGGGTTACGGTTCCGAGAAGCCGATTGCTGACAACAACAGCAAGAAGAATCGCGCCAAGAACCGCCGCGTGGAACTTGTTCCGTTCGAGTAATCGACAGCTGGCATAAGTTCAAAAAAGGTGCCCGCAACCGCGGACGCCTTTTTTTCGTTAATGCGCACCGAAGGTGTGCGCATGCACCTAATTGAAAATTAGGTGCGTGTCTTAAAATGTTAAATTTTAATTGTGCTCCATTTCATCAAGTACAATGCCATTGGCATCGTAAACACGCTCATCACGCTTGCCGTGGTGTGGGTGCTGCACCAGTGGCTGGACTGGGGCAAGGAAATCTCGAATTTTTTGGGGTTTGTCGCGGGCGGCATCAACAGCTACCTCATGAACCGCATTTGGAATTTCAGAAGCAACAACCGCAAGCGAACGGAAGTCGTGCGGTTCCTCGTTGTCTTTTTGCTGAGTTTCGCGCTCAATCTCGGGGCGCTCGAAGGAACTTCGTACCTGCTCGAGAACGCGCAGTGGTGCAGGTCGTTTACCGTGTGGATTTCGCAGTTCATGAAGCCTACGTATTTCGCGAACATTGTCGCGAACGTGGTCTACGTGTTAGCTAGCTTTATGCTGTACAAGAAGTGGGTTTTTAAGAAATGACTGGTGGTTTATAGCATGAATTGGATTGAAGGCAAGAAGTGTTCCGCGGAAGATGCCGCGGCGATGATTCAGGATGGCGATATTCTTGGCGTTTCGGGCTTTACGCTCGCGGGTTACCCGAAGGCGGTTCCCCTCGCGCTTGCCGCCCGCGCCGAAAAACTGCACGCTGCCGGCACGCCTTTCCAGGTGACGCTCTATGCGGGTGCATCGACCGGCGACAGCTGCGACGGGGCGCTCGCCCGCGCAGGTGCGCTCAAGCTTCGCATGCCCTACCAGAGCAACCCCAGTTTACGCAAGGGCATCAACGACGGGAGCATCCGCTATATCGACGCGCACCTCGGCAAGATGGGCTACCTTGTGCGCACGGGCGCAGTCCCTGCGCCCACTGTCGCCGTGATAGAAGTGAGCGCAATTCTCCCCGATGGACGCGTGTGCCTTTCTACCTCGGGAGGCAATTCGGTCTGCTACCTCGACATGGCGCCGAAAATCATCCTGGAGCTCAATACCCGCCTGGGCGAGAGCTGCATCGGCATGCACGACGACGCCCTCCCGGAACTGCCCCCGCATGCGAAGCCCCTGCCGGTCTATTCCGCAGGTGACCGCGTGGGTAGCGAATTTGTCAAGATTGATACGAATAAAGTGATCGCAATTGTCGAGAACGACGCGTACGACGAAGTGACCCCGTTTGTCGAACCCGACGACGTTTCGCGCAATATCGGCGAACGCATTCTCGATTTTATCCGGTTCGAGGAATCGCACGGCAGGCTCCCGAAGGGAATGGCCTACCAGAGCGGAGTCGGGAAGGTTGCGAATGCGGTCCTCTGCGCGATGGCGAACGACGAGCGTCTCGGGCGCATCGACCTGTTTACCGAGGTCATCCAGGAGGCGGTGCTCCCTCTGTTGAAGAAGGGCAAGCTCGGTGTCGCCTCCGGTACGGCGCTCACGCTTTCGCAGGCCGCGCAGCAGGAGTTCGTGCAGAACGCTGCCGACTGGAAAAAGCACTTTGTGCTTCGCCAGCAGGAGGTAAGCAACAGTCCCGACATCATCCGTCGCGTGGGCGTCATCTCGATGAACACTGCCCTCGAAGCTGACATTTTTGGTAACGTGAACAGCAGTCTCGTGTGCGGCTCGGCCATGATGAACGGCATCGGCGGCTCGGCGGACTTTGCCCGCAACTGCGCCCTCGGATTCTTCCTCACGCCCTCTGTCGCGAAGGGCGGCGCCATCAGTAGCATCGTGCCCTACGTGAGTCACGTGGACCACACGGAACACGACACGCAGATTTTCGTGACGGAGCAGGGCCTTGCCGACCTCCGCGGGCTCGCCTCGGAAGACCGCGCGCGACTCATTATCAAGAACTGCGCCCACCCCGATTTCCGCGAACCGCTGACCGATTTCCTGGAGTACGGCCTGAAGCATGCAAAGGGCAGGCACCTGCCGCTTGCGCTCGACCGCGCCTTCGAGATGCACAACCGCTTCCTCGAAACCGGGAAAATGCTCTAGGAAACGCTCCGTTTCCGCATCATTCGCATTTGGAATGCCCGATTTGCGGGAAAAATCTTCCGCATGTAAGAAAATTATTATATCTTTAGGATGGGTGTGTGACTCCGCGTTTATACGTTCATGGGGCGTCTTGATGGGTACACGAAAGGAAAAGAGTTTTGCGTTTTTGTGGGCGCTCGTATGTGCGCTCTCTTTTGGGGTTGTCGCGTGTGGCGACGAGGCGTCGCCTACTGGAGCCGAAACTCCGGACTCCTCTTCTGCCGCGCCGGAGGGAGGGGATTTTTCTACAGCATTTTCTTCTTCGTCGTACTATTATTGGGGATTTTCCTCGGGTGCTGTAATCGGCACGCAGCCGGGTGATTCCCTAAAGCCGGGCGATACCCTTGAGCTGGCCGATTCCATTTCCCATGATACGGATTGGGTCAGGAATCCGGATTCTATCTATCATCTCAGCCGTCTTGCTGTTGACGGGCGCTTGTCCGCCCTGTTCGCCTTGTCTCCGAACTCCTCGATGAAGATTGAATATCTGCAGACGCTGACCGACTTCTCCGTGAACGGGGTTGATTCGGGAAGCGCTTCCGTTGTCGAGGCTACTTTCCCGGTCTCTTACCAAAGACCCTATGTCAGGGTGACGGTCGATGGCGTCGCTCTCGATTTCCAGGGAGCGCAGGTCGCAGGGCTTTCGCTTTCGGCGTTGGGTGACTTGTCTTCGAGCGATACGGTGAACGTGGACTTTATTTCGACGGCTGAACTTTCGCGTGCCGAAACCCTTGTCGCTGCGGGGCAGACGCTGGCCACGGCGATGGAGCAGGCGTCAACAGAGGTCTTGCGCACGTTCCGCATGGACGATTTTACCGACTTGCCGGAAGAGGAAGTGGCAGCACGTTTCCTCGCCATCCATCTGCTTGCTTCTTCGCGCGTGGCGGTGGGCGATGGGTTTTCGTTTGCGGATATCGCTCGCGACATCGCGGATGACGGACTCTGGAATGATTCGGCTGCACGTGCGGCAGCTGCCGACTGGGCTTTGCGTGCGGATGCGGAAGATGCCTTTGCCGGTGTCCGCAAGTGGATTTCGGGCCAGACGCCGTCTGTTCCCGATTTCGAAAAGTACCTGCGCCTGTTCTACCAGAAGGAACTCGGGCTTCCCGAGTGCAGTAGCGAAAATGCGGGAACGATGCTCCACGTGGGGAATGTCGCTAGCCGCTACTTTGTCGCGGACAAATCGGACTTCTCGAAAGTTCCGGACCGGTTTGTCTGCGAGATTGCGGGCGGCGTAGGGCTTGCTTCCGATTCCTTGAAGGACGTGTCTGCCCTCGGTTCGGGCTCGGATGGCGAAGTGCGCCCGGGAGCGTTTAGCGGCAACATCTTCTATACCTACGATGCTTCGACAAAGGCATGGCGCCATTCGACAGAACTCGAAAAGGATTCTTACTTTGTCCAGATGTCGGCGACGAGTACCTTTGTCGACATCCAGGATGTCTATGACGGGCTCAAGGACAACGAGCGCGTTATCTTCGTGATTCGGCACGGCAAGCGTGGCGACGACACGAGCATCTCCGGGACGCTTACTTCTGACGGCAAGGAGCAGGCGCGCGATTTGGGCAAGCGGCTCACGAAGCATAGGCAAGATTTCCTGTTGGGGGCTTCCGAGTTCCTGCGCGCCCACCAGACTGTGGAATACATAGCGAAGGGACGGGGCCAGCAGTCCGACGTACGTGATACTTTCCCCGAACTAAACGACAACTGGTACGAGAAAAACCACGAGGCGAGTGAGAAGGCGAAATCCGAATGTGGCGGCGGCTGGGAGCTGACCTCCAAGTATGCCTACACGGGAGCCTATACGACGGGCGAGAATGCCGCGTTCTACAAGCTGGACGAACGCTCCGTGGAACTGATTGTGGATGTGCTCCTCGCGAAGTACAACGACCCGTCGCAGCGGTTCGTGATGCTCAGCTCGCATGACAAGGTGATGGTTCCCCTGGTCGCCTACTGCACGAATTTCAAGGTGAACCTCCGCAAGTACGACGGCGGAAAGTGGCTCAATTATCTCGCGGGAGTAGCCATTATTGTCGACGAGCTCGGAAATAGGCGCTATGTGCCCGTCAAGGGCCTGGATTCTGCCTTCATGTAGTTGAAATCCGGTTGTAAATTACTATTGTTCATTATTATGAAGACGATATGGCCTATTGTACTGATCGCCTTTTTTTTGGCATCTTGTGGATCCGACAACCCGGCATCCGAAGGTTCTTCTGTGGACGATCCTTCCAGCGGGTCCACTGCGCTTTCTAGCGGTGGCCATTCGCATGGCGGCCACCATGGCAGTTCCAGCTCGAGTTCCGTGAAGGCTGAACCCATCTCCGCGGTGGGCGATTCCCTGATTGAAGATACGACTGCGGTCCTGAGCAAAAACGACCTGCCCGCCTGCACGCCCGATAAGGAAGGGGAGTCCTTCTATGTCGAGAGCGAACATGTCCTTTATTTCTGCCTTGAGAAGGAATGGTTCCCCTCCGAGACGGTCGAGTCGCTTTTCAAGATTGGTTGCCACAATGGCGTGTTGACCTTGGAGGCTCCGGGTGCGGAAGAGGAAGAAGAGGAATCTTCTGGCCAGGGCCAGTCGAACCCGTGGGGATTCTTCAATGGCGGCGGTAGTGGAACCTCTGCGCTCGATACGATGCCGGTGCGTTTGCCGGGAGCGCATATCGTTGGCTTTGCGGAGAAGGGCCCGTTCCGCTACGGGGCGTCGGTCAAGATTATCGAACTCGACAGCACGCAGAGGCTTGCCGATTCCAAGAAGATTCACAAGACCTGCATTACCGAGGCTGGCGGCAACTTCAGTTTCGACAGCGTCGACCTGGTGTCGCCGTACCTGCGCGTGGAGGCGAACGGCTACTTCCATAACGAACTGACCGGCGGGCTTTCGTCGCAGATGGTGACGCTCAAGGCGGTGGTCGACGTGACGGACCGCGATACGGTGAACGTGAACATGCTTACCCACATGGAAGCCCCGCGCGTATTGAAGCTTGTAGAGAATAGCGGCAACAACCAGCCGATCCGTGCGGTGAAGGCCCAGACCCTGAAGGAAATCCTCTCTTCGTTCGAGATAAACCTTGGCGGTTCTTCGGGCGGTGGCAACAACGGGTTCCCGGGTTGGAACTTTGGAGGCCAGCAGCAGACGGCAACTTCGACCGACGGACGTTTTGCCGAAGACATCAGTCTGTTCGATGGCGATGAATACAGCGCGGCGCTCCTTGCAGTTTCCATCATGATGCAAAGGAATGGCTCCGGCAACGACATGCTCCAGTACACTTCGGGCATTGCCGAACGCATCAAGGGCAACGGCAACTGGGACGACAACAATGCGAAGGCGGACCTCGCCGACTGGCTCATGGTGCTCGATACGAGCGGCTCGTATGCGACTATCCGGAATAATATCGCTAGCTGGAAGCGTGGCGATGTTCCCGATTTCGAGAAGCACCTGCGCAATTTCTGGACCGGCATCTACCAGTTCGGCGCCTGCAATTCCATGACTGCGGGATCCGTGAAGCACGTGAACAACAGCCTGAGCAAGTTCTTCATTTCGTATTACGAACAGCCCGAGGGCCCGCGCATCCGGTTTATTTGCGATGCCGAGACGCACCGGTGGCGTGCGGCGACCGATATCGAGAAAGATACGGTGGGCTTTGGCAAGGGCGATTACGACGGACAGATCAAGGCCGGAAAGATCAATGCGGATAAATTCTACGTGTACGAGCAAAGTAAGGGCAAGTGGCGTGCGGCTACGTCCGACGACATCATGGAATTCGAGGATATCGGGGATGTGTACGCCTCGCTTGCTCCGGGAGAAAAGGTCATCTTCATCTTGCGCCATGCGGAACGTACTGACGATACGGGCAAGAAGGGTCACCTGACGGATAACGGCAAGAAACAGGCGAAGACCGTGGGCGAGAAGCTCAAGGGCGATGCCATCGTGTTCGCGAATTCTACCTACACGCGCAGCTACGAGACTTGCGAGAATGTGGCGTCTGGCGCGGGAGTGTCGCCGTTTGTCTCCGATACCATCAAGGATCTGGATGGCGAATGGTACGTGAAGGATGAATCCAAGTATGACAGCTACAAGAATTCCGATGGCGGCGGCTGGGTCGTGGCTTCCGCATACGCCTACAAGGGCGCCTATGCCGATGCGTTCTACGACTTCGACAAGCGTAGCGAGGAATTCCTCACGGGAGTCGTGAAGCCGAGGTTTGCAAGCGTGAACCGCGTGGGAGTCTGGATTTCGCATGACATGTTTGTCGCCCCGATTACCGCCTACTGCACGGACAAGAAGGTGAACTTGCGCTATTTCGATACCAAGAGCTGGATTAACTACCTTGCGGGTGTCGCCATCATCATGGGCACCGACGGCAAGATGCGCTATGTTCCGGTCAAGGGGCTTTCTTCCGGGACAATGACGATGTAAACATCGAAGGGGGTGGTGCGTGAAATTCAGGAACCTGCTTGCAGCTCTCGCCGTCGCATGCGTTGCGCCGTTCCTGGTTTCGTGCGAGGACGATGCGACCGGCGCGTCGGAGGTCTCTTCGGACAAGGTAAAAGAAACTGTTCGCGATTCTGTCGTGGTGCGCGACTCCGTTGTCATCCGTGATTCGGTTGTCATCCGCGATTCCGTTGTCTTGCGCGACAGCGTGCGCGTGATCGATAGCGTACGGGTCAGGGATAGCGTGCACGTGGTGGATAGTCTCAATGTCAAGGACAGCGTGAACATTGTGGATAGTGTTCGCGTGGTCGATAGCGTTCAGGTTGTCGAACCGCATGTCACCGCCTTTGTCCCGCTCAGGAATGTGCTGGACAGCCTCGCCGAGGGCGAGAAGATTGTTGCCGTATTGCGCCATGCCGAACGGGGCAGCGATTATTCTTCGACAGGGCCCCTGAATGACGAAGGGGTGCAGCAGGCGCTGTCGTTTGGCGAAAAGCTCAAGGGCGACTTTGATATTTATTTTGCGGCATCTCCCGCCACGCGGACGCACCAGACCTGCAACAACATCGCGAAGGGCATGGGACTTTCCGATACGCTTGCCGACACGCTCGAATTTTTGGGCGGCTCGTGGTTCGTGAAAGATACGGTCCTCTACAATCAGTACAAGGATGACCATGGCGGAAGCTGGAAGGTGACATCCAGGTGGCTTTACGATGGTCGCTATGCCGACGCGTTCTACGAACTTTCCCCGCGTGTTGCCGAGTACCTGGACGATAACATTGTTCCCGCATTCGAGCGATCCGGAAAAAGAGTGGGGATATTTATTTCGCATGACTTGCTTATTATTCCGGTTGTCGCCTTAGTTTCGGACAACAGCATAGACATGAATTATTACACATCGAAAAAGTGGCTGAATTATCTTGCGGGTTTTGCTATAGTTCTAAAACCCGACGGGAAGCGCCGGATTTATGCGGTGAAGGGGCTCGATGCGGGGACAATGAAGAAAGAATAGGTGCGGAAGGATATGAAAAGGTGGTATGTTGGATGTTTGGCGGCCGTAATGGCTGTTGTGTTTGCCGTAGGCTGTAGCGACGGCAACGGCTTTATGCCCGGCGGTGAGAATGGTTCCCATGAAACTGTCGAAAAAATTGACGCCCCGCTCTTTGTCTATGAAATTCTCGCGGAACGGGCTGCGGAGGACTCGACCTCTGTCGACATTCTGGACATGTTGTCTGAACCGCGCGTGGAACAGCTCCTGATGAACCATGTTCCCGAGGAACTGGTGCATGTGCAGGCGAAGCGCGAAGCGGCGGCCGCCTTCGGGATTGATTCCGTGCAGCTTGCAAGCGATTCCGGCGCGGTGATGCTTGCCATCTCGGCGATGGTGCAGAACCGTGCTAGCAAAGAAGAGACGCAGAACTTTATCCGCAATCTGGGGGAGGACCTGAAGGGGGACGGCGTATGGAACGACCCGAACTGGAAAATCAGGATTGCGGACTGGGTCGTGGGGCTTGATTCCAGCTGGAAGTATAACGATGTCCGCAACAACGCGGCCCCGTTCTATGGCGGGAACGTCCCTTATTTCGAAAGATACATGCGCGAGTTTTTTCCGATAGCCTACGGTTTTGAGCCGTGTGGCGCCTCGAATGCGGGGAAGGTCACGTTCGTGAACCAGGGCCAGAGCGTTTATTTTGCGAACAACTACGAGCATGCGGACCATTCGAAGGTGCGCTTCATTTGCGATGCGAACGGATTCCAGTGGCGCGTGGCGAATGCCATCGAGAAGGATACCGCGGAATTCGGTGCTGGCAAATACGACCGCGAGGTGCGTGAAGGCCGCGTGAACCACGACAACTACTACATATTCGACGGGGGCAAGTGGCGCGTCGCGACCCCGCAGGAGGCCGACGGCTTTACCGACCTCGTGCAGGTTTACGCGAACCTCAAGTCGGATGAGAAGGTGGTGTTCATCATCCGGCACAGCGAACGCACGAACGACACGGGACCGGGTGGCCACCTGACTGACAACGGGAAAAAGTATGCCCGCGACCTGGGCGCGCGCCTCGCGAAAGCCGGGGCGGAGGATTTCTACTTCGGGTATTCGGGCTATACGCGCACCTACGAGACTTGCGAAGGCATTGCGCAGGGCAAGGGACAGGCAAACTACAGCATCGAACAGCTCAGTTACATGAATGGCGACTGGTACGTGAAGGATGCCGACAAGGCGGACGCCTACGTGAAATCCGATGGCGGTGGCTGGGTGGTGTATTCCAAGTACGGGTTCACGGGCGCCTATCCCGATGCATTCTACGACCTGGAAACACGCAGCGAACAATTGCTCAAGGACGAGATTCTTGCGAACATCGGGAGCATGAAGCGCGTGAACGTGATGTGCACGCACGACTACCTGGTGGTCCCGCTCCTTGCGTACACGAGCGACGGGCATGCGAACGTGCGCTACTACGAAAAATACCACTGGGTCAACTACATGGCGGGTGTCGCGATGATTATTTCTGCCGACGGTTCCGTGCGCTATGTCCCTGTCAAGGGCCTCGAAACGGGAATAATGTAACTGCGACAGTAAAAAAGATATATTAAAAAAAACGGCGCCATATGAATTTTTCGCGGATAACTAGGCTACAGGGAATCGGAGTGATTGTCGCGGCTGCAGTCGTGCTGGAACTTGCTGCTGTCGTGCAGTATGTTTCCATGAGGAACGCCATCTCCTCGCAGGTGGAAGAAATGGCGCAGCGCGACCTGAAGGCCACCAACCATATCGTCGAGGTGAAGCGCATTGCGGAAGATGCCATTGCCGGCGTATTGCCCGAGGTGGAGCGCCTGCTTTCCCTGGGGCAGGAGGATTCCCTGCATCGTGCCCTGCGTAGAGTCGTGAGCGAACATCCCGAAATCGTGGGTGTCGACTTTGCCCACCGCGTGGGCGAAGACGGCGTGCGCAACGGGTACTTCACCTTCGTAGACGAATCGACCGGGAACATCGCGGATACCGTCATAGGTTTCGACTACACGGAACGTTCCTGGTACCGCGACGGCATCGTCAGTGACGGATTCTGGAGCGAGCCCTACATGAGCCGCTATTACGTTATCCTCATGTCCACGTACTCGCGTGCCGTGCGCGATGACAAGGGGAATGCGGTTGCCGTCATCGGCGCGGATATCCCCATGCACGAGCTTTCGTCGCTCTCCGTGCAACTCTATGAAAACCAGCAGCGCGCCCTGTTGCCTGTTGTCGCCTTCCAGCTGTTTGGACTGTTGCTTCTCGGGATCATCGTTTACAGGAGCATCCGGAGTGCGCGCCGCCTGAACGACGCAAACGCCGAAAAGGAATTCATGAACAGGGAGCTGGACATTGCGAGCCGCATCCAACTGGCGATGTTGCCCGGGAAGACCTATGTCGACGATTGTCTCGAAATTGCGGGGAGCCTCGTGCCTGCAAAGCAGGTGGGCGGCGACCTTTATGACTACGTTATACGCGACGGCAAATTGTTCTTCAGTATCGGTGACGTGTGCGGCAAGGGTATTCCGGCTGCTATCTTCATGTCCATGACGCAGGCGGTATTCCGTTCCGCCGCATCGCATCTGAACGATCCGTCGCGTATCGTGCACAGCATGAACAAGCAGGCAAGTCGCGGGAACGAGACGGGCATGTTCGTCACGCTCTTTGTAGGCGTTATCGACCTTGCGACAGGAATGTTGCGCTACTGCAACGCGGGGCATGAACACCCGCTGGTTGTGGCGGGAAAATCTGTCCGGACACTCAATGCGAAATCCAGCCTGCCTATCGGCGCGATGGAAGAAACCCGCTATGTGGAGCAGGAAACTCAACTTGTTCCGGGCGACATGGTGATGCTCTTTACCGACGGGCTGACCGAGGCGATGAATTCGGAAAATGCATTGTTTGGCAGGGAGCGAGTCGCCCGTGTAATTAGAGGGGAATCTCCGCAGCAACTGCTCGACAACATGTCGCAATCGGTCGCGGACTTTGTGTGCGGTGCCGAACAGAGCGATGACCTCACCATGCTCGCCATCCGCTACAAGGGTGCCGCTCGGTAATAAGCCTAAAAGAAAAACCTCTCCGCTGGGGAGAGGTTTTCGTGGATGATGCAGGGGTCGAACCTGCGACCCGCTGATTAAGAGTCAGCTGCTCTACCAACTGAGCTAATCATCCGAAGGTCTTTCGACGGGCTCAATTATAGAAAAATTTTGCATCGTGGCAAGGGGTCTGGTGGCAAGTCCTGAAAAAATATAGAGGCAAACTGTGTTTGCCGAAGTTATATTTATGTTTATATATGGGTTGCCCCGGCTAAACCTGCTAGACATCAAGAGGCTGAAATGAAATGATTTGCATTGCCCGCTATGCTGCTTCCCGTGGTTATGGGTCTCGTTACCTACGGTTCCGGCTACCAGCAGTGGAACAAGCTGAACCCGGCAAAGGGTGTCTACGACTGGAGCGGGCTGGAAGAACTGCTGGATGCGCTCACTGCGCACAACATGGGCTACGCCCTGCGCGTATTTCCGCATTCCCAAGGGTACGTTCAAGGACGAAAGTTCGCAGGAGTTTGCTTTTACATATAAAGTTGCAGCGGGGGAGGAAAACGTTGCGACCCTGCCGGGCGTTTCCGTGGCGCTTTCGCTCTACGAGAGCGAGGATGCCTTCAGGGGCGGAAAGGACCCGACCGTCCGTTTCGATAACGAGGGCCTCCAGAAAAACAACAAGCTGCTGCTGAAACCGTAGTTTTTCAGAATCTGCCCACTCTTGTTTCTCTAAAAAAACTATCTTTTCCCGCGTTGATTTTTATCAAACAGTTCACTTAATTAAATGGACACATTCCTATATGAATGAAACAGTACAGAATGCAGCCGATTCCGCAGTAGCCCCGGCCCCCGCCGCGGCCCCTGTCGCCGAAGAAGCTGTGCAGCAACCGGCTATCGTTGCAAGCGAACCGGCTGCCAAGGTGAAGGGCAAGTTCGACGAACAGCTCGGGCTCATGCTCCCCTCCGACGCAGCCCAGGTCCAGGCGCAGCTTTCCATGCCGGGCATGAGCGATGACATGGTTTACAAGATCGTGGAAACCCACGGCGGTAACCATGCGGTTCTCTACAAGACTTACGACCAGGCAGTGATTGCCCGCGACGTGCGCGATTCCATCGAGAACGCCGCCGGCCACAAGGTCCTCCCCATCGCGAAGGCGAAGCTCGGGTCCACCTACTGCAAGGGCGAATACTCCACCGAACAGGGCTGCAAGGGCGATTCCGACACCTTCGGCATCGGTTCCCTGGTTGAATTCCAGGCTACCGGCCTCATAGTGGTGATGGTGGTGATTATCGGCCTCACGGTGCTCTGCTACCTTATGAACTTCATCATGGCGAAGCTCGGCCTCAACAAGATCAAGGCTCCGGCACCCGCGGTCAAGGCTGCTCCTGCTGCCGCCGCCGCTCCGAAGACGATCGCCCCGGCCCACTGCGACTGGGACCCGAACGCGAAGAGCGTCCACCCGGGCTTCACCAACAAGCAGCTCCAGGCCTTCCTCGGCATTGCCGCCGTGGCCGCCCTGGAAGAACACCCCGGCATGAGCAACGATACGTTCCTTGCCCTGGTGACCGCCGCTGCGACCCAGGCCATCGGTCAGCCCTGCCGCGTGACCGCCTACAAGAACATTAACTCCCCTGCTTGGACGATTGTCAAGTAAGGTCAACTTTTAAAACTTAACAGGCTTATAAGCCAGGAAAAATCAAAATGAAGAAAACAGTCCGTATCAGTTTCGAAGGCAAGACCTACGACGTCGAAGTAGAAGTTCTTGATTCCGCCGTCGCCGCCGCTCCGGCAGCCCCGGTCGCCGCTGCCCCCGCTGCCCCCGCTGCCGCTCCTGCAGCAGCCCCCGCCGCAGCCGGTGGTACCGAAGTGAAGTGCCCGCTCGCCGGTTCCGTGTTCAAGCTGAAGGTCAAGGTCGGTGACAAGGTCGAAGCCAACCAGGAAGTGGCCATCATCGAAGCCCTCAAGATGGAAAACCCGGTCGTCGCTCCGTGCGCCGGCACCGTCAACTCCATCTCCGTCAAGGAAACCGATACCGTCGTCGACGGCCAGACCCTCATGACCATCGCCTAAGAGGTACAGATAAATGAGTTCACTCTTAAATTCGGTCGTCGAGTTCGCGTGCGATACCGGATTCGCATATGTCACCGGCCCCATGGTGATTATGTGGATCGTGAGTTTCGTGCTGATGTACTTGGCGATTGTCAAAAAGTATGAGCCGCTGCTGCTCTTGCCGATTTCGCTCGGCGCGCTGGCGGTGAATATCCCGAGCGCCGGGTTCTACGATGGCGGCTGGAGCATCGAAGGTATGTTCACGCCGACTGCCGGCCTCTACTACTACATCAGCCAGGGTATCCACCTGGAACTCTTCCCGCCCATCATCTTCTTGGGCGTGGGTGCCATGACGGACTTCGGACCGCTTATCGCCAACCCGCGTACGCTGCTTCTCGGCGGTGGCGCCCAGTTTGGTGTGTTCGCGACCATGTTCTGTGCCGTGGCTCTCGGTGGCTTTACTCTCGGTGAAGCGGCCTCCATCGGTATCATCGGCGGCGCCGACGGTCCGACCTCCATCTTCACTGCGAACAAACTTGCAAAGCACCTCATCGGACCTATCGCCGTGGCGGCCTACACCTACATGGCTCTTGTCCCGCTCATCCAGCCGCCTATCATGCGCTTGATGACCAACGACAAGGAACGCAAGATCCGCATGAAGGCTCTCCGTCAGGTGAGCAAGGCCGAACGCATCGTGTTCGCCGTGATGGTGATGATCGTCTGTATCCTCGTGGTGCCCGACGCTTCCGCACTTATCATCATGCTCATGCTCGGCAACATCTTCAAGGAAGCCGGCGTCGTGGAACGTCTCGTGAAGACCTCCTCCAACGAACTCATGAACATCGTGACCATCTTCCTCGGTACTTCCGTGGGTCTCACGATGTCTGCCGACATCTTCCTGAAGCCGCAGACCCTCATGATTATCGCCATGGGCGTTGTCGCCTTCGGTTTCTCGACCGCGGCCGGCCTCTTCCTCGCGAAGATCATGAACTGGTGCTCTCCGAAGAACCCCGTGAACCCGCTTATCGGTTCTGCTGGCGTGTCCGCCGTGCCGATGGCTGCACGTGTTTCTCAGGTGGAAGGTGCCAAGTATGACCCGCAGAACTTCTTGCTGATGCACGCCATGGGCCCGAACGTGGCCGGCGTTATCGGTACTGCTGTCTGCGCCGGTTACATGATTAGCCGCCTGAGCTAAGACGTCATCCCCGCGAAGGCGAGGATCTTTACAAAGGAATGCCCTCGGCAATGCGCCGGGGGCTCCTTTTTTGTTTTATAGTTTCACGTTTTTGTTTTTTACTTTAACAAAAATCTTTCTGCTATAATCAGAAGTGGCGAAATTTGCTTAAAATCGCCATTTTTGTTTTAACAAAAATGTTGCATGCGTGCCCGCATAAATCTATCTTATAGTCATGATGAAATCAGTTGTTGAATATAAAGACTACCGCGAGTACGTGTTGGACTACTACCGCGAACGCAAGCGTAGTTCCGCATTTACCTGGCGCGAATTTGCGAGGCTCGCGGGGTTTGCCTCGGGGTCGTACTTGAAGCTGGTTTGCGACGGCAAGACGCGTCTTCGGGAAGAAAGAGCGAAGAAAACTGCGCTTGCTATGGGGTTGCTCGGCTTCGAGTACGACTACTTTATTTTGATGGTGCGCTACGAAGGCGCGAAGACGGAGCGCGAAAAGAAGAAATGTTTTGAGGAGATGCAGGCGCTGAGCGAAGCCCACCATGTGAAAATCCTGGGCAGCGACCTGTACACCTTCTACGAAACCTGGAAGCATTCCGTGGTGCGCGAGCTGGCGGTTGCCATGCCGGGAGCGAAACCACACGAGATTGCGAAGGCCTGCAGACCCGCAATTTCGGCGGCCGACGTGAGTGCAAGCCTGAGTTTCCTCATGAAGGCGGGGCTCCTTACGCGCGACATCAAGGGCAATTACCACCAGACGAACCGCTCGCTTACGACAGGCCGCCTGAACGTGGTCGCCGTTGCGGTGCATTCGCTGCTGCGGCAGATGGGCGAATTCGCGCTCGATGCCCTCGACAAGTTGCCGATTTCGGAACGCCACTTCAGCGGGATTACGATGGGCGTGACCGCAGAAACCTACGCGAAGGTTATAGAAGAACTTGCGCGGTGCCGCAAGCGCATCGTGTCGCTAGTCGCCGACGAGCAGCATCCGGATAAGGTGTGCAGGCTCAATTTCCAGTTTTTCCCGCTCACGGAGAATTTAAAACGCGTCCAGGGGACGCCGGGTAAAGGAGAATAAAGTATGTTTACCAAAAAGGATTTGAATATGAAGAAATGGATTCTGCCGACGCTTATGCTCGGGTCGATTCTTGTGACCGCCTGTTCCGACGGCCGGCAAACCACCGGTACGAGCGAGGAATCCGAGGGCATCACCGCGGTCAAGGACTGGGAAGTGGCGGGCGTGTCGCAGAAGGGCCCGTTCGTGACGGGTTCCTCCGTGACGGTGCAGGAGCTTGACGGCATCACGCTCAAGCAGACGGGCAAGAGTTTCAAGGGCACCATCAAGAGCGACAAGGGCGACTTCGCCATCAAGGATATCAATCTGCAGTCGCAGTACGCCATCCTCGAGGCCTCGGGCTACTACCGCGACGAGATTACGGGCAAGAAGTCTACGGGCACGGTGACGCTTCGCGCGCTGACCGACCTCACCAAGCGCAAGACGGTGAACATCAACCTGCTCACGCACCTGGAATACGAGCGCGTGATGTACCTTGTCACCGAGAAGAAAAAATCTATTGCCGAAGCGAAGGAACAGGCCGAAAAGGAAGTGCTCGCGACGTTCGGGATCGAGGGCGACTTCGCGGAATCCGAAGATTTGAACATCTTCGAGACGGGCGACGGAAATGCGGCTCTGCTTGCGATAAGCGTGCTCTTGCAGAGCGATGTCGACGTGGCCGGGCTTACCGAACGCATGGGCGAATTCAGCATATCGCTTGCGGAAGGCGGCAGCTGGGACGATGCTGATGCGAAGACCGCAATCGCGGACTGGGCCTGCGATGTTGATTTGAAGGGCTCGCTTTCGAAGGTGCGCAAGAACGTGGAAGACTGGAAGTATGCGGATTCCGTGCCCGCCTTCGAGAAATACGTGACGAACTTCTGGTGGGACAACTACGGGCTCGGCCAGTGCACATCGAAGCGCGAGGGCGATACCAAGCGCAACGTGAACAAGCTGAGCAAGATGTACAACGAGTACTTCGTCTGCGAAGGCGGACGCTGGCATATTCCGGGTGAAGAACCGGCCTCTTCCAGTTCCGGAAACGAGCCCGGCAGCTCGTCCGTCGATTCGGGAGAACCTGTTTTCGGAGAACTGACGGATGCCCGCGATGGCCGTGTCTACAAGACAGTGAAGCTCGGGTCGCAGGAGTGGATGGCGGAGAACCTGAACTATGCCGCCGAAGGCAGCCTCTGCTACGAAGATGACGAGAAGAATTGCGAGAAGTATGGCCGCCTCTATAACTGGGAAATTGCCCTGGATACCTCGAACAGGGGATGTGGTGACAACTTCTCCGGGTGCAGGCTCCGTAGCGATTTCCACCCCCGTGAGGGAATATGCCCCGATGGCTGGCATGTGCCGGAACACGCGGAATGGGACACGCTGTTTGCGTATGCCGATGCCCATGGTGAAGGCGAAAGTGCCGGGGATGCCTTGCAGGCGTATTACCGGGATGATTATCTCGAAAAGACGTATTCCTCGGATCGCTTCGGCTTCAATGTAGTTCCTGCGGGCGTGTTTAATGGCAAGGAATTTTCGGGGCTTGGAACGTCGTCGGAATTCTGGACGGCCTCGATAGAAACGACGGATTGGCTGAGCTACATTTCGATTACTCCCTCGACTATCCATTTCGTCAAGGGTTCCGGATCCAATGTGTATATGACGCATATCAGCCATGCCGTTTCTGTCCGCTGCGTCAAGGGACAGGGCGGGAAAAGGAACGGCTATGATTTTGATGCCCCGCGATACGAGGAAGACTTGCCGGAAGAAGTAGGCTTTATCCAGGATTATGTTTCGGATAAGGATCGCAGGGCATGGGATGACGACTCGCTCATGACATTCTGGTATGTCCGCCATATAACGGGTACGGAAAGCGTGCATACGAGCGGCAAGAATTATTCGCAGTATGTGTCCGTTTCTCTGGAGGATGATGCCAGGGATAGCCTGGATCAGTTCAAGGGCGTGCTCGAGGAAAACGGGTTTGTCTACGTGAAGTCGGATTCTATCGGCCAGGCGACGTATAACGGGAGGGACGGCATTTACTTTATGCATGAGGTGGCGACAAGCGATTCGAAGGTCCGTCGCGATTATTATGAAAAGGAAACCGCCAAGGCGAAATACGTAATCGTGGTCCTTGTCGGGGCGAATGTCTCGGCAGGAGAAAGTGCGACGGTGTTCAGGTATGGCTACTCCATAGAAGTCCATACTTACTATAAGCCAAAGTCGTAATGCAGGTCGCCCCGCCAATCCGGCGGGGCTTTTTGCTTTTATCATGTTCCGGGGCTATGTTCTCAGAACATGCCTTCATGTTCCAAAATGCCAAATTTTTTAGAATTTAGCCAAAAGTGGTAAAATTTGACTAAAATCGCCATGTTTATGTTCTAAATGGGCGAAAAGAAGGTATATTTGTACACATGAAGGAAATCGTTGAATACACGGATTATCGCAAGTATATCCTGGACTACTACGAAGAGCGCAAGCGCAGCTCCGTCTTTTCGTGGCAGAAGTTCGCCCAGGATGCCGGATTCTCGTCGGCGGTGTTCCTGAAGTATGTCTGCGAGGGGAAAAAGAACCTGAGTGTCGGATCCGCGGGTTCTGTCGCGAGCGCCATGGGGCTCGCCGGTTACGAACAGACCTACTTTGTACTGATGGTCTCGTATGCGCACGCGAAAAGCGACAAGGCCAAGCGTGCCGCGTTCGAGGAACGCTGTGCGCTCGCGAAGGCGCACAAGATGCGCGTGCTGGGCAACGACGAGTTCGACTACTTTAAGTCGTGGAAGAATCCGGTGCTGCGCGAGCTCGCCCCGCACATGCCGGGAGCCAAGCCCCTCGAGATGGCGCGCGCCTGCAGCCCCTTGATTACCGCGGCCGAGGTGACCGAGACGCTGAACTTTTTGGTAAGGATGAAGCTCCTGAAGAAGGACAGGGACGGAAACTACCACCAGACGGACAAGACGATTACGATGGGTGACATGGATGTGGTGCCCGTGGCGGCCCGCGAACTGCAACGCCAGATGGGGGAATTCGCAATCAAGGCTATCGACCTGCCGCTTTCCGAACGCACCATGTCCGGGTTCGTGCTCGGCCTTACGGAACGCTCGTACGAACGCATCCGCAAGGAGATGGCGGACTTTTACCGCCGCGTCGTGGCGATTGCGACCGAAGAAGACGAGACGGAACGCGTGTACCGCATGAACATGCAACTTTTCCCGCTGAGCAAGCGGATTGAAACCAAGAAAGATTTGAAAAATAAAAAGGGGTAAAGGAAATGAAAGGAGCGATGAACAGGAATTTTGGGACTCGGTTTATTCCGGCCTGTGCGCTTGCCGCCATGGCTGTCTTGACGGCGTGTTCCGACAAGCAGGATGTCGCGGGCGGCGCCTCGGGAGACATGGGCATTGTCGCGAAGGATATCGCGGGCGAAGCGCTGAAGGGCCCGTTCGTGAAGGGTTCCGCCGTGACCGTGCAGGGAATCGACTGCAAGACGATGAAGTTCTCGGACGAGGTCTTCGAAGGCAAGGTCAAGAGCGACAAGGGCGACTTTGCGTTTGACGACGTGACGCTTTCTTCTACGTGCGCAGTGTTCGAAGCGACGGGCAAGTACCGCAGCGAAATTACCGGCAAGGAGTCGGCGGGCGAGATTACGCTCCATGCGCTGACGGATTTGAAGGACCGCAAGAATGTGAATATCAACTTGCTCACCGAGCTGGAATACGAGCGCGTGATGTACCTCGTGACCGAGAAGGGGAAGACGTTCGCGGATGCGAAGGAACAGGCCGAGAAGGAAGTGCTTGCGGCGTTCGGTATCGCGGGCGACTTCGACAATTCCGAAGACCTGACTATCTATGAAAGCGGTGACGGCAATGCGGCCCTGCTTGCCGTGAGCGTGTTGATGCATGCGGAAACGGATGTGGCCGGGCTCGGGAAGCGTGTCGAAAAGTTCGCGGACTCGTTCGCGGAAACCGGCAAGTGGAGCGATGGCGAGACGAAGGCCGCGATTGAAGAGTGGCAGGTTGCCGCTACGGCCGACGGAACGCTGGATTCGATTCGCAAGAATATCGAAAGCTGGGGCTATGCCGACGTGGTGCCCGCATTCGAGAAGTACATCGAAGTCTTCGGCGATGCCGTCATCCTGAGCAGCGATAGTAAATCTTCTAGTAGCAATGAGATTGCCACGAACTCTTCGAGTTCTCGCAATGACAATTCTGGCAGTGAATACGACGCAACCGCAAATACGCTCAAGGACCTGCGCGACGGCAAGGTTTACAAGACCGTGAAAATCGGCAATCAGGTGTGGATGGCAGAAAACCTGAACTTTGAAACAGCGGCCAGTTCTTGCTACAACGATTCGTCGAAATACTGTGACAAGTATGGCCGGCTGTACACCTGGGCCGCTGCGGTAGGCAAGTCGGAGGAAGAGTGCGGGCTCGGAAAAGAATGCAATCTGTCATCCGGGAATGTTCGTGGCGTTTGCCCCGATGGCTGGTATTTGCCCAGCGAAGCTGATTACGCGACCTTGATCGAGGCTGTGGGCGGCGAAAAAGGTGCCGGTACTAAACTGAAGTCTACCAGCGGCTGGAATGACGATGATGGCGAAAGCGGCAACGGCACTGACGCTTTCGGATTCTCGGCGCTGGCTGCTGGTATCAGCAATGCGGGCTATTACGGCGTGGGTTACACTACGAGCTTCTGGGGTTCTACGGAGTGCGGTAGCGAGGGTGTTCCGGAGACCGGTAACGGCTGCGCATATGCGATGTGGTTGGACTATGACGACGTCAATGTAAACTTGAGGAGTTACGCCGCTAAGGATTTGGGGTACTCGGTTCGTTGCGTCAAGCTTGATAACGGAACTGATCCGGAATCCAGCAGCAGTGAGATTGCCACGACCTCTTCGAGTTCTCGCAATAGTAGTAGCTCTGCCAGTGAGACGGTCTTGAACTCATATGAGAAAGAAGCTTATCTGAATCCTGAAATCAAGTACGATTCCATCGTTGATTCACGTGATGGGCAGGTTTACAAGACTGTGAAAATCGGGGACCAAGTTTGGATGGCCCAGAATCTGAATTACGCCGATAGTGCGAAGACTCCGAGCCTCTTGGGACGTAGCTGGTGCTACAACGACTCCTCAAAAAATTGTGAAAAGTATGGCCGTCTCTATACATGGGCTGCAGCGATGGACTCTGTCGAGACAGGCTGTGGCTACAGCGAAAGTGGTACGGGATGTTATCGTACGACGGATGTTCAGGGTATTTGCCCTTCGGATTGGCATTTGCCTAGTTTTGATGAATGGAAGGTGCTGTATGTTTATGCAGGAGAAGAATATATATCGGGCAGGACGCTTAAGTCAAAGAAAGGCTGGAAAGATGATGGAAATGGCTTTGATGATTATGGTTTTTCCGCTATTCCTGCGGGAGAGAAAGATTCTTACCGTTTTTATGATGAAGGTATGCATGCTTCGTTTTGGAGCTCATCAGAGTTTGATTGGTATGCGTCTGAAGAAGTTTATTATTTGGATTTGAGCTACAGTAATTTGCACGCGGAAATTCCTGCTTATGTAAAGTACCATGCACGCAGCATCCGTTGTATCAAGGATGGGTCGGCTTCTACGCTGTCTTCAAGTAGTAGTGGAAATTCCGGTGATGCTTTGAATTTTGATTGGAGTGTCTCGAAGGAGTCTTACCTTAATCCGAAAATCAATTATGATACCTTTGTAGACGACCGTGACGGCAAAACATACAAAACTGTGAAAATTGGCAAGCAGGTATGGATGGCGGAAAATTTGAATTATGCGGATAGTGTAAAAACTCCGAGTCTCAAGAAACAAAGTTGGTGCTATGATGATGACGAAGCCCATTGTGACGTGGCTGGCCGTCTTTACACGTGGGCCGCGGCGATTGATTCGGTGGCTCTTGCTATGGATAAGGAGAATCCTCAGAATTGTGGATCTATGGGTCCATGCGAACTTCCTGAAAGAGTGCAGGGGATTTGTCCTAATGGGTGGCATCTGCCATCAAAGGATGAATGGGGGATAATGCTTGCCGAATCGAGTGAGAATCCCTTAAGAGCGAATGCCAAGTATTTTAAGTCATCTATTGGTTGGTGTGGTGATGAAAAAAGTACGGATGATTTTGGTTTTTCCGCATTGCCAGCGGGGTATGTAAACATCTTTGGTTTTTCTGTTGAAGATGAACATGCCTATCGCAATGCAGGCTATACGTCTTATTGGTGGAGCGCTGATGAAGATTCGGATGGTCTTAATGGCGGTGTAATGTCTATACAGTGTATTGACAAGAATGCTGAAGTGTCTGATGCTGCTAAGGTGGCGGGGAACTCTGTCCGCTGCATCAAGGATTAAATTTAGGGAAAGGGAGAACAAGATATGTTCACGATGAAGGAATCGATGCTGAAGTGGGGTGCTGCTCTCGGGATGCTCGCGGTGAGCGCCATGTTCTTGGCATGTTCCGATGACAAGTCGGATGTCGCGGGCGGCGCCTCGGGAGACATGGGCATTGTCGCGAAGGATATCGCGGGCTTGGCGCAGAAGGGCCCGTTCGTGAAGGGTTCTAAGGTGACTGTGCATGGAATCGACTGCAAGACGCTTGAACTGACGGATGAGATTTTCGAGGGCGAAGTCGAGAGCGACAAGGGCGACTTTGCCATCGACGGTGTCTCTCTCAAGTCTACATGTGCCTTGTTCGAGGTGACGGGTAAATACCGCAATGAGATTACCGGTAAGAAGTCCTCGGAGGAGTTGACGCTCCATGCATTGACGAACTTGAAGGACCGCAAGAACGTGAACATCAACTTGCTTACCGAACTGGAATACGAACGCCTGATGTTCCTCGTGACGGAAAAGGGCAAGAAGTTCGCGGAAGCGAAGGCGCGGGCCGAAAAGGAAGTGCTTGCGGCATTCGACATCAAGGGCGACTTCGTGGAGTTCGAAAACCTGAATATCTTCGAGTCGGGCGACGAGAACGCGGCGCTGCTTGCCGTGAGCGTGATGATGCAGGCGGAAACGGATGACGCGGGACTTGTTACGCGTATGGAAAAGTTCGTAGAATCGTTCGCGGAAACCGGCAAGTGGAAAGATTCCGGCACGAAAAAAACGATTTCGGAATGGGCGGTCGAGGCTACGGCAAATGGCGGGCTCGATTCCATCCGCAAGAATGTGGAAGCCTGGGACCTCGGGGATACCGTGCCCGCATTCGAGAAGTTCATCGAAGCCTACGCGGACGGCGACAGCGTTGTCTTAATCGTCACACCGAAGTCGAGCAGTAGTAAAAACGGTGATGCCGGCACATCGGCCGGCATGACATCCAGCAGTTCTTCCCATGACACGACGTACAATGCCGAAAAGAATACCCTGACGGATACCCGCGACGGCCAGGTTTACAGGACCGTAACAATCGGTGATCAGGTGTGGATGGCGGAAAACCTGAACTTTGAAACGGATTCCAGTTACTGCTATAATGATTCTGCTGAATACTGTGCAAAGTATGGTCGCCTTTATGAATGGAGTGCGGCAATGGATGCATGCCCTAGCGGCTGGCACCTGCCTGATACTGCGGAATGGAGAATGCTGCTCGCTGCGGTTGGTGGGGATTCGATTGCAGGCATGAAACTCAAGTCTACGAGTGGCTGGAATAGTAACGGCAATGGTACGGATGATTTCGGCTTCACTGTGTTGCCCGCTGGTGGCTGGGGGAGCAAGGACTTTGTGGGCGAGGCTGCTGTCTTCTGGACTTCTGAATGGTACGAAGGGTACGATGATTATGCGTATGGTATAAGATTGTACACGGATACCATTGTACGCAAGTTCTACAGTAACAAGTATATCGGGAGTTCGGTCCGTTGCTTGAAAGGCGAATCCCCAGTGGCTGGCTCTAGCAGTAGCCTGGCGAAATCGAGTAGCAGTTATTCTGATGGGTGGAGCTGGGATGTGCCCAAGGAAACTCGCCTGAATCCGAATATCAAGTACGACTCGATAATCGACCCGCGTGACAAGCAGGTTTACAAGGTCGTGAAAATTGAAGTGCCAGACTCAAATTATTCGCAGGTGTGGATGGCGGAGAATTTGAATTATGCCGATAGCGTCAAGACTCCGAGCTTGAAGGGCAACAACTGGTGCTATCAGGGTGATGAAAAAAAATGCAAGGTGAGTGGCCGTTATTACAGCTGGGCTGCAGCGATTGACTCTGTTGCTTTGGCGAACGATGCCGAGGCTCCGTTGGATTGCGGCTATGGCAAAAAGTGCGGACTTGATCGAGCTGTGCAGGGAATTTGCCCTGACGGCTGGCATTTGCCGTCAATCTATGAATGGGGCCTATTGAGCGTGGCATTAGGAAATGCCCCTGTATCTGGTGAACCACTCAAGGCGTTGACTGGATGGAACTACGCCGGAACGCCTGACAACAACGGTACGGATCTTTACGGCTTTGCCGCACTCCCGACCGGAAGAAGAATTTCTGCTACTAAATGGGAAAAGGTGGGCTCGGATGTTTATTACTGGAGCGCTACTGAATACAGTGCCAATGATGGCCGGTATTTCAATATAAACAACGTTTATACCAATTCTTATACGTATCAGAATAGCAAGTCTTATGGACAAAGTGTCCGTTGCGTCAAAGGGGATCCTTCGACTGCACCGGTAAGGCCTTCTTCAAGTTCTAGCGTTGATGAAACGAAGTCCAGTAGCAGCGTGACAAGCGTGTCAAGCAGCAGCGTCCCCGAAGGATATGTAGATCCATTGACTGTTGTTACGGGGACTATGACGGACACCCGCGACGGTCAGATGTACAAGACCGTAAAAATTGGCACACAGACTTGGATGGCGGAGAACCTGAACTACGAAATAGATTCTAGTTTCTGCTATAATGATTCAGCAGAATACTGTGCGAAGTATGGTCGCCTTTATAGGTGGGCTACAGCGGTTGGCAAGCCGGAGAGTGAATGTGGATATGGAAAAATTTGCTCGTTGCCGTCGGGAAATATTCAGGGTGTTTGTCCTTCGGGTTGGCACATGCCGAGTAAGGCTGAATGGGATACGTTGTTCAATGCAGTTGGCGGACAATTAACAGCGGGTAAAATGCTTAAATCTACATCTGATTGGATTCAAGATGGTAATGGTACAGATGAATTCGGCTTCTCGGTGCTGCCTTCCGGCTATGTGGCAAAGGGTGGCTCTTACTCCTATGCGAAGTATTATGCTTACCTTTTGAGCTCTACGGAATTTGAGGAGCATGATGGTGCTGGTGCGTACGTGGCGACTATGAGTTCCAAATACGACTATGTGAATTTGGATTACACTAATAAATCCTATGGCTTTTCTGTCCGCTGCATCAAGGATTAATTTTAGGGTAGAGAGGCAAAAACAATGAAAAGAGTTTTAGCAATATGTGCCATGTCCGCATTCCTGCTTGCGGCTTGCGGCGATGACGAGAGCAGCGGTTTCACAACCCGCCCCGACGAGGATTCGTCTTCGTCTGTTTGCGAGGACTGCGACGATTCAAGTAGTTCCTCTAGCGTCACACCGCAGTCGAGCGAAAGCGAGACAAGTGTGTCCAGCAGTTCTTCTGCGAAATCGAGTAGCAGTAAAAACGGCGATGCCAAGTCAAGTAGTAGTTCTGCGGAATCGTTGTCAAGTGATGCGTCGAGTATCAGTTTCTTTGAAGATGGAGTTACAGGAACTATGACTGATGGGCGTGACGGGCAAACATACAAGATTGTAAAAATCGGCAAACAAATCTGGATGGCGGAGAATTTGAACTACGCCTACACAGGTGTTCCCTTTGAAAGTGGCGATATTACCTTCGATTCCACGAGTTGGTGCTATGACAATGATCCTGCCAACTGTGCCAAATACGGTCGCCTTTACACGTGGTCCGCCGCAATGGATAGCGTGGGCAGGTGGAGCACGAATGGCAAAGGTTGCGGCGATGAAACGATGTGCTCGCCGACATACCCGGTGCGTGGTATTTGCCCCGAGGGCTGGCACCTGCCAACGGGAATAGAGTGGGGTATGTTATTTATATTAGACGGGTATACATCGACGGCGGCAGAGAGACTCAAATCGGCAAGTGGTTGGGCCGATAATGGAAATGGCTCCGATATCTATTCCTTTGCCGTATTGCCTGTTGGCATCAAGATTCCAATTGAAGGGTACGTAGGTGAGGGCTTCTGCACAACCTTTTGGACTTCTGATGGCGACGACGACTACTATGCGGATGCTAAGACCATGAACTACAACAGCAAAGGGGTGAGTGAGTATGGCTTCCACAAGAACTCCGGGTTCTCTGTCCGCTGCGTAAGGGACTAGCAATGAGGCGAGTGCAGCGCAAAAATGCTTGCGTTTTTGCATTGCCGAGCCGATTAGCGAGGGACTTCGTAGAAGTCCCCTGGCAAGCCGTTTGTTAGAAAGAAATGACCCCGCTAGCGCGCTAGCGGGGTTTTTTGAGTTTTTTTTCTAAATTTGCGGTGACACTTTTTACCTCCATAGGTGTTATACTAGCATGAAGGGCAATAATCAGGCAAATCGCGAGAAAATGTCCGGGCTGTACGAGACCTACGCCCCGATGGTTTTCAGGCGCTGCCTCTATATGCTCAGGGACGAATCCGAGGCCCAGGACATGATGCAGAACGTGTTTTTACGCGTTTTTGAGCATTGGGACCGCCTCGACGCGACGCAGCCGAGCAGCCTCTTGTGGAATACGGCGACCAGGCTCTGCCTGAACCGCATCCGAGACAAGCACCGCCGTGGCCTCGATGTGGATTCGAACGAACTGTTGTTGACTATTGCCTGCGCGGACGAAGACCATGAAGAACAGGAGGCGAAGGGAATCCTCGCGAAACTGTTCTCGCACGAGCCGGAGTCTAGCCGCACGATGGCCGTGCTGCATTTTGTGGACGGCATGACGCTCGAGGAGACAGCCCGCGAGGTTGGGCTCTCGGTGAGTGGCGTGCGCAAGCGTTTGCGTGGCCTGCAGGCCAAGGTAAAGAATCTGGAGGTAAAGTGATGATCCCCGATTGGAAACTGGAACGATACCTTACGGGCGACCTGCCCGAAGGCGAGATGCGCGAGATTCGCGAACTCGAGAAGACGGACGAGAAGCTCGCCCATCGTGTGAAGCTGCTGCGCGAGGACAACGTGGCAATTCTCCGCAAGATGCCTTTCGAGAGGCTCGCGGAGAAGATGGATGCCCGCGACAATGGTGCGGAACGCAAGGACAACGTGGCGCGTTTCGGTTTCGTGAAGTTCGCGGCCGCCGCGGCCCTGGTGCTTGCGGTGGTGTCGGTGGCGCTCTTTAGCCAGCGCGAAATCGGCCCGGCTACGGACGGTGGCGCGCTGGCGATGGATGTTGCCTTGGCCGATGTCCCGGATGACGGCACGCGCATCAAGGGTCTGGATGCCCGCATGGAAGTCTGGAAGAAGACTGGCGACAGCGCGGTACAGATGTCGAACCTGGGCGAGGCACGCGAGGGTGACGAAATCCAGTTGCGCTACGCGGTACCCGAAAAGTGCTACGGAATGCTCTTCAGCATGGATGGAAACGGGACCGTCACGATGCACATGGCCGATGGCTCGCAGGCGATTGCTCTCGAACCCGGCAAGATGACGACGCTCCCGTTCGCCTACAAGCTCGACAACGCGCCGAAATTCGAGAAGTTCTTCTTGCTCACGTCGCGTGCGGCGTTCGAACTGGATGCGAACAACATCGATGCGCTGCTCAAGAGCAAGGACGTGCGCTCCGTATCTATCACATTACGCAAGGTTGGGGAATAGTAGGATGAAGAACATTATCGAAAAGTTGGACGCGTCGATTACGCTCCATATAATTTCACTGATTGCAATTCTTTTTTTCGCTGCGGCTTCTAATGCGAATGCGGCCCAGCAGGGCGATAACGCTCGCATTAACCGCTACGTGGTGGCGGTGAGCGCGAATTATGGCGGGCAGGGCCGGCCGGTGCTGCGCTATGCCGAAAGTGACGCGAAGTCTTTTGCGAAGGTGCTCGGCGAGATGGGCGGCGTGCAGGCGGGCAACGTGGTGCTCGTGAAGGAGCCGGGCGTGGCCGCCCTCCAGAAACAGCTCGATGTGCTTGATGGCAGGATTGCGAAGGGCAAGACCGCCGCGGGCCGTAACGAGGTGCTCTTTTACTACAGCGGGCACGCCGACGAGAAGGGACTCCGCCTCGGGAATGAAGTTTATGCCTGGAAGGAACTGCGCAAGCGCATCGACGCGATGAAGGCCGACGTGAAGATTGCGGTTATCGATGCCTGCGGCTCGGGTGCTATCACACGCCTGAAGGGCGGTGTGGCGGTGCCCGCGTTCATGGTGGACCAGAGCAGCGACATGAAGGGTTACGCGTTCATTACCAGCAGCACGCAGGATGAATCTAGCCAGGAAAGCGACAAGCTCAGGGGCTCGTTCTTCACGCATTCGCTGGTGAGCGGGCTCCGCGGCGCCGGTGACCTGAGCGGTGACGGAAAGGTTACTTTGTCTGAAGCGTACCAGTTTGCCTTTAACGAAACTCTCCAGCGCACCGAGAAGACGATGGGCGGCGCCCAGCACCCGAGCCGCGACATGAACCTCGCGGGAACGGGCGACGTGGTGATGACTGATTTGCGCAGCACAAGCGCTGGCCTCGAACTCGACGAGGACGTGGATGGGCGCCTGTTCATCCGCGATGAAAAAGGAGAACTCGTCGCGGAACTCTACAAGAAGGCGGGCCGTGCGATGAGCCTCGGGTTCCCTGCCGGCAAGTACACTGTGCGCCTGGAACGCCCTGCGGAATTCAGCGAGGCGGTGGTGACGCTCCAGAACAACCGCCGCGAAAAGCTTTCGCACAGGCAGTTTGCCGCCGTGAGTGCCGAACAGACGACGCTCCGTGGCGAAATCGGCGGATTGCGTGACTGCACTGCGGGTGATTCTATTGCGTGCTCACTCGACTCTCTCGATCACAATGGCAAATACCGCGTGACCTTCCACGCGGTGGATAGCGACAAGGACCCGCGCAAGGGAATCCAGATTGGCGTCTTTGTCGCAGAGGCCGATGACTACATGCTCGGAACGCAGCTGAGCTTTATCGCGAACGTCGCGAAAAAGGAGATGCACGGCCTGCAGGTGACCGACATCTACAACGGCGCGAATGCGCATTTCGAAGGCGCGCAGATTAGCGGCATGATCAACTACGCGCAGTCCTTTGACGGGGCGCAGATTGCATCGACGCTGAATATCGCGGGCAAGAATTCTTCGGGCGCGCAGGTCTCGGGTACGGCGAACTTCATCGCCGACTCTCTCAATGGTGCCCAGGTTTCTCCGGCCCTGAACTATGCGGGCCAATCCGACGTGCAGGTGACTGCCGCCTTGAACATTGCCGCGGATGCAGGTGTACAGGTTTCTGCAGCCATGAATATCGCAGGAAAGTCGGACGTGCAGGTGACGGCGGCAATGAACATCGCAGGCACTGTCGAAGGCGCACAGGTGAGTACCATGAACATCGCGGGCAGGGCGAACGGAAGGCAGGTCGGTATAATCAACATCTGCGGTACTTGCGAATCCACCCCGATAGGGCTCATCAACATCGTGGGTAACGGCGTGTGGAGCGTGACCTCTTCCGTAAACGAGATGGGTGCGCTCGGGCTTTCACTCCACTTGGGCACGGCCTACCTGTTTACCGCCTTCGAAGGCACCCGCGAATTCGAGAAGGGTTCGAACTTCAAGCATTTCAGCGACATGTACGAAACGGGTCTCGGTTTCGGTACGCAATTCGGCAAGTACGGCAACCACTTCGAACTGGAATACATGTTCCTCAACGCACGTGAAGGATTCGGCATGGACACGGACGAGGATGATATCAACTTCCATCACCGCCTGCGCCTGGGCTTCGTGCACAAGCTGTTCCCGGGCTTCGGCATGACTGTCGGCGGCACGCTCAATATAGTGAGCGAAGGGAATGCAGATAAAGTAATTGTCATGCCCCGCAGTGAATACCACGACGATTTCAGCGCCAATGGGTACAATGCGCGCTGGTGGCCCGGCTTCTACGCCGGCCTCATCGTGGGAAGGTTCTAAAAATAAAGTCTAATCCGCGCAAAGCCTGCCAAGTTCGTCCTTCTTTTCGAGGATGGTATCGAGCAGGCTTTTGTAATCCATGTCGGTATTGCTGCGGAGCAATTCGGTAATTTCTACGACCGGCGTGTAGAGCGGCGTGAGCGAGAGGTTCCCGAGAACACCCTTCAGCGCATGGGCCGCCTCGAAGGCGGCTTTCAGGTCTTTCGCGGCAATGGAATCCTTGAGCTTGTCGAAGTTGCCCTCGCCGGGAATGGTCGCCACGAGTTTCAGGTACAGCGCCTCGTTCCCGAAGCAGCGTGCAAGCCCTTCAGCGGTATTTGCCCCAAAAGTGTTCAGTTTTTCGATGGTAATCATGCGCCCCTCCGGCGTTCAAGTTCCTTTTCGATGAAGGGTACAAAGTCCTTCGGCGGGACCGGCTTCGAGAAGAAGTATCCCTGGATAATCTGGCAGCCCATTCCCTTGAGGGTATCGAGCTGCGACTGCGTTTCTACACCTTCCGCTACGGCAGGAATCTTGAGGAATTTCGCGATGCCCGCCACGAGTTCCACGAGCTTCAGGTTGCGTTCGTCCTTTTCCATGTTGCGCACGAACGACATGTCGATTTTCAGGATGTCGATGGGCAGCGTGGTAATCATGTTCAGCGAGGAGTATCCGGAACCGAAATCGTCCATCTCGATGCGGAATCCCTTCTTGCGCAGGTTCTCGATGACCTCGATGAGGCGCTCCATGTTCTCGCAGTAAGCGCTCTCGGTCACTTCGAGCATGTATTCTTCCGGAGAAAGGCCGTTTTCGTCGAGAAGCCGCATAAGTTTCGTTTCCAGTTCCGGGTCCATGATGTCGATGCGGGACACGTTCACGGAAACGGGCACCGTCACGCCGAATTCGTCCTTCCATTTGCGAATTTGCTTTGCCACCTCGTTCCAGACAAAGTTGTCTACTTTTTGTATAAGCCCGTTCCCTTCGAACAGCGGGATGAAGTCGCCCGGGCTAATGAATCCGAGCGTCGGATGTATCCAGCGGATGAGGGCTTCTGCGCTGGTGAGCCGCGGGGTATCTCCTTCGATGTTGTATTTCGGTTGGTAATAGACAATCAGGTTCTTGTTGTCTATGGCGCTCTGCAAGTCGCGGATGAGTGTTTCCTCGAACATGTAGCGGGAATGCATTTCGTTGTTGTAGCGGGTAAACGCCTGGGTCAGGTCGCCGCGGTTCTTGTCGCAGGCGGCCTTCGCGCGGTCGAACCATGCCTCGATTTCTACGTTGCGGTCCACGTTTTCCCACAGGCCAAAGCGCACGCGGATGTGGTTCACCTCGAAGAATTCGGTAAGGATTCCCTGGACAATGTTGCGGATGTTGTCGTAGCTTTCTTGGTGCGTCGCGAAGATATAGAACGTGTCCGCGTCTGCACGGCAGGCGATGGCGTTCATGGGGGCGAGTTCATTCTTGAGCGCGCTACCGATTTCTGCAAGCAGGCGGTCGCCAAAGTCCCTTCCGCAGAACTCGTTCACCAGGTGGAACTGTTCGATGTCAAATACTATTGCGTCGCGCGGGATGTCCCTGCTCCACAGTTCTATCTGGCGGATGTATTCAAAGAAGTAGTCCTTGGTGTAGAGACCCGAAACATGGTCGCGCTCCGTCTGGCGGATAATGTCCTGGTCTTCGAAGAGTTCGATGATTCTTTCGCAGCGGGCGAGCACCACTTCGGGCATGTCGAAGGGTTTGGCGATAAAGTCGGCGGCGCCCAGCTTGAGGCTGCGGACTTCGGATTCCTTTTCGGAGGTCATCACGATGACCGGAATGCGCTTGAGTGTTTCGGTGGTTTCTCTTTTTTTCAGGAATTCAAACCCGTCCATCACGGGCATGAGCAGGTCCAGCAGGATAAGCGAGAACCGCTTGTCTTGCCTGGAGAGTGCTGCGAGGGCTTCCTTGGCGTTGTCGGCATATTCGACGTCGTAGTTCACGGAAAGGATATTACCCAGGATTTCTCGGTTTACCACCTCGTCGTCTACGATAAGGACGTGTCTCTTGACGGTAGTGATCTGGCGTAGTTTTTTCATTGGAGAAAACTCCTTTTATCCGTGAATAAATATATGTAAAAAGAAATAAAAAGGTATCGGATTGTGTGACAAAGCATTTTTTTTAGATATCTTTAAAACAGAATTACTAGAATACGAGGTCCCCATGTTCGGTCGACACCTTCCCCTGAGCGAACAGGCTTTGCAAGTTATCGAGCAGATCGGCGAAGACATGCCGGGTGGCTTTTTCATTTACAAGGCGATTGCGGCCATCAGGGCCATGACGACCTACGCAAGGAGAATCCCCATCGTGGCGATGACCGCGAACGCCTTTGCCGACGATATCCGCAAGGCGAAGGAAGTCGGCATGAACGACCATATCTCCAAGCCGATAGATTTCAAGGAACTTGCAAAAATTTTGCAGAAGTGGATAAGGGTGTAACGTTATGTTGTCTGAAAAACACAAAAAATTGTCCGTTTTGAGTGCGTGGGCGCTCTCCTTCGGTTGTGCCGTAGGCTGGGGTGCATTCGTGATGCCCGCGACAACGCTCCTGCCGATTGCGGGCCCCCTGGGAACAGTTATCGCCCTTGTGCTTGGCGCCGTGCTGATGGGTGTTGTCGCCTACAATTTCCACATCATGATGAACCGCATTCCCGGCACGGGGAGCGTATTCTCCTTTACCAAGCAGCTTTTCGGCTACGACCATTCCTTCCTTTGCACCTGGGCCACGGCCCTTGCGTACCTGGCGGTATTGTGGGCCAATATGTCGGCCTTTGTGCTGTTTATCCGTTTCTTGTTCGGACCCGTATTGCAAAGGGGCTTCAGTTATACCATCATGGGCTACGAGGTCTGGGCAGGCGAGCTGTTTACCACGCTTGCAATTATACTTCTGTTCGGGTTCATCAGTTGCAGGAACACCAACGTGCTGCGCCTGGTGAATACGGTGCTTGCCCTCATATTCTTTGGCGGTGTGGTCGGCCTGTTTGCAATTATTGCCTGCAAGGGCGGGATTGATTTCTCGGATATGGGCCCGGCCTTTGCGACGGCGGGAGTCGCGAAGGACCATTCCCCCCTGATGCAGATCGTGAACGTGCTGGTGCTTGCCCCCTGGGCATTTGTAGGTTTTGGCGTGGTGAGCTTTGCCTCTTCCACCTATGACTTCAAGCCGAAATACAGTTTTGCGATTATGATGGCCGCCCTTGTTGCCGGTGCCATCGTCTATTCCCTCACCGCGCTGCTTTCGGTCTCGGTGACCCCCGCGAATTTTGGCGACTGGGAAGCTTATTTTACCAACCTGAAGAACCTCAAGGGCATTGAATCAGTCCCGGTATTCCACGCCGTTTTCAAGACCCTCGGTAACGGCGGCATTGTGCTGCTCGCCATAACCATCACGGCGGCCATTTCCACGAGCCTTCTTGGGCTTTACCGAACAATCGGGCGCATGTTCATGAGCCTTGCCAACGATTCCGTGATGCCGTCCTGGTTCGGGCATATCAACCGTCACGGCGCCACCAACTACGGCATTATCTACGTGATGCTCCTTTCCTGCATTATTCCGTTCTTCGGGAGAACGGCCATCGGCTGGATTGTGGACATCACCTCCATCAGTGCATCTATCATTTATCTGTATGTTTCTGCGGGAATAGTGAAAATTGCCCGCAGTGAAACCGGCAGGCGAAAGACAGTGCTGAACTTTACCGGAATCCTGGGTGTCGTAATATCCGCCTTCTTCTTTTTCTTCCCGCTTACGCCGACGCTTTGGAACATGAACACAATTGCCACGGAATCCTTCATGATTCTGATGGCGTGGAGCATTGTGGGGTTCGTCGTTTACAGGGCCGTGTTCATGCGCGACCAGGAGAACCGTTTCGGCAAGTCGGCCATCATGTGGGTGACCATGCTGTTCATATTGCTGTTCTCGGCGGTGATGTGGGAACGCCAGGTCACCAACGACGAGGCCGAGAAAGTCATTGTGCATATCAGCGAGTTCCATACGGATTTGCATAAAAAGATGCATATTCCCATGACCGAAGCCCAGGTGGTACAGGAAAAGGACTTCATGGAAGAGCAGATGGACCTTGTCCGTGATTCCCAGCTGAAGAACAATCTGGTAGAAACGCTCTTCATTATCCTGTGCATTTTCATCGTGGTGAACATCTACCGCACGCAGCAGCAGCGCGAACAGAAACTGGACCACGAAAAGCATATCGCCGAGGAATCCAACAGGGCAAAGACCATTTTCCTTTCGAACATGAGCCACGACCTGCGTACGCCCATGAATGCCATTATCGGCTACACCAACCTGGCGCGCAAACCGGAGGCGACTCCCGAGCAAATCCAGAAATACCTGACCAAGATCGATTCTTCGAACATGTACCTGATGGCCCTTATCAACGACATGCTCGAAATGAGCCGCATCGAAATCGGGAAGATGGAACTGGAAGAGCGGCCCACCGACCTGCGCAAAATGATGGATGAAATCCGCGACATGTTCGAGGCGCAGATGGTGGGCAAGAACATCGCCTTTGCCGTGAAATACGACGGCCTCAGGAACCCGGTGGTGCTCTGCGACAGGAACCGCATGAACCGCGTGATTCTGAACCTGGTCAGCAACGCATTCAAGTTTACTTCGGAAGGCGGGCACGTTTCCGTGACTCTCGCCGAAAAGGAATGCATCGAAGAGGGCAAGGCCGCGTTCGAAATCCGCGTGAAGGATGACGGTATCGGCATTTCGCCCGAGTTTGCAGACCGCGTGTTCGATGCCTTCGAGCGGGAGCGCGTCTCTACCATCAGCGGAGTGCAGGGTACGGGCCTCGGGCTTGCCATTGCAAAGAACGTGGTGTCGCTGATGGGCGGGACAATCAAGTTTGAATCGACAGTCGGCGAAGGAACGGAATTCTTCGTGAATGTGGTACTGAAGACAGCCGCTGGCACGGAGGTTCCCGAAAGTGGCAAGCGCAATATCTCCATCGCGGCCAAGGCGGATTTCACGAACATGCGGCTATTGCTGGTAGAAGACATGGAAGTGAACCGTGAGTTGGCAAAGATCATTCTGGAAAGTCTCGGGTTCAAGGTCGAGATGGCGGTAAACGGCAAACAGGCGGTCGAGATGGTGGAGAATAACCCTGCCGGTTACTACAACGGGATTATCATGGATATCCAGATGCCCGTGATGGACGGCTGCGAAGCGAGTCGCCAGATTCGAGCGCTCTCCGACAAGAAGAAGGCGGAAGTTCCCATTATCGCCATGACTGCGAACGCCTTTGGCGATGACCTCAAGAAGTCGAAAGACGCCGGCATGAACGCTCACCTGGCAAAGCCCATCGATGTCGGCATGCTCACGGAAACACTTGCGCAGTGGGTGCGGTAAAGTTTTAACAGGACAATGTTATGGAAACGAAAAAAAGAATCGGGATTGTAAGTATCGCCACTATCGTGGCCCCCATCATCGTTATCATCCTTGTGCTGGGGACAATCTTCACGGGTCGCCATGCGAGCGGGGATACGGAAAAGGCCGTGCGCAACGTGACGCTCCTCTTTATGAACGAACTCGCGAACCGCCGCGAACAGGTGGTGGCGTCGAAATTGAACGGCTACATCAACGACCTAGATGTGGCGGTGGGCCTGCTTTCAAAAGAAGACCTCGCAAGTACCGCAAGCTTGCAGAGCTACCAGCTCCGCATGAAGCAACTGTACGGTCTAGAAAAGTTCGCCTTCGTGGACACTACGGGTCTCATCTACACATCCCGCGGTACGCGCACCGACATTGATCTCTATAATTTCGATTACAGGACCCTGGCAAAATCCGAAATTTCATTAAAGAAAAACAGTGAAGAAAAGAAGACTGTTGTCATTGCCGTGCCTGTGGACCGTCTTGCCTTTAATGGTCGGGTTTTGGTCGTGAGCTTCATGGAAATCGACATGAACCGCATGCTGGAAGGTATTTCGCTGGAATCCGACCGGCAGGGAATTACATTTTGCAACATCTACTCGAAGGCAGGCAATTCGCTTACGAACCTGGTGCTAGGTGGGCTTGCGAGCGGCGACAATCTGCTTGCCGCCATGGAAAAAGCCGGATTCGAAAAAGGCTTCTCCATGGAAAAGATGCGCTCCGACTTCGCGAACCACGAGGCGGGCGTCGTTTCCTTCGAGTATAACGGCATCCGTGAAACTATGTACTATGTTCCCATCCATTCTACGGACTGGATGCTGACCTACCTTATCCGCGAAAGCGTCATCTCCGAGCAAATCGGTTCCATTTCGGAAGACATTTTGGAACGCAGCCTTCTGCTATCCGGAATTATCGCGCTAGTGCTCTTGACCGTGTTCCTGTTCCTCTTCATGCAAATCAGGCGTACCTCTCAACTCAAGTTAGAAAAAGAGGTGGCCGATGCCGAAAGCCGCATCAAGCAGGAAAAACTGGAAGAACAGCTTGCGCTCCAGCAGAAGTTGGTGGAAGAAGAACGCAAGAGGAACGAACAGCGTAACATGATTACCGCGCTTGCGTCAGATTACCGCAGCGTCTACTACCTGAACCTGGATACCGGAATGGCGATATGCTACCGCAAGGACGGCTCCGTTCCCGCGCCCTTCAAGGAAGGGGACGAAATCGGCTACCTGGAAAATTTTTCAACCTATGCCGAAAAGTTCGTCGCTCCGGAATTCCGCGAAAAGTTCCTCGCCTTTATACAGCCCGAAAACGTGCGCGCGGGTGTCGCGAAGAACAAGATCTATACCTTGCGCTACCTAGCAAACCATGGCGGCAAGGAGAGCTACGAAATGCTGCGCATGGCGGGCGTGCACAATGCCGGCGACGCCCCGGATGCACCGCTCCGCATTGTAGGTTTCGGATTTTCCGATATCGACGAGGAAATGCGTGATTCGCTCGCCAAGAACCAGGCGCTTTCCGATGCGCTCAAGACGGCAGAAGAGGCGAGCAAGGCGAAGACCATATTCCTCTCCAACATGAGCCACGAAATCCGCACGCCCATGAACGCGATTATCGGCCTCGACAGCCTTGCGCTGCACGAACCCGAGATTTCGTCGAAGACGCGCGGCTACCTGGAAAAGATCGGCTCCTCCGCAGAACACCTGCTGAGCCTCATCAACGAGATTTTGGACATGAGCCGTATCGAGAGCGGCCGCGCGAAGATCAATAGCGAAGAATTCTCGTTCCCCAAGCTTTTGGAGCAGGTGAACACCATCATCGACGACCAGAGCCGCACCAAGGGCCTGAACTATTCGTGCCATGTGGCGGGCAGCCTGGACGACTACTACGTCGGCGACGTCACCAAGATTCGCCAGATTCTCATCAACATCCTGGGCAATGCGGTCAAGTTCACCCCGAAGGGCGGAAACATCGACCTCAACGTGGAAAAGATTGCTGCGTTCGACAACAAGTCCACGCTCGTCTTCAAGATTAGCGATACCGGTATCGGCATCAGCAAGGAATTCCTGCCCAAGATTTTCGACACGTTCACCCAGGAAAACGCCACCACGGATTTCAAGTACGGCAGCAGTGGCCTCGGCATGGCGATTACCAAGGGTATCGTCGACATGATGAACGGTAAGATCGATGTAGAAAGCGAAAAGGGCAAGGGGACCACGTTCTGCGTGACGCTCACCCTCAACGACAGCATGCGCAAGCAGGCGACCGACGACGAAATCGAAATCCACCCGAGCGAAATGAGCGTGCTGGTGGTGGACGACGACGAGATTGCCCTGGGGCACGCGAAACTCGTGCTCGGCAAGGCGGGAATCCTCACCGACACGGTGCTTACGGGCAAGGAAGCGGTGGAGATGGCGAAACTCCGCCACGCGAGACGCGAGCCCTACAACCTGATTGTGGTTGACTGGCAGATGCCCGAGATGAACGGCATCGAGACGGCGCGCGAAATCCGCAAGGTGACCGGCGACGAGTCCGCCATTATCATATTGACGGCCTACAACTGGGACGACATCCTGGACGAGGCCCTGGCAGCCGGCGTGGACTGCTTCATTTCTAAGCCCTTGTTCTCGGGAATCCTGCTGGACGAATTCAAGAACGCCCTCCGGCGCAAGAAGGAACACACCTCGCTTGCGAAGAACAAGGTGGAACTTGCCGGAAAGCGGGTTCTCCTTGCCGAAGACATGGAAGTCAACGCGCAGATCATGATGGAAGTGCTGAAGATGCGGGACTTGCAGGTGGAATTGGCCATAAACGGTCGCAAGGCCCTGGAAATGTTCCGCGACCATCCCGAAAGTTATTACGATGCCATCCTTATGGATGTGCGCATGCCCGAAATGGACGGCCTGGAAGCGACAGCCGCCATCCGCAAGCTGGAACGCTCCGACGCCAAGAAGGTTCCCATTATCGCGCTCACGGCAAACGCCTTTGACGAAGACGTGCAGCGGAGCCTGCAGGTGGGCATGAATGCGCACCTTTCCAAACCCATCAATCCGGACCACCTTTACCAAACTCTTGAAGAAATGATCTGGACGGCAGAAAATAGGAAGTAATGGGTCATGACTTACTCGATTATAGGCTTTTTTGGCGACAATACTCCTGCTTATCGGTAACCGGGATGTGTTGCGGAAGCAGGACGGGTCGGAGTATTCGCGTACCCGCCTGTATTACCGGCGCTTCTTGCTCGGCGTACTTGTGTACTACATCACCGACATGCTGTGGGGTATCCTGGATATCAGCCGCATCGAATCGGGCAGCATGTCGCTCAAGAATGCAGAATTCTCGTTCGCGCATGAGCTCGAACAGGTGAACGCCATCGTGACGGCGCAGTGCCACGACAAGAAAATCCGTTACAGCTGCAACGTGAAGGACGGGGTGTCCAACTGCTATATCGGCGACGAGATGAAGCTCCGGCAGGTGCTCATCAACATTCTCGGGAATGCCCCCTGCGTTTTACCATAGAGGACACGGGTATCGGTATCGGCAAGGAGTTCTTGCCGCGCATGTTCGACGCGTTTACGCTGGAAGACGAGTCGTATACCAGCAAGCACGGCAGCACGGGCCTCGGGCTCTCTATCACCAAGAGTTTCGTGGAACTGATGGACGGGCATATCGACGTGGAAAGCGAGAAGGGAGTCGGCTCGAAGTTTATCGTTACCGTTACGCTGCAGGAATCCCCGCGCAATGGCGACGAGCATAAGGCTTCGGGCGCGCCGCAAGAAAAGCCGCGCGCGACACTTGCGGGGCGAATGATATTGCTTGCCGAAGACGTTCCCGTAAATGCGGAAATCATGACGATGGTGCTCTCGATGCGCGAGATGAAGGTGGAGTGCGCGGAGAACGGGCGCATTGCCGTGGAGATGTTCAAGTCGCACGAACCGGGCTACTATTCCGCAATCCTTATGGATGTGCGCATGCCCGAGATGGACGGTCTCGAGGCTACCCGCGTCATACGCAGCATGGACCGCGAAGACGCGAAGAACATTCCCATTATCGCGCTCACCGCGAACGCCTTCGATGAGGACGTGCAGAACAGCCTGCAGGCCGGCCTGAACGCGCATCTGAGCAAGCCGGTAGAGCCCGAAACGGTGTTCCGGACTCTAGAAGAACTGCTGTAAACCTGCTTCTACTTTTTCAAGTCGAGAATCCGCTTGACGCTTTCGTCAATGCGGGTTTCCTTTATTTCGCCGTCTTCGACCGCCTTCACGACTGCATCGAACACCTGCGTGAATTCGCGGGAGCAAAGCACCACGTCGACGCCCGCCTGTATGGACTTGATGGCGGCTTCGGCGTTCCCGAACTGCGTGGTGATGGCGCCCATGTCCATCGCGTCGGTCACGATGATTCCCTTGAAACCGAGTTCGCCACGGAGCTTGTCCTGCAATATGACGGGCGAGAGCGTCGCGGGCAAATCGTCGCCGGTGACCTTCGGGGCGGCGATGTGTGCGGTCATGATCATCTTTGCGCCCGCCTTGATGCCGGCCTTGAACGGGACCATTTCACATTCGAGCATCTCTTCCCAGGTCTTGTTCGTCTCGGCGTAGCCGGAATGCGTGTCGGTCTTTACGTCGCCGTGGCCGGGGAAGTGCTTGAGCGTGCCGATGACGCCTGCGGAATCGAGGCCGTTCAGGTAACTTACCACAAACTTGGCGGCGGTCTCGGGGTCGTCCGAGAAGGCGCGCGGCCCGATGACAATGTTCTCGGGATTCGTGTTCACGTCGGCGACCGGGGCGTAGTCGATGTCGAAACCGTATTCCTTCACGTAGCTCCCGATGGTGAATGCCGCCTTGTAGGCTTCGTTCGGGTCGCCGCTTTCGGCGATGGCAGCCATGCTTTCGTACTTGGGAACGTCGAAGTTCCCGTTGTTCGCGATGCGCGCGACGCGTCCGCCTTCCTCGTCAATGGCAAGGAGCGGGCTGCCGTTCAACTCCCTGATTTCGGCGATGAATTCACCGAGCTGCGCCTCGTCCACGATGTTGTGCGCGTAAAGAATCACGCCGCCGACGGGGTAGTCCTCGTTTATCGCGAGCATGGTCTTGTTCACGTGCTGCAGCTTGTAATCCGGGAGTTCCGCATATTCGTTCCAGTGGATACTCGTATCAAGTGCCTCGGGGCGCACGAAGAACATCTGCCCCACTTTCTCGCGGATAGACATCTTGCTTATGTCGAGCGTGGAAGCGCTTGTTGCCGGAGTGTCGCCTTCCGGGCCGCTCGAGGAATTGTCGCCACAGGCTGCGAGGATAGCGATGGTTCCTATCAGTGCTGCGCCCTTCCAAGATGATATTCTTATGTGATTCCTGATTCCCATATACACCTTTGATTTTTTTTGCGGAAATATAAAAAGTTCGACATAAAAGGTGACACTTTTCGTGCCTTCGGGTGTTTAAATGGCAAATGGGCTTTTCCATTTGCTATTTTTGCATGAAACGCGGGAACTTTTTTGAAATTTTGTATTAGTATCATCGCCTTGCTGCTCACGACCGCCGCCTTCGCGCAGTCTGTTCCCGGCTCTACAGCCGCAGATTCCGCGCAGGTCGCGGGAATCGTCTTCAACGGCGTGGTGCGCGACGCTTCCTTCGCCGCGGGCGAAAAGCTGAACGTGGAAATTCTCGAATCGGGCGAGGCTATCCAGACTGTCGTGGGCGAGCCCTTCCGCGCAATCCTCCCGGAAGATACGCTCTGGAACGTTTGTGTCACCAATTCCGATACTGCAGGCGCCGAGAAGGAAAAGTGCTACGAACTTGTCTACACCGGGAGCGAGCGCAGTTTCTCGCAGACGCTGGGCGAGGCGTTTGCCGCACCGGACAGCGCGAATGTCGCGTCTTCTGATTCCGCGGACGCGACCCCGGGCGATTCTACATCCGCATCGCAAAAGCCCGATTCCGCAGTCGCGAATGCAGACCCCTCCGGCAGTTCCGCTTCTCCCGAAAAGGACGTCGATGTCGATGCCCTCCTCGCCGCTGGCAGCAACGAGAAGGTGACCGAACTCAAGAAGGTCGTGGTGCAGTTGCGCAAGCGCCCCAAGCGCAAACCGGGCGAATCGGTGGTTTCCGCGAAGTCCATCAAGCGCATGCCGGGCCTCGCCGAGGCCGACGTGATCAAGAGCATCCAGGCGCTTCCGGGCGTGGTGGCAAGTTCCGATTTCAGTTCCAAGATTTACGTGCGCGGCGGTGCGGCCGACCAGAACCTGTTCCTGTTCGACAACGCAGTCGTCTATTCCCCGGTGCATTTCTTCGGGCTTTTCAGCACGTTCCTCGTGGAAGGCATCGACGATGTGCAGTTCTACAAGAGCGGGTTCCCGGCGCAGTACGGCAACCGCCTGAGTTCCGTCTTGAAGATGGACGGGCGCGCGGGCGGCCAGGATACCGTGGAGGAATGGTTCAGCAAGTCGAGCGTCAAGATAAGTACGTTTGCTGCACAGCTCCATACCGAAGGCCACAAGGGTGACGCCCGCTGGGTGATTGCAGGCCGCACAACCTACATCGGGTTCATGCTCGACCTGATGAATACCATAGGGCTTCTGGACCTTGCGCTGGATTACGAGTTTACCGACCTGCAGGGCACGTTCATGTACAACTTCACCGAGGATACCCGCCTCAAGTTCAGCTTCTACGTGGGCAAGGACCGCCTGAGTTTCGACCCGCTCTATATGGACTGGGGCAACGTCGCCATCCCGGTGAATATCTCGCACCGCATCAACGGCGACTGGGATTACAACGCGACGCTTGCCTATAGCCAGTTCTACCAGACCATGAAGGTGGGCGACCTCATGTCTATCGACATGTACCTGTACACATTCGCGGGCAAGCAGTGGGTGAATTACCGCGGTATAGACAACCACACCTTCACTGCGGGCTACGAGCTGGAATACGATTACGAGCGTTACCAGGAGCAGATGTCCTCCATGAAGATTGCCGACATCCAGAAGCCTTTCCATCATGTAGCCTACGTGCAGGATTCCTGGAAGATGAATCCCGACTGGTTGCTGCAATACGGTTTGCGTTTCAATTACCAGACGGCCGCAGAACACTTTGGGGTGGAACCGCGTGCGTCGCTCACGGTGAATCTCGATGAAACCAAGACGCTCGAAGTCTATGGCGGCTACTACCTGCAATACCTGAACTCGATTGTCTATACCGACCAGGAGACGCTCAACGAATTCTACTACCCGGCGACCACGACCACGAAGGGCAAGCATATCGAACCCGCATCGTCATGGCTCATTGCCGCAGAATATACCCAGCGCGATCTGTTCAAGGACTACGACGCGACCGTGGGCGTGTATTACAAGACGCAGAACAACCTGAATACGTTCCAGGCGGTACTCGACAGCAATGAGGAAACCGCGTCCAAGGATTTTGTGGTGGCCGACGGTTTCGGGACGGCGGAAGGGTACTCCTTCGGTTACGAGCTCTCGCTGCGCAAGAATAAGGGCTGGTGGTTCGGCGGCGTCAACTGGAGCCAGGGCATAAGCGTCCTCAGGACAAACGACGGGACGAAACCGTATTTCCCGAGCTGGCACCAGCCTTACGCGCTGAAGATGGACCTGGGAATCAACTGGAAGGGTGACGAGGATGCCATATGGAAACACGAAAAGAAGGGTCGCTACCTCCGTTCTTCGCTTGCCCTCAAGTATTCCGCCGGCATGCCCATCAGCGAGTACAAGGGCTATTACTACCGCAAGGAAATCGGGAGCCAGGAGTATTCAGACAAGATAACGGTGCTGCCCGGGAGTCGCAATGCGGGCCGCCAGACGGATTACTTCCGCATCGACGTGAAGGCCATCGATGTCGGTCGCGAAGGCAAGTGGAATTTCAGCTGGACGATCATCAACCTGACCGATCACGACAATATGTTCTACAGTTTCTACGATACGAGCAAGAATCCGCCCGAGAAGACAGAAATTACGCAGTTCCCCTTTTTGCCGATTATGCTGAACTATGAATACTATTTCTAGACTCCTCTGCGCATTTGCGGTCGCGCTGCTGGTCGCCTGTGATTTCCACGGCCCGTGGGAGTACTATCCCGAGGAACGCGACGTGTATACGGGTATCTACACCTACGGCTATGTCCTCGATGGGGGCGAATCCAGGATCTGCTTCTCGAAGGTCTATGAACTCGACGAAACATCTGCGGAACTCTTCGCGTTCTATGACAGCGCTTACGTGACCGTTTCGGGAAAATTCCGCGACGGGAACGGAAACGAAATTGACACTGTGGTAGAAATCGGTGCCGAGATGCCGGAAAATCCGAACTGCTTTTCCAGGCCGCAGGCCAAGGGCGAATATCGCGGTATCGTCGGTGAAACTTACACGATGGAAGCGTTTTTCAAGTGGGATAGCGCGGGCCAAACGGTAAAATCGACATATAGCGCGAAGGCGACGATTCCGCCGCCCGTGAAGGTCAAGGGACTCAGCGTGCCCCAGCAGGATGGTAGCTTCGAGTGGGTTGAAACCGACGGAAGCGATACCGTGCACATCAAGTTCCTGGAATTCCCGCTGGACATGGAAACTGTCAAGTGCGCTCTTGACTACGACAAGTCCATCAAGGGCGTGATTTCCATATTGCAATACGGCATGGAGAACGAGGAATCGATGAATACGACTGTCAACAAGATGTTGAGCGGTCTCGTGGAACCAGATTCGGAAGGCTATACCGGGATTTCCATGCATGACCCGCTGGAAAAGATGGCGAATCTCGGCTACACGGCAAAGCAGAGCATCGCCGGAATCCAGGCGCTCGATACGCTGTTCCTGCCGAACATGATGATGCCGCTCGGGCCTGTGTCGGTCGTGTTCTACACGACGGACGAACACTACATCGACTACGAGAGCAAAGTAAAGGGCTCCGTCTCGGATTCGCGCGTCGTCCCGGAATCCAACATCGAAAACGGCATGGGCGTATTCAGCGGGATGGCAAAGTCGACATTCTCGTTCTATGTCGAAGGCGACGACGGAGTTTCGATGGAACACATCGCCTTCCGTAACTGCGACGAGACTTCGGGCGACAATTCCGATAGCTGGGATTCGCGCGGGTGCAGGCTTTACCAGGATGTCTATTGCTCGGGGATGACTCCCGCGGAAATGGAATCTCATGGCTATGGCCTTGTGGAGGCGAACTACGCCGCCCATCTGTATTACAAGTACGACGAATACCGGAGCGAAAAGACCTGCTACCCTTCGCTAGTGAAGGCGGCGATGATGAACGATGAGGATAAATGGTCCGTGTACCTGCCCGACACCATTAGCGATGAGGACAAGTCCGATGCCTATGCCGACGGGTTGAAGCGCTACTGCATCGCAAGCGGCTTCAAGAGCAATTCCATCGCGGACTGCAGCGAACTCAAGGAACAGTGCCTGGAAAGCCCCGAAAGGAACAAATGCAAGGAATACCTGTGGAACTGGTGCGCCGACCGCGGCTGGCCAAATCGGATTGCCATCGATGATTCAACGTGCAGCAGCGCGCTTGTCAGCCGCTACTATCTGGAAGAGCAGAATTCGCCCATCCTGAAGCGCGAAGTGGATGCCCTTTGCGACTACTACAAGTTCCCGATTTGCAAAAACCGGTAATTTCTTGTTATCTTTTTTGCATGGAAAAAGACTATCGCGACCTCATAAGCAGGAATATCGTGCAGGATATGATGGAAGGCGTTCTCGCCATCCGTTTTGATGGCACCATCAGCTACGTGAACAACGCTGCCGAAAAAATCCTGGGCCGCGACCGCACGGAGATGGAAGGGAAAAAATTCGCGAGCCTCTTTTTTGGGGACGAAGAAAACGACGAATTCAACCAGACCGTCCTCGATGCCATCTACGATTCCGATACCGTCCACGAGAAACTGGTTCCCTATTTCAAGGGCGACAAGATGGCCCAGCTGCACGTTATCACTTCCGTGTTGCGGAACATGGGCGAGAAGGTGGGCGTGGTTACCGTCATCGGCGACGTTACCGAGCTTGCGGAACTCAAGATTCGCTCGGCGGAACAGACGAAGCGCCTGCTCGATTCCATCGTCAAGACGCTTTCGCAGGCCATCGACGAGCGTTCCTCCTATACGGCGAACCATACGCGCAATATGGTGCATATCGCCGAGGCGTTCCTGACATGGCTCGAAACGACGGACCATTCCTGGAAATTCGACGAGGACCGCCGCAGGAATTTTCTCATGAGCGTATGGCTGCACGATGTGGGCAAGCTTGCCGTACCGCTCGAAATCATGGACAAGGCGAGCCGCCTCGGCCCGAAGCTCAAGGACATCGAGAACCGCTTCGAAAAGATTGACCTGCTCGAGGAACTCGCCGTATTCAAGAACCAGATGCCTGCGTGCGACATGGAAAAGCGCAAGCAGGACAGGGATTTTTTCCTCGCCGAAATCAGGCGCATCAATAACGCGGGCTTCGTTCCCGACGAAGCTCTCGCGTTCCTGGAGAATGCCAGAATGGTGACATACCGCGATACGGACGGGACGGAACATCCGCTGCTTACCCCCGAAGAAATCCAGGATATTTCCATCCGCAAGGGAACGCTGAACGATGCGGAAAGGAACATCATCCAGAGCCACGTCACCGTGACGCGCAGGATCTTGAAACAAATCGATTTCCCAGAAAAGTATATGGATGTTGCCGCTTGGGCTTCCGAACATCACGAACTCTTGAACGGCAGGGGCTACCCCGACCATCTCGTAAACGAGAAAATCCCGAGGGAAGTCCGCTTGCTGACGATTCTCGATATTTTTGAGGCGCTTACCGCAAAAGATCGTCCGTACAAGAAACCGATGCCTATCGAAAAGGCGTTCTTCGTGTTGCACGACATGGAAAAGCACGGCGAGGTCGATGGCGAAATCCTCGGCTGGTTCGAACAAAGTCACGCATGGGAACAGTTGTCACTGTAGTTTATTATGCAGAAAGTTGAAATATGGTACAAGGCGGAGGGCTTTTGCCCTGTCGAAGATTTTGAACTCGCGAGCTACCTGCTTTTCGAGGCGGGGGTGGCGACGCTCGAGGAACTGGACCCGAAGGCGGAAGGCCGCACGGATTTTTGTTTTTACTCCGGAGACAAGGCGGAGCGTGACCGCATCGTGGCGGAGTTTCCGCAATATGGCTGGACGCTGAGCGAAGAGCCTGCAAAGGATTGGGACAAGTGGTGGCGCGACCGCGCGCAGCCGGTGCCTGTTTCTCCGCGTTTGTGGGTGCGCCCGCCTTGGGTGGAATTTACTCCCGATGACCCGAAGGCCGTGGTGCTGGAACTCGAAGCGAAAACCGCATTCGGGACGGGCGAACACGATACCACGAGCAGCTGCGCTACGCTCATGGAAAATATCGATTTCAACGGCAAGTCGGTTCTCGATATCGGTACGGGTACGGGCATTCTCGCGATGTTCGCCCGCCGCCTGGGGGCAAAGCTTGCTGTCGGTACCGAAATCGACCCGCTCACGATTCCCTGCATTGCCGAAAACTTTGAACGCAACGGCTTTGGCGAAAGCGACTGCATCCTCGGATTCCTGGATGCGTTCAAGGATGGCGCGAAGTTCGACGTTATCCTCTGCAATATGATACGCAGCGAACTCTGGCCGCTTCGTGACGACATCGAAGACTTGCTTGCCCCCGGTGGCGAGCTGATTATCTCGGGCCAGCTCCTGACCGAAAAGGATTACATTTTCAAGTGGTTTGACGAAGCCGGCTTCAAGGTGAAAGTCGAACGCGAAAGCGGCGAATGGTGGAGTGTGCTTGCACACTCCTGAATGAGCCGCGCAGCGGAGACAAATGCGTAAGGCGAGAGTCGCGACCGTGCTTGCACGGGCATGACCGAGCCTAGCATTTGGTAAAATCACGAAGTGATTTTACAATGGTGGAGTGTGCTTGCTGTGAACGGCTAGCGTCTATTTGCCGCGCTTGAACGAGCTGAATTTCACCGGGGAATTGTCTTTTTTCCCGCCAGGTTTGCGGTCGCTGTGGAAAATCTTGCGTTCTCCGCCGTTGAAATTATTCCCGCGTTTGTCGCGTGATTCGCTATTTCCGTTGTTGCCAAACTGCGCGGCGCGCCTTTCCCTGCGGGCGGAATTTTCCCAGCGACCTTTCTCGCCGACTTTCTTGGGTACGATTGTGGTGGAGCGCGCTTCCCGCTTCTGCTGTTCGCGCTCGCGGTATTCCGCATTGCTTTCGCGTTCCTTGCTCGGGAAAAACTCCTTGCCTTCTGCCTTCGCGCTGCGGCTCAATAGCAGCCGTCCGATTTTCCCGAGTTTCAAGCGTTCCAGCGTCGCGCGAATTTGCGGGCGGTTCTCCGGAATGTACCAGAAGAAGAACTGTCTCTGGCTCTTCTTCTGCTCGGGTGTCTTTGCCACGTAAAGCGGCTTGCCGTCCGGCGTCATTTCGGAATAGAACATCTCGGTCGCAATCGTCATCGGCGTGGGCGTAAAGTCCTGCACCTGCTCCAGCTGGAACCCGAGCTGCTTTGTCTCGAGGGCGAGTTCCGCCATGTCGGCTTCCGTACAGCCGGGATGGCTACTGATAAAGTAAGGTATAATCTGCTGGCGCTTGCCGATGCGCTTGCATTCGTCGTCGAAGAATTCCTTGAACTTGTGGAACAGCGTAAAGCTCGGCTTGCGCATGAGCTTGAGCACTTCGTCGCTCGTGTGTTCCGGCGCCACCTTCAGGCGTCCGCTCACGTGGTAGTCGATGAGCTCGCGGGCGTATTCCTCGTGGTCGCGGCGCAGTTCTTCGTCATTCGTTTCCTGCAACAGCATGTCGTAACGCACGCCGCTCCCGATAAACAGGTGCTTTACCTTCGGGTGGTTGCGCACTTCGCGGTAGAGACTCAGAATCTCGGCATGGTGCGTGTCCATGTTGTCGCAAATCTTGGGCGTGAGGCAGCTCGGTCGTGCGCATTTCTGGCATCGGCTCTGGTCGCGGCCACGCATGTTGTACATGTTCGCGCTCGGGCCGCCCAAATCAGTGATGGTTCCGGCGAATCCGTCCATCTTCGTTATCAAATCCACTTCGCGCAATATGCTTTCGCGGCTACGGCTTGCGATAAATTTGCCCTGGTGTGCGTTGATGGCGCAAAAACTGCAACCGCCAAAGCAACCGCGGTGCGTGTTGATGCTGAACTTTATCATGTCGAACGCGGGCACGTTGCCGCGCTTCTTGTAACGCGGATGCGGTTCGCGCGCGTACGGGTATTCAAAGCTCTCGTCTAACTCGCCGTATTCGAGCGGCGGGTATGCGGGGTTTATTACCACAGTTTGTTCCGCGACATCCTGCAATACGCGGCGCTGGAACCACTTGTTGCATTCGATATCCACCTTGCGGCAGTTCTCTATCTGGTTCCGCTTGCTCTCGAGGCATTCCTCGTAGCTGGCGAGCCGCAGGTCTTCCCACTGGTTGCTCTTCGGGACGTTCCCCTTGGGCGCCAAGTATGCGGTTTGCGGTATGGAATGCAGGCTCGAGAACGGCACGCCTTTTTTCAAGAGTCGCACCATCTCCTTCAGGGGCTTTTCGCCCATGCCGTAAACGAGAAGGTCCGCCTGCGTATCGAACAGGATGCTCGGTTTGAGCCTGTCGCTCCAGTAGTCGTAATGCGTCACGCGGCGCAGGCTCGATTCCAGCCCGCCAATCATCAGCGGCACGTCGGGGTAGAGCTGCTTTAAAATCTTTGCGTAGGTGTACGTCGCGTAATCCGGGCGGAAACCCGCCTTGTTGCCCGGCGTGAAAGCGTCGTCGCTTCTCAGGCGTTTTGCGGCGGTGTAGTGGTTCACCATGCTGTCCATGCCGCTGCTGATTGCGAAGAACATTCGCGGGCGCCCGAGTTTCTTGAAATCGCGCAGGTCGTCGCGCCAGTTGGGCTGCGGCAAAATTGCAACGCGCAAGCCCTCGTGCTCGAAGAGCCTTGCCACCACGGCATGCCCGAAGCACGGGTGGTCCACGTAGGCATCTGCGCTGATGATAATCACGTCCACGTAATCCCAGCCGAGTTCGTCTAGGTCTTCCTTGCAGATGGGGAGGAATCGCGGATCGTACATGAGGATGAAAATAGAAATTTTTGAAGCGGCTATCGCTAGCCGAGGAAAAGCTTTTGGTTGATTTCTATTTCGATGCCGACATAGGCGGTGCCGAACTTCTTGCGGAGCGAGGTGGTAAGTCCGTCCGACTTGCCGAGGTAGGGATAGTTCCGCCGGATCTTAAGTCCGGGGGCGCGCGCCTGGATTTCCTTGATGATGGAGGTTGCGACCTGCGTTTCCCATGCGCGTGCGGGGTCGTAGAGTATTCCGATATCTGCGTTTCGGACAACGTTGTTTAGTACCGGAGTGAAACTGTGAATGCCGAGGTGGATGACGCAAGGAGCGCCCAGGCCTTCTCCTTGGGCCTCCGCATTAGCGACCGCCTTGGCGACGAAGGATTCGACGGCATCGTGGTGCCGCTTCCAGATTTTGAAAATCCTGTCGCGGGTAAACTCTTTTAGCTCGCGAGAATATTCCGAAAGGATGTCCGGATGATTTTCGCTGCGGTTCAGGTCGATGACGAGTCTCGAAAATTTGCCTGCGATGTAGAAATCGGGATGCAGCCTGCGGACGAGCCTGCGATAGACTCCATAAGCGCCGATGTCGTATCCTCGGTGGGATTCGAGGACCTCTTTCGGGATGTGCAAGAATCTCGGCACGGCGTTGCTTGCGTGCTCGCAGGTAATGACGAGTGCCGGGAATTTCTGTTTCATGCGCTATTTCTTTTCCACGACGAGGATGTTCCCGTCGTAGGTCATGACTCCGAGGAGGATGCTATGGATGAGCCTGAACTTGTCGACCTTGTAGTAGGGGCCGTTTGCCATGGGGTTGGTGCAGTCGGGGTCGGCAACGAGGAATTGCTTCTTTTGGTCGAGCCCGTAGAGGACCACGAAATGCCCCATGGGGTCGCCATGGATGTCGTCGAAAACGGACTGGTCCTTGTCGTTGGTATACTCGCGGGGACTGCGGTAGAGGTAGGTGGCGCTGAGCCCGCAGAGGACGGGAATGTCGCGCTTGAAGTAGTGCTCGAACATGCTCGCGCGCAGATCGGCTGTCGCGACGGTCCCGCCCAAATCCAGGAAGCGGATATAGGCTTCGATGGCCTTGCGTAGCTTGGGCGCGTGCTTTGCCTTGTGGAGCTTTTCCAGCTTTTCGCGGAGCTCGGGCATCTTCAGCTTGCTCCAGGTGGGGTCAAAAATCTTGAGGTTGTACGAATAAATGGTCGCCTTGAACCCGCGCTTGAGAGCGTCGATTCCGAGAAAGACGCCCAACGTGCCGCCTTCCTCAAGGAACTCGATTTCGGAGATGAGCTTTTCGAGTGGTATCTTGTAGCCAAGGTGCGAATACACCGCGTGAAGGCTGGTCGGTCCGCACGTGACATCGTCTGGCTGAGGGAGAATCTTGATTTCCATCTTTTTGCCTCGATTCGAACGTGGCGGTTTGATACACAAATCGTCGGGCGAAATATACAATTTAATTCGCCGTTTGGCTCTTGCTTTGCCCTTTATGAAACGGTGTGTTTCATAAAAAGCGAGAAAAAACGCAAAAATCATAAAAAACTATTGAAAATTTTAAAATTTTGTTGATTTTGTTTCATAGATTAGGTAAATTATAGCCGAGGAACCATGAAACCGATAACGGAATATGTGGATTACCGCGAATACATGCGGGACTATTACGGGGAACGCAAGAGGGTCTCGTATTTTTCGTGGCGTGAGTTCGCGAAACTCGCCGGGTTCACGTCGTCGGGATACCTGAAGCTTGTCTGTGACGGCAAGACGCGCCTGAGCCGGGTTGGGGCGGTGAAGGTGGCCGGTGCCATGGGCCTTGCGGGATTCAGTTCGCAGTATTTTTGCCTGCTGGTGGAATACTGCGATGAGTCCGACGAGAAAGTTCGTCTCGAAATCTATTCCCGGATGCGCGCCCTTGTGGAGGAGAATGGGGTGCGCATCCTGGGAGCCGAGGCGTTCGACTATTTCAAGTCATGGGTGAATCCGGTGGTGCGCGAACTGGCTCCGATTATGCCGGGTGCCAAGCCTTCCGAAATTGCCAAGATGTGCGTGCCCGAGGTGACGGCGGGCGAGGTCCGCAATGCGCTTACGCTCATGGTGCAGGCGGGTCTGCTGCAGTTGAAGCCCGATGGATCCTTCGTGCAGACCAACAAGGGCCTGTCGGGCAACCCTCAGCTGATTTCGAGCGCAATCCTTGCACTGCAGAAACAGCTCGCGATGCTTGCCGTCGATGCAATCGATTACACATCCCGCGAAGACCGCAACATCTCGGGCCTTACCTTCGGCGTGGACGAAAAGACCCTGTGGCACCTTTCCGAAGAAGTGGACCGCTTTCGCGAGAAAGTCAAGGGCATTCTTTCGAAAGTAGAATCTTACGATCGCGTTTATAGATTAAATTTACAGTTGTTCCCTCTCAGTTCACCACTTGGAGAAAAAGATGCTTGATATAAAGTTTATTTGCAATAAACGGTCCCTGTCCGGGATTCTAGTTTCTCTGAGCTTGGTATTTTCCGGTTGCGTCGGCTTTACCGAGGACTGGTTTGTCTGTGGGGATGCCAGTGAATCTGCCTCGCCTGGGGTGGAGCAGGCTTTGTCCCCTTATTATAACGCGGCCCGCTTTGTTGCATCTGGCAAAGTGGATGTGGATAAGAAGAAGGATTCGGTCACGATAGTGCTGGAAACGCTCGGCGGTTGCATCAAGGAAGGCGATGCTTTTGACTGGGACTGGGATTTCTATTTCGCGGATTCGAAGACGTATGCCTACGGTTTCCGGGATGATACGCTCTTGCTCACGAGAATCTATGAACCGGATCCGTACGAAGTAGACCAGGAGAGATACGAGGAATCGTTTATCTTCGTGGGCGGTACGTCGGGTAAGCTGGATGGAATCTGGAAAAATACGCAGTGCCGCTACCGTGAAGACAAGATGTACTGCATGAATGATGGTTACGATCAGTATTTCAAGTTCGATGGCGACAGGGTGGAATACCGCATCGCGGATCGCGAAGGTTACGACTACATGCAGACGGTTTTTGTGGACCAGCTGTTCGATTTCCTTGGCGACGGAGGCTCCATCCAGCTCGAAACTCCCTACTACTATTCGGATACGAAATACGAACAGGAAAAATATGGGATTAGCATTTTGGATAAGACGGATTCCACGATGAAGTTTACCTATGCCGACTGGACGTTCGACCTGAGCGTAGATTACGCCCGCTATAAAGACAGTCTGTCTGTAACCCTGAGATCGGGAGACGTGAGCTGTGTGGGTACGGTCCGCGAAACGACCTTGCCCGAAATGTGTTCGGACGGCAATGCGGATTACTTATATAAGTCGAGTTCGGGCGCGTTCACGTACAGGCGGATGAATTCCCGCGAGTTCGAGGCCTGCATCGACGGCATTCTTGGGCGCGAGCAGAACGAATGACGCTCTGCGCACGCTAGGCGCAAAGGAAAAAGTTAGGAGGAATTATGGTCTGGAGAAAAATTGCAGGAGGCGTGGTGGCGTTGGCCCTTTGCCTGCCTCTGCTCGTACATGCTGCCGGAAAGTCGGATGGCAAATTGTTCGGAGTTCGCCTGGGGGCGCAGATTTCGAATCTTATGACGGATGCGAATTGGGGACCGTATCCCGACATCTCGGGGCCGGGCGGAATGCTTTCGTTTGATGTGGCGTTCCCTGTCTCGGAACATTTTTATATCCATCCGGCCATAGGTCTTGACAACCGCAACTTTTTCACCTACGGCGAGATCGGCATCCCCTGTGCTGCTCTCGAAGGCGAGGAACCGTGTGGCGGCTACTGGGAAGGCTACGACGTAAATTCGTTCTTCTATCTGGAAATCCCAGTAATGGCGCAGTGGCGCACGTCAGCGCTGTTCTTGGAAGCGGGACCGGTCGTCGACATTCTGCTTCGCATGAACGAGGACTACATTTTGCCCGAAAAGTATCGGAACGACAGGTGCTACGAGGACAAACGCTTCGGTGCGGGTGTCGTCGCGGGAGTCGGCCACATGTTCGATTTCGGGCTTTCGATAGATGCGCGTGTGTCGTTCCAGTTTACCGACTTGGTCGAGGGGGACAAGAAATGTCTCACGATGCATTCCGAGGAAGTTGAGATGCGCTTTGACTCCGAGACGGAAGAGACGACAACTAGGGTTCTCTGGGAATCCGACGAGTATATGGACGGTAGCTACTACAAGCTGCTGAAATACCAGATTGGTATCGGCTACTGGTTCTAGGGTGTAGCGCCTTCGCTTTTCTTGGCTTCGCGCTCTTCGGCTTCGCGTTTTGAATAGGCGCAGCCGCAGTAGTTTTGACGGTAGAGGTTGTATTCGGCGGAGAGCTCGATGGAACGCTTATTGCCGCCCTTGCGCTTGAAGTCGCTGGGGAGCGCCTTGACGCCGTAGATTTCGCCCTGTTCCTTCGCGACCACGTTCAGCATCTGTTCGTCCTTCTTGGGGCTGATGGTGAGTGTTGTGGTAAAATAGTCGAATCCCATCTCCTTCGCGAGCTTTGCCGTTTCGCCGAGACGCAGCTCAAAACACTTGCGGCAGCGCTTGCCGCCCTCTTTCTCGTCTTCGAGCCCGCGTGCGATATCGTAGAATTTTTTTGGGTCGTATTCGCCCTCGATAAATTCCACCGGATACTTTGTCTTGAATTCGCTTACGAACCGCCTGATTTCGGCGACGCGGTGGGCGTATTCCTCGGAAGGGGCGATATTCGGGTTGTAGTAGAAAATCGTTATCTTGAAGAACTGTGAGAGGTACTCGATGCAGTAGGTGCTGCAGGGCCCGCAGCAGGCATGCATCAGGAGCGTGGGCACAATACCCTTGCGCTGGTTCCACCGGATGATGTAACCGAGGTCGCGCTGGTAGTTGTGGTAAGCTTCGGGCATTCCGTGAACCTCTTGCTAGTCCCAGTTGAGCGTCCCGAACGCGGTTATCCAGAAGCAGACAGTCGCGACGATGGCAAAGAGCCCCATGACGGTTTTTTCCTTGTGGCTCGTGCTGAAGAGCACCGTGGCGGTATAGAACGTGAGGTAGACCGCGAAGAAAAACGCGAGTATGCGCGTGATCATGAACGGGATAATCTCGGGAACGATACGGCCCGCGCTGAGCAGCACGAACATCGCGACAAGCTGCATGCAGATGGGGACGATGAATGCCTTGCGCACTTCCTTGGGGACGACCTTGTTGCGGCCGTTCATGGCGTACATGCCGAGTGGTGCGCCGAACGCGAGTGCCACGTTCAGTGCGATGGACGGCAGAAAGAAAACAGCCCCGAGGATGGTCGCGATAATCATGCCGTAAAGATAAAAAAACGACCCCTTCAGGTAAAGGAGGTAACCTAAAGGGGTCAGGGAGTGTTTGGGTATCTATAAGATACCTATTTTCGGGCCCCGTGTCGATAAAAAACGTAGGTTTCTTGTTTACGGCCGTGAACATGGCAAATCCCCAAAAGTGGCTTTTTTAGGCGAAAATCGCCGAATTTCGGGGTGTACAGGGTGGTTTCTGGCTGGTTATGGACGGGTTAGAACAGGATTTTTGAAGAAATTTGCGCATGCGTGGGCCGGATTTCCCCTTCGCCGGTTTTCTTGAAGGTGGCGATGAGGGAGAGCGAAAGGTGGTCGCCGGTGAGGCGCGTCTCGCTCCGGACTTGCGTGTTGTTGAGGGGGTGCGAGTCGGGGGCCACGAGCGAGAGTCTGAACAGGTTTTCGCGCTTGCCGGGGAGATTTTCGGAAACGGCGGCGCCGATTTCGAGGCGAGGCCGTTTCCATGTCGCGTCGGTGCGGTCGTGCTCTGTCCGTGCGCTGCCCGTGAATGTCGCCTTGAACGCGCCGAAGTCGAGTACCGACCGCAGCATTCCTTGGTAGATAGTTTGTCTGCAATCTTCCGAGGCTTCGCGGCAGGTAATTTTGGCGCCGCCGCGGATAGTTGGCGGCCCGCTTTCGATATCCAGCGCGAGCCTTCCCGAAATGCTGTCGGAGTGAAGCGGCGATAGGATGCGGACGCTTGCCGAGACCCGCGTGTCGAAAAATTCCTTGGCGCGGAACGTGAGGTTCTGCGTTGTCCAGAATCGGTTCTTGAGGATGCTTGCGCTCAGGCGAGTGGACGCGGGAACGCTGTCACCGTGGATGTAGCCGGTGGTGCGCCAGGAGACGGACGATGAATCCCTGCCGTGTAGCTGGTATTTTATGAGCGGGGCGATCTCTCCGATTTGCTGCCAGAACGCGATTTGGCCGGCGGGGAAGGCGGCCTGCGCCATGACGGAATACGTGTCTGCGGTTTTCCACAGCGCTGCCCTTGCCGTGAAGTCCTTGCCGTGGGTGTATCCGACATGTGCCCGCGAGGTTCCGGAAGTGTCGATGAGCCCGCCGAGGTCAAATGTGCCGCGGCTCGGCGTACCGAAGGAGTAGGCGAGTGCGGTTCCCCAGAGAGTGTCGGTGGGGATGGCGCTTTTGAGTTCTCGTGTGGAAATCTGCCCGAAGTGCGCCTCTCCATGCTTGTTTTTGTAAGAGAGCAGCTCCTGCGTGCCGAGCCGCAGCGTTAGCCTGTGGAGGTTGAAGAGGAATTCCTCGCGGTGGGTATCGACGTGGCCTGCGGAATCGAACCTCATTTTTGCCGCAAGGTGCCCTCCGTAATTTTTTTGCGCCTTCGGGGTGCGCTTCCTGCTGGCGGCCTTCATCTCGCAGGGCTCGCTCACATAGATTTCGGCGAGTGCGCATGCCTCCTGTGCGTTGCCCTCGTCGAGCAGAGAAAGCATCTCGCTTGCCTCCTCCGCCTCGATGGTCCCGTCGTCCCACCATTCGAATATTTGCGCTTCGGACAGCCCTGCGGAATGGGACGCGAGCGGGAGAATGGCCCAAAGCATCGCGAAGGCTTTCGCCAGGGTTCTGTTTGCGGTTCCGCACCGCTCTTTTTTTGCTTTCATGTTTGCCTCTACCTATAAAAACGATTTCGCGGCCAAAATGTGCCGTTTTGCCCGTTTTTTTTTAGAGGCTGCGTTTATGTTTTTAAATTTGGACCATGGCAAGCGATTCCTGGCATAAGAATCCAAAGAAGTGGTCCGGCCGCACTCCCGCCCGTGCAGGGAGCTCCGCCGGTCGCGATTTCGTCCCGCACCTCAAGGCCCCGCGCACTGACTTTCCGCTGTTTAACGGGAAGCGCGTAAAGCCTTCGCTGGAAGGCCTCGACAAGCTCCTGCATTACTACGGCGTTGAACTCGAACCCGCGACGCTTGCGCAATTTTGGGAGTTCCATCAGCTGCTGCGTGCGAACAACGACGACCAGGACTTGACGCGCCTCAACGCGTTCGAGACGATGGTGGAACGCCATTACGCCGACTGCACGCTCATCAATGCGTATGTTCCCGAGTGGCCGGCCCGCATGATCGATATCGGCAGCGGAGCCGGATTCCCCGGAATCCCGCTCAAGCTCGTGAACCCGCATGTCCGCCTCACGCTCTGCGAACCGCGCCCGAACCGCATCAACTTTTTGAACATGGTCATCGAGAAGATGGGCCTCAGGGGTATAGACGTGTTCGGTCACAAGGTGACGAGCCGCAGCATGACGATTCCCGTGGATGGCGTCATCAGCCGCGCATTCGAATGGATGGAAAAGACCCTCCCGCGCCTTGCGAATTCGCTCAAGGTGGGTGGACGCGTGTATTTTATGAAGGGTCCGGGTGTCGCCGACGAGCTGAAGGTTTTCCACCCTGAAGATTTCGGCTACAAGCTAATTGCGAAGCACTTCTACACTATCCCGAACAGCACGCAGGACCGTGCACTCGTGATTCTCGAGCGCGTGGAATAAAGCGTAAATATCTGCTTAGAACTTGAACAGCATGCCGAAGCGCATCTGTCCGTCGCGCACGCCGTCGTTGTCGCCCACGTCCATGATGGTCGCGAAGTCGAACTGCAGCATGTCCGAAATCATGAGGCCGAAACCGAAGTCCATCTCGTTACGCTTGCCGGTCTGGTCGTAGAGATAGCCGAGGCGGAGTGCGATGGTGTTCGAGTAGATGAATTCGGAACCGACGTTGAAGACGCCCTGCATGAGCGAGTTCTTGAACGCTTCGAATCCGTGACCTCCGCGTTCGGGATGCCCGATGGATTTCCAGCAACTGATGTAGAACGGTTCCGGGTTTCCCTTGTCGTCGTCGTAGACGACTTCGCGGTTGTAGTCCGCCGCGATAGTGAGCTTGTAGTCGGCGAGCGAAAGGATTTCGTACGAAAGGCCGAGGCGCCAAGTCAAGGGAATCGGGTCTTCGATGGTCTTGTCCACATAGTAGACGCTCGGACCGATATTCGCAAGGACAAGTGCGAAATTTAGTTTGTCTATGAACAAGTCTTTCTTGAGTACGCCGATGTCGAATGCATAGCCGAAGGTGGTCGCTTCTTCTTCGCCAGCGCCCGCTCCGGAACTCAGGTCGGAATAGAATAACTTGATGCTGAGGCCTAGGCCCCAGTTGTTCGGGAATCGCGTGCCGTAGCTTACGCCGCCGACGATTTCGGAACTATTGTAGGCTACGAGGTCGTCCATGTCGACATCGCCGGAAACGACTGTCGAACCGAAGCTCACGAAATTCACGAAGAACCCGAGCGTTCCCCATTCCGCAATGGGAATGGTCATGCCTCCGAAGAGGTGGTAGAGGTCGGGAATGTTGAGGACGGGCAAAAGCTTTTCGTAGAAGGCGACAAGCTGGTAGTCGGCGTCCTTGTAGAGTTCCATGCCGTTTGCTGTGCTGAACCAGACGTCTCCGCCCTGCGGCAGGACCTTCCAGACCTTGTTCGTGGAAAGGCCGTTGCCGGAATGGAAGTGGAGCCACTCGTCGTCCTTCTTGACGCTGCCTTCCTGTTCGGCGACTCCGCGTTCAAGTTCGGCCTTGCGTCCGCTTGCGGTCGCGTAGTCCGGCAGGTGGCGCCACACGCCCTTGTCGGTCGCAATCCAGATGTGTCCCTTCTGGTCGACGGAGATGTCGTTCACCACGTTCCCTTCGAATTTCACCTGTTCCCACTTGCGGAGGTTGAAGTGGCTCAGGCCCCCGTTGTGCGCAGCCCATACATGGGCGGAACTGTCGACGGCGAGTGCGGTCGGGTGCAAGTCCATGATGCCGTCCTCTTCGTTGAAGAGGCTCCAGCGGTCCTTGTCGTTTACGCTCTTCTTGGGAACGAGCCTTGCGATGCCCGCTCCGTCGACTGCGACGAAAAGCTCCTTGCGGCTTTCCGACCACACGAGGTCGTTGATCTTCTGGCTCGGGAGCACCTTGCCCTTCTGTTCGAACTGGCCGTTACGGTAGAGGAAAAGTCCGTTGTCGGTGCCGATCCAGAGCGAGGCTCCCTGGTTTTCGAGCGCAGTGATGCGGTGGGAACCGAGTTCGCTCTCGTAGCTCTTCCAGGCCTTGCCGTCGAAGCGGTAGAGCGCCTTCGGGGTGCCCACCCAGAGCTTTTCGGTGCGGCTCTCGTAGAGGATGGCGGTAATCGTATCCTTCACGACGAGGTCCCAGGGAATCTTCACTTCCACGACGTGCGATTCGTCGTCGGCGTTCTTGATGTCGTTGAATTTCTTGACCTGGCGGGTGTATTCGTCGAGTCCGCGTTCGGTGCCCGCGAATACGCGCACGGCGTCTTTCACCTTCGCGTTGCCCTGGAGCGTGACGGTGTGGTAGTTGATCCACTGTTCGCCGTCGAACTTGAGAATCCCGTTCACGGTGCCGGCCCAGAGTTCGCTCTTGGAGAAGAACCCGTTCTTGGAACGGCTGGCCATGTTGGTGAAGTGCGGGGTCGTCTTGGCATCTGCCGGATACGAGACCTTCCATTCGTCGGAAAGGGGGCCGAACGCAAGTCCTGCGGGGTTGTAGTACATGGCCGACGCGTCGTCGGCGAGGGCTGCTCCCACTTCGCCCATGCCCAGCTGGCGTGCGCCGACGGGCATTTCGAGCGTGATGATGGCAGAACCGGCCGCAAGGGCTATTGCGGGCGCTACGAAAAAGGCGAATAGTGCGGGTCTTAGGGAATTAAACAAGTTGCCTCCAGTCCGGGACATCGTAGGTGCTTCCGTGGGTGGGGACCACCGCCTTCCATCCGGACTTGCTGGGGTTTTCCCAGGGCTGCTTGGGCAAGAGCCTGCAGTCGCATCCGAGGACGTAGGGGGGTAGGATTTCTGCGTGGTTGCGGATTTGTTCGCGGGTGATGAAATTCTCCTCGTGGACGAATTTCACGTATTCCTTGCCCTTGGGGCCAAGTTCGATTCGGTAGGTGACGGTGCCGTTCTGGTCGCCTTCGTCGATAGTCTTGATAGTTTCCTCGATGCTCGCCTTCCATTGTTCCAGATACTGCTCTCGCTGTTCCGGGGTGAGCTGTTCCTGCGTTTCGAGCCAGGCACGGATGGAATTGTCCGAGGGCTTCACGGCGGTAATCGATTCGCGGGCGGGACGGACTACGACGGCGTACTTGCCGGAAACGTCGATGACCGGCTTCACTTCTTCCTTTTCGTCGGAGCTGTGGATGACCACGTAGGCGCCGATTCCTGCCAGGATGATGGACAGGATAATGATAACGATGACGATGATGACTGATAGCATAATCTTCCCGTTCTATATTGCAATTTCTCTTTTTTCAAAAAACTAGCATTTTTCTATCTTGTGGGGTAGGAGATTTTATGTCAAAATTGAAGATTTTTCTGATTCTTGGCTTGGCGTGCATGGCTTGGGCGGTTCCGTACAATGTGGAAGTGGTCAAAACCGGCGATGGCGACGAGATTCGCGCGGGCCAACTGATCAAGGTGCACTACAAGGGTTTTCTCTATGCAGACGTGGCGGCAGATACGGTCAAGCTGGATTCTGCGGTAAAGGCGGCGCCGAAGGACACGTCCGTTGCGGATTCCGCTTCGGAAGAGCCGACCGCGACGGGCCCTGTTCCGTTTGCCGATACATACGCCAGCGGCGAACCTCTCGAATTCACGATTGGCGTGGGCCAGGTGATTTCTGGGTGGGACAAGGGCCTCCTCGGCATGAAGGTGGGCGAAGTCCGCAAGCTTACGATTCCTTACACCATGGCGTATGGCGAAAATTCCCTCGAAGGGATTCCTCCCTATTCCGACCTCTACTTCGAAGTGGAACTGGTGGCTGCCGAAAAGCCCATGGAACCCGACGTGTTCCCTGCCGACGTGAACAAGATGAAGTGGCAGGACAAGGACAAGGGCCTCAAGATTTTTGAGGAGAAAGCCGGAACGGGCAAGCCTGCGATGGCCGGCTCGAACCTGAAGGTGCATTACACGGGCTGGCTCCTGAGTGGCCGCAAGTTCGGAAGTTCCAAGGATCTCGGCAAGCCTTTCGAGGTGGTGCTTGGCGCGGGCAAGATGATCAAGGGCTGGGAAATAGGCCTTGACGGCATGCGCGAAGGCGGCGTGCGCTGGCTGCGCGTGAGTCCGTCCATGGGCTATGGAGCCACCGCGTTTACGATGATTCCGCCGAACTCCACGCTCGTGTTCCGTGTCGAACTTGTTGAATCGATGGTCGATCCCGAGATTGCCGCCAAGATGGATTTCTTCCCCGATACGACGACGCTCTCTTTCGAGAACGGCTCCGAGGGTCTCCGCTATGCGGTCATCCAGCAGGGCGAAGGCGAACCTGCCAAGGCCGGTGCGAACGTGAAGGTGCATTACACGGGCTGGCTCACGAACGGATACAAGTTCGATAGCTCCCGCGACCGCGAACAGCCTTTCTCCTTCCCGCTTGGCGGCGGACGCGTTATCCGCGGATGGGACCTTGGCGTGGCGGGCATGCTCCCGGGTGAAAAGCGAATCCTCATGATTCCGCCCGGACTCGGTTACGGAAGCCGTGGCGCAGGTCCGATTCCAGGCGGCGCGACCCTCATTTTCGCGGTGGAGTACCTGGGCGAGTAATGTTCAAAATCCTGTTTGAAAAGCTGAAGGAAGCGTTCGCGTCCGTATTGCCTGTGACGCTGATTGTCCTTGTGCTTTCGTTCACGCCGCTCGTTGATTTTTCGCTCAAGGAGCTTGTCGTCTTTTGTGTGAGCGCTGTGTTCCTGGTAGTGGGAATCGGCCTTTTCAACCTGGGCGCCGACCTCGCCATGACGCCGATGGGCGAACAAGTGGGTTCGGGCCTTACCAAGTCGCGCAAGCTTTTGCTGCTCCTTTCGGTCTGCTTCGTGATGGGAGTGCTGATTACGGTTGCGGAACCTGACCTCTCCGTGCTTGCCGAGCAGGTGAAGAACGCCGTGGAACCTGTGCTCCTGATTGTGACGGTCGGCGTGGGTGTTGGGCTCTTCCTGCTCCTTGCCATCGTGAAGATTGTGTGGCGCAAGGACCTTTCTTCTATCATCATCTTTTTCTATATGGTGCTGTTCATGCTCGGAATGCTGATGCTTACCTTCGGCAAGGAGCAGTTCGTGCCGCTCGCCTTCGATTCCGGCGGCGTGACGACCGGCCCCATCACGGTGCCGTTCATCATGGCGCTCGGCGTGGGCGTCGCCGGCGCCATCGGCGGCAAGAATGCGAACGAGAACAGCTTCGGCCTAATTGCCCTCTGCTCCATCGGCCCCATCATCGCACTCATGGGCCTTGTGCTTTTTTCGAAGGGCGACCTCACGTACCAGCTCTCTCCGGCAAGCTATTCCATCGATGCGAACCTCGGCGAAAACTTTATCCCGGCGCTTGCGGCAGTCGCCAAGGAAGTTCTCGTGGCGCTTGGACTCATTGTCGGATTCTTCATGGTACTGCAGTCCGTGGCGCTTAGGCTTTCGAAATCGAAACTCATGCAAATCGCTTTCGGCATCGGTTACACGTTTGTCGGTCTCGTCGTCTTCCTTACGGCGGTGACGGTCGGGTTCATGCCCATCGGTTTTGAACTCGGAATGGAGCTTGCGAAGTTGCCTCGTGCGCTGGTCGCATCCGGATTTGTAATCGGCATGGTGGTCGTGCTTGCGGAACCCGCTGTCCACGTGCTCAACAAGCAGGTCGAGGATATTACCGGTGGCCTCGTGAGCAAGCGTTCCATGCTCGTCGCACTTTCGGTAGGTGTCGGACTTTCCATCGGACTTTCGATGATCCGCATCATTGTAGGCTTCCCGATAATCTACTACCTCATTCCCGGTTACTTTATCTCGCTTGCGCTTTCGTTCTTCGTGCCCAAGCTTTATACGGCCATTGCCTTTGACTCCGGTGGAGTCGCGAGTGGGCCATTGACTTCGAGCTTTATTTTGCCGCTTGCCATCGGGGCGTGTTCCGTAATCCACGACGGCGGCGATTCCATACTGAGTTATGCGTTTGGCATTGTGGCCATGGTCGCGATGACCCCGCTCATCACAATCCAGGTGCTTGGTTTCAAGGCGATTGCGACAAACAAGCTGAAGAACCGCATGATGATGCGCCGCATCCAGGACGCCGACGACGAGCAGATTATAGATTTTGTGTAGGTTGGAATATGGCTGAATCCAAGAGAACAGGAATCGCGAGAAGGTTTTACGGGAAGGCGGATGGACGTTCGCGTGTATCCATGAATCGTCTCAAGATTCTCGTTACCATCGTGAACCGTGCGAAGGCGGACTTCTACATGGACCATATCCAGTCCTTCGGGGTGAACATGCAGATGGTCGTGTTCGGCCATGGTACCGCCCCGCGCGAAATTGCAACGGCGATGGGCCTCGCGGATTCCGAACGCGCTATCATTTTCAGCGTTATCGGCGAAAACCACCTGCGCGCGGCCCTCGACAGCCTCGCCGAAAAATTCAACACGATTGCAGGGGGCAAGGGGATTGCCTACACCATCCCGATGTCAAGCATCATCGGCAAGTCCATCTTCAACTTCCTGAGCGACAACCGCGATGCGGTACGGAGGAACGAAAAATGAGCGGATTCAACCACGAAGTTATCCTGTGCATTGTGAATACCGGTTTCTCGGAGACCGTGATGGAAGCGGCGAAGGACGCCGGCGCGCGTGGCGGCACAATCCTGAATGCGCGCGGTACGGCGAACAAGGAGGCGGAATCGTTCTTCCACATCGCCATCCAGCCCGAAAAGGAAATCGTGATGATTCTCGTGGATGCAAAAATCAAGGATGCCGTGCTGCATGCGCTCTACCAGAAGGCCGGGCTCGACACGATGGGACAGGGAATTGCTTTTTCGATACCCGTGGAAAATGTCGTCGGTCTTACGCCGTGGAAAACGGAACCGAAGGAAGGCGACAAGGCCGCGGAAAAGAAAGCGGATTAGTTATTATTTGTCCGTAGAAGTTTTTATGCCGGATTGGCGAGGAGTACATTATGAAGTTGTATAAAAAGTTTGTCTTGGGCCTGCTTGCCTTTGCGTCCCTCATGATGCTCGGCTGTGCGAATCCGAATGCGGTTTCCATCCGCAAGCATTTCTGGCTGGGAGATTACTACGTGAAATCGCCGGTGCCCGAAGCCGTGGAAATCGACATCCCGTTCAACTTCGGCTATTATCAGGAGTGGGGCTATCGCTTCGAGGCCTTTTCCATGGAACAGAGGGTGTTCAAGGTGTCCCTGCAGCAGCACGGCGTCACGCTGAACTACCGCGGCATGCCTGCATCTTTCTTGGACAAGGATTCCACGTTCAACCCGCCCCCGATGGCGAATGCGGAAGCCTTCGTGAAATACTTCCTGCAATGGGACAGCGACTATTCGTTCAACACGTTCGATCCGCTGAAGGGCGGGAAGGTCGTTTCCGCTCGCTATGACACCGAGAAACAATTTGGCGTTATCAACATGGTTGGAGTGAAAGGCTACAGGGAGAGCGTGGGAGCCATGCTCACGGCGAACAACAACCTGTTTGTAGTCATGGCTAGTTCGTTTGCTGGCGCCGACCTCGAAACTTACGTCGTGCGTGCGATGAAGTCAATTTCGTTTGAGAAAAACTGATTCTAGGGGGAGCCCATGAACGTTCTCATCTATTTCCTGTTTGCCCTTTCCGGGTTCGCTGGCCTCATTTACGAAGGTTCGTGGGCGCGGTACCTCAAACTCTTTCTCGGGCATTCCAGTTACGGCCAGGTGCTCACGCTCTGCATCTACATGGGCGGGCTTGCCATAGGCAGCTTTGTCGCGGGCAAGATGGTCGAGAAGGTGAGGCGCCCGCTGCTCGGGTATGCCGCGGTGGAACTTGCCATCGGGATTGGCGGTGTGGCCTACCACCCGCTCTACAACCTGCTCACGGGATTCTTCTTCGATAGCGAATGGGTGGCGGGCCTCGGGTTCACGGGCGCGGAAATAGCGAAGATTGTGCTCGCTACGGGTTCGACCCTCCCGATCGCTATTGCGGTGGGCATGACCTTCCCGTTCATTGCGGCGGGTCTCATGCGCAAGAGCGGCGCGGAGGTTTCGCTCCCGATGCTCTACTTCACGAACAGTTTCGGTTCCGCTATTGGCATCCTTTTCACGAGCTACATGCTCATCCCGGTTCTCGGGAATCACGTTACCTTGTGTGTAGCCGCGTCCATAAACTTCCTGCTTGCCGCTATTTTCGGGTATATTGGGTTTACCACGTCGCCGAACCACGAGGATGACGAGGATGAACTTCCAGGCGATGCCGCCGAGGGGGTAAGTGTTGCCCGCGAGCCCCTGAACGAGGACTACGCGGCAGAACACAAGCTTGCGATGCCCCCGAAGTCTACCTGGTTCTGGATTGCGGGCATCACCGGCCTCACTTCGTTTGTCTATGAAATCGTGTGGATTCGCCTGCTGAGCCTCCTGATGGGGTCGTCGAGCCACAGCTTCGACCAGATGCTTTCGGCGTTCATTCTCGGGCTTGCCATAGGCAGTGCCGTCTCGGGCAAGCTCCTGAAGAAGGATTCCCTCGTCGTGCTCTCGATGGCGCAAATCCTGATGGCGTTCTTCGCGCTCTGCACGCTCTACTTCCACAAGCCGTTCTGGGAGATGATGAACGAGGCGAACCAGATATTCAACCCCACGAATGACGGTTACGTTTGCTGGAGCCTCTTCAAGTATGCGCTCTCCGTGCTGTGGATGGTTCCCACGAGCTTCTTTGCGGGCATGACGCTCCCGCTCATTACGATTATCCTCACGCGCGCCTTCAAGAGCGAAGCCCCGATCGGCAAGGTCTACGGCTGGAACACCGTCGGCTCGATTCTCGGTTCGGCTGGCGGCGGACTCCTGCTGCTCCCGCTGCTGCAGCTCAAGGGCGCCCTCGTGCTCGCCGCGGTTCTCGACTTCGCGATAGGCTTCGCGTTGCTTGTCGTTTATCGCAAGCGCTTCCGCTACAGCGTCGCGTTCTACGTGATTTGCGCCTTCATGGTGCTGCCCTCCATCTTCGTGAATTTCGACCCGCACCTGATTACCTCGGGCGCGTTCCGTGCCTACAAGAACCTCCATCCGGACGAGAAGATTATCGTACGCGACGGCAAGACGGCGACCATCAGTTTCCACGAATCCAACGTGCACTACTACATCAAGACGAACGGCAAGGCGGATGCGAGCCTCGGCAAGGACCGCTCGCGCCCCATCGAGGGTGACGAACTGACTCAGGCCGCGACCGCGTTCATGCCCATGGCCGTGAAGGATAAGCCCTACGATGCCGCGATGGTCGGCTTCGGAAGCGGCATGGGCGCACACTACCTGCTTGCCGACCCGCTCCTGAAGGATTTCGACTGCGTGGAAATCGAGCAGGAGATGATGGACCTCGCGAAGGGATTCTACCCGTGGAACTCCCGCGGTTATGATGACCCGCGCATCCATATCTACATCGACGATGCGCAGACGTTCTTCCTCACGAACCGCCGCAAGTATGACCTCATGATCAGCGTGCCCTCCAACCCGTGGGTCTCCGGCGTGGCAAGCCTCTTCAGTCACGAGTTCTACACCAAGATGCGCCGTTACATCAAGCCGGGTGGCCTGTGGGTGCAGTGGATACAGACCTACGAGTTCAACGACCAGCTGTTCCTGAACATCTTGAAGGCGCTCGATGTCGCGTTTCCGTACGTGAGCCTGTACAAGGCGCCGGAGGAACCCGATATCATCATTATCGCAAGCGACGAGCCCGTTTACCAGAAGGCGATTTCGCGCTTCAGCACCGACTCCACGCTCGTGAAGGAATTCGAGCGCATCCACCGCGACCCGGAATTCTTCGGCGAACAGAACTTCCTGTTCACTTCCAAGATGGTGCAGTCGCTCATGGACGGTGTGGCCCCGAACAGCATATTCACCCCGATGGTCGACAACAAGGCGGAGGAAGCCCGCTTCGTACATTCGCAGGCGCATATCGTGCAGGTATTCGATAGCTGCGAAGTGTGCTGGCCCGAATACCTCGATTCCGCGGAGAACGCGCTGCGCCGCCCCGCCCGCGTGAAGCAGATGATGCAGAATGCGGTTGACCCTTACAAGCAGCTCGCGCTGAACGCCTACCTCGACGACGTGCAGGCGAAGCTCGATTCCGCGAGGGGATTTACGCACAGCGAGCCCGATTCCGTTTCGACGCTCTCGGCCATGCCTGCACTGCCGGCCGCTGCGGAATCTTCACCCCTGTGGGTCAAGTTCCGTGTCGACTATATCGAGTGGATCCGCGGGGTCCCGCTGGAAGCCCGCGATACGAACGAGGTCTACGTGAAGGTCCGCACGCTCGTGAACGAGGGTGCCTTCCCGTCATCGTTTGTCGACGAGTTCAACATCATGGAATGCGCCCGCACCAAGGATTACCAGACTGCGGCCCGCCTCGTTGCGGACTTCTACGAGAAGTACGAGATGAAGGCGATGGACGAGTTCTTCCTGCGCAATGCGCTGCTCATCGCGATGCTTGCGGGAGAGTCTGAACTTGCGAACGCCATCTACGTCGATGCCATCAAGGATCACGAAAGCTTCTTCCCGGTGGAAAAGTTCCTGATCGAACGTGAAATCGTGAAGCTGCGCCGTGCGGCGCTGAAACGGCAGGTCAGCCGCTAGAACATGAAGCTTGCGCCCGCGGTCACGTAGAACGTGAGGAAGTTTGAGTTTTCGAACGTGCGCTCGGCGTTGATGGTTGCGTTGAGAAGGTTCGTGAATCCTTGCGTCACGCGGAGGTTGAGGTGGACCCAGCGCGTAAGCATGTATCCGAAATCTGCGGTCCCGCCAATTTCAAAGCTGTTGGTCTTGATGGTGTTATCGCGCCTGGTGTCATCGCCCGAATCCATGTTCTGGTTGAATTCGGAAGAGGAGGTGAGCGCAAGGCCGAGGTTCAGGCCGAGGCCGACGAAAATGTTGTAGTCGACAAAGGTGTAGCGCACGATGAGCGGGATTTCGAAGAGCATGATGTCGAGACTTGCGTCGTTGTCGCCGAAATCGGTGTCGATAGCGTATTTGTAATGCCGGTAGTTGAATACGAGTTCGGGCACCATGCTCAGGTTCTTGACCCCGAGCGGCATCTGGACCATGAGGCCTGCTGCACCCTGGTAGCCGATAGTCCAGCCTTCGGTCTCGCCGCCGAAGAACGTGTTGATGCCGGCGCTTCCGCGGACACCCAACAGGATGGCGCGCGCAAAGCCTTCGGTACGCTGGCGGTTGATTTCGGCCTTGGAAGTCTTCTCCTTGCGGTATTGCGCATATTCGGCGGCGTAATCTTCGTCGCCCGCGAATTCGCTTGCAGTGGAACCGTCGTAGGTCTCGTTTCCGGAACCGCTGCTGGATGTTGATTCGGAGGAGTCGTCGAATTCGTCGAAATCGACTGCAAATGCAGATGCCGAAGAGAGCAGCAGGGCGGAAACCAGGAAGGGGAGGACTTTCGATTGCATGCTAGAATAATAATAAATACGAAGTTGAACCTAGGTTAACCTGATAAATCTTTCGTGTAAAATAAAAATGTTTTCGCGAAAAAGACTCTGGCAAACTTTTTTTTACTAGGAAAGGCCCGTAGAAACCATGAAAATGGCTCCTTTTTGGGGCTTTTTGTTTCAAGTTTTGCTAGAGGAGGAAGGAGACGCCGACGGTCACGTGCAGGCCGTAAAGCGTGGTCTTCAGCATGCTCGTTTCGGCGATGACGTCTTCGTTCAGGAGGTTCGTGAAGTTCTGCAGGAACCTCACGTCGACGGCGACGTTTCTTGCGATGAAGTAGCCCAGGTCCACGATACCGCCAAGTTCGAGAAGGGCGGCGGGAAGCGTGTTGTCGTGGGGATCCTCTTCCTCGATGCCCTTCTTGGTATCGATTGTTTGCTTGAACGTGGAGACGTCGGTGAGCTTGAGCCCGAGGTCGAAGCCGAGCCCCACGAAGAAGTTGCCCTCGTTGATGGCGTAGCGCAGGATGACGGGTATTTCGAAGAGTGCGATGCTGATGGTGGCTTCGTCGCTTTCGCTGTAGTCGTCGTAGACGAATTCGGCTTCGTAGTTGTAGCGGCGGTAGCTGAAATCCAGTTCTACGACGGAGGATAGACCGCCGTTGCCGATGTTCATCTGCGCAATCAGGCCGCCGGTCACCTCGATACCCAGGTTCCAGTCTTCGGCGTTGTGCCCGAAGGACTTGTTGATGCCCGCTCCGAGGCGGAATCCCAGTTCGATAGCCTTGGTGAAGCCTTCGCGGCTTGCGCGGGAGATGTCGGAATTCTCGTTGATGTAGCGGTCGTAGGTGTCGTCGTCCTCGTCGTCATCGTCGCTTGTGGTGGTGTTGTCCTTGCATTCGGGAAGCAGGGAATCGGCGGGGGTGCAGTCTTCTTCCTCGTCGTCATTTTGGGCGACGGCCTTTGGCTGCTGAGGCTCGGGTTCTGCGCTGGGTTCTGTGTTGTCGTTTGTAACGGGAGCCTCGCTGACCGCTTCATCGCATCCGTCTCCTATGCAGGAAGGCGCCTGTTCGTCATTCCCGTCGTTCATTTCGGTGCTGCCACCATTCTGCGAGGCAATCCACGCGGAATCGACCTCGGCTTCATATTCCTGAGCGGCGGCAAAGGAACAGAAAAATCCCAGAAAAACGATGACGATGGATGCCCTGAACAACTTCATGGCCCCAAATTTAAAAAAATAGGTGCCGGTATGAAAGGGCTTCCTGAAAATTCTCTGTTGTAAAAGATTGTTTTTTTTCTAGATTTCCCGCTGAAAAAATTAAGGACATAAATCATGGCAAAGTATAATCCGCAAGAGATCGAAACCAAGTGGCAGGCCTACTGGGAAGAACATCAGACGTTTAAGACTGGCGAAGACAAGTCCAAGCCGAAGTATTACTGCTTGGATATGTTCCCGTACCCGAGTGGTGCAGGCCTCCATGTGGGCCACCCGGAAGGTTACACTGCAACGGATATCATTTGCCGCTACAAGCGCAGCCGTGGTTTCAATGTGCTCCACCCGATGGGTTGGGACGCATTCGGCCTCCCCGCGGAACAGTACGCCATTCAGACCGGTACGCATCCGGCTATTACGACCAAGAAGAACTGCGACAATTTCCGCCGCCAAATCAAGCGCCTTGGCTTGAGCTACGACTGGAACAAGGAAGTCAACACCACCGACCCGAAGTATTACAAGTGGACGCAGTGGATTTTCAAGCGCCTTTATGGCACCTGGTTCGATGAAGACCAGCAGAAGGGCCGCCCCATCGAAGAACTCCCGATCCCGGCCGATGTTGAAGCCAAGGGTAAGGACGAAGTCCGCAAGTACCGCGACGGCAAGCGCCTCGCTTACTACGCCGACGCTCAGGTGTGGTGGTGCAAGCACTGCAAGATTGTTTGCGCAAACGAAGAAGTTTTGAACGACGGTTCTCACGAAAAGTGCGGCACCAAGGAAGTTGAACGCCGTAACCTCAAGCAGTGGCTCATGCGCATCCCGCATTATGGCGACCGCCTCTTGAAGGGCCTCGACAAACTCGACTGGCCGCAGGGCGTGAAGGACATGCAGAAGAACTGGATTGGCAAGAGCTATGGTGCCGAAGTTGATTTTGCAATCGCCGATGCTAACGGCAAGCCGACTGAAAAGAAGCTCCGCGTTTACACGACCCGTTGCGATACGCTGTTTGGTGCAACTTACATGGTCGTTGCCCCGGAACACGCTATGGTGCCGGAACTCACGACTGCCGAACAGAAGGCCGCCGTGGAAGAATATGTGCACGCCGCCGCTTTGAAGAGCGACCTCGACCGTACCGAACTCGCCAAGGAAAAGACCGGCGTGTTTACCGGTAGCTATGCCGTGAACCCGCTCACCGGCACCAAGATTCCGGTGTGGGTCGCCGACTACGTTTTGACCGGCTACGGCACCGGCGCCATCATGGCCGTGCCCGCCCACGATACCCGCGACTTCGATTTCGCGAAGAAGTTTAACCTGCCGGTTATCTGCATCATGGAACCCGATGCAAGCTGCCCCGAAGACGTTCGCCCGAAGGTTCTCGCCGGTGAAGCCTGCTGGGCTGCCGACGGCACCTACATCAACAGCCAGAACGACACGCTTTGCCTGAACGGCCTCAACAAGAAGCAGGGCATCGCGAAGGTCATCGAATGGCTCGAAGCCAACAAGATCGGCAAGGCCACCGTGAACTACAAGCTCCGCGACTGGCTCTTCAGCCGCCAGCGCTACTGGGGTGAACCGTTCCCGATTATCCACTGGGAAGACGGTGAAATCTCTACCGTCGATGATGCCGAACTGCCGGTGCTGTTGCCGGAACTCAAGGACTACAAGCCGGGTGACGGCGGACAGTCTCCGCTCGCAAACGCCACCGAATGGCTTCAGGTGACCGACAAGAACGGCCGCAAGGGTATCCGCGAGACGAACACCATGCCGCAGTGGGCTGGCTCTTGTTGGTATTACCTCCGCTACATTGACGCTTGCAACGGCGACGCATTTGTTGCAAAGGAACTTGAAAAGTATTGGATGCCGGTTGACCTCTATGTGGGTGGTGCCGAACACGCCGTGCTCCACTTGCTCTACAGCCGTTTTTGGCACAAGGTTTTGTTCGATCTCGGCCTCGTCTCTACCGACGAACCGTTCCAGAAGCTCTTCAACCAGGGCATGATTCTTGCCTTCGCCTACGAAGATGCCGCTGGTTCCAAGGTCCCGACCGACGAAGTGGAAGAAAAGAACGGCAAGTTCTTCAAGAAGGGAACCGACATCGAGCTCAAGCAGATTGTGGCGAAGATGAGTAAGTCCCTCAAGAACGTCGTGAACCCCGATGACGTTGTTCGCGACTACGGTGCCGATAGCCTTCGCTTGTACGAAATGTTCATGGGCCCGCTTGATGCCGTGAAGCCTTGGCAGACCAAGGGCATTGAAGGCATGAACCGCTTCCTCGGCCGCGCCTGGCGCTCTGTGGTGGGCGACGACGATGCCGCTCCGGTCTACGTTGACGAAACTGCTCCGGAAGCTATCGAGAAGGTGATGCACCAGACCGTCATCAAGGTGACGAACGACATCGAGAACATGAGCTTCAACACCGCGATTAGCCAGCTGATGATCTTCAACAACGAAATGATGAAGATGGACAAGCGCTACCGCGAACCGTGCGAAACGTTCGTCAAGTTGCTGCACCCGTTTGCCCCGCATATCGCCGAAGAAATGTGGAGCATCCTCGGCCACAACGAATCGCTCACGAACGTCGCCTGGCCGGAAGCCGACCACTCCAAGGCCGTGGAAAACACCGTGGAAGTCGTGTTCCAGGTGAACGGCAAGGTCCGCGCGAAGGCATCTGTCGCGAAGGACATGGACAAGGCCGCCCTCGAAAAGCTCGCCATGGACAACGATCGCGTCAAGGAATTTATGAACGGCAAGACCGTCGTGAAGTCCATCGTCGTGCCCGGCAAGCTCGTGAATATTGTGGTTAAATAATAAAGGGGGAGGATTCCCCCTCGCTCCAGCCCCGACCCCGCCCCAAATGTCATCCCCGACTTGGTCGGGGATCTTTTGTTATATCCCACCCTGGTCGGGTCTTCCGCTACCCCTTCTAACGGGCGCTCAGTCGCCGCGCCCGCAACGCCCGGGCTTTTGTCACCAAAGAATCGTGAGTTCGGAGGAAAATGTTGCAAGTTCGGAGAAAACTATGCGGCGAGGTCTAAGGTCTCGTTTCGCAGTTTCTGCTCACTCGCTACTTGCGTTTTAAACTTGATGCACGGTAAAATGGTTGAAAAAGCAAGTGATACTGTACAAAAAAAGCGAGGAACTTCCTCGCCAAAGATGGACCTGGGTCTTTCGACCAGCCCAGTGAGAATTAATATAGCTTTTTTTAGCATGACGGCACAATAAATACGTGCCAGGAACCTTCGTCTTTCCCTTTTTCGACATAGTGTTTGTCTATAAGGCTCTGCACCAGTTTTTTGACAGAGGTTGGCTGCAAACCAAGTTTACGTTGTATGTCGGCCAGTGTCAGCACAGGTTCGCTTTGCATCATGTTCAAGATTTTTCCGTAGTTCGGCGTACGGAACTCGATGCATTCGCCGTCGTACCACCAGAGATTTTCTCCGCGCTTGGTCACGAATAAAACATCCGCATAAACCTCCTGCGCCACCAGGTTGCGAAAGTACCGAAGGAAAGGGCTGATGGCTTGAATCGATGCCCTTGCTCCGTCACTTGGTGTGACTCCGACAGCCAAATCTGTTGAGTGCAATGCTTCCAGATATTCCGTTTTTTTGCGGCTCCGAATGACGATCATCGGAATGTTGTGCTTTGCCAAGATATAGTTCACCAGCAATCGTGCAATACGTCCGTTTCCGTCTTCGAACGGGTGGATTCGAATATAACGGTAATGGAACAGCGCCGCCAATTCTATAGGCGAGAGCTTTCCCTCTTTTTCAGCCTCGTTGTACCAATCAACAAGATCGGTCATCAGGGCGGGAGTCTCTTCTGGTGACGCATATTCGAACCTGTCGCCGTAGCGAGTGATGACGCTGTTCGGGCGCGTCTTGTACTGCCCTGCGTGAACCGTGTATCCGATTTGCATCCCGTCGGGCAGGGTGCGGTGCACAGAATAATCCTCGCGCAAAAGAGTTCGGTGCAGACCTCGAATAAAGTTTTGAGTGAGCGGCGATTCCTTGATGCGGGATTCCGCCTCCATCATCTTGAGAGACACTTCGCTTGCGACCATCTCTTGTATGCTTCTTACGTTTGCTTCGCCAATGACCTTCCCGAAGAGCAGAAGAATTTCGGTTTGCCCGTAGGTGAGCGTGTTGCCCTCGATGTGGTTGCTGTTGTAGTTGAAATCCACCGAAAAACGGCGGGCAAGCCTTGCCTTGTCGTCGTCGGAAATAGGCTGGATTTTACGCCATGCTTCGAGGGCCTTGTCTAGGGTCAGGTATCTCATATTCATAAATATAACCAAAATGTTGCTAAAAAGGTAGTGCAATATAGCCCTTTTTAATAACATTTTTTGATAAAAAGGGCTGAAAAGTTCCTTTTTACCCTCCGCAGAACGCGAGCGACGCCACAATCCCCACGATAATCAGGAATGGAACGATCTTCAGCAGCAGCGTGATGGCGCATGCATCCCCTGCGTCGCCAGCCCCGAACAGGGCCAAAATTCCCAATACTATAAGGAATGTCGTCAGCATAGAACCTCGCCCTTACAAATATACATACCGCAAATGTCAGATTATGACAATCGGAAGAAAATGCTGAAAAACGCGGTTTTTTGGGTGATTTTTGCTAAAGCGGCTCCCGATTTCGGGTCGTGGCACTCCACTGTCAAAATTATTATGTATTTTTCAAGCAAATAGAGTTTTGCTCTTGTTCTCTAGTTCGAAATACCGCTAATACTTCAAACAAAGAGGAACAAGGCAACGCTCACGCGGACATGCCGTTTTGCGGCGTGTTCCATTGTATCATACCTGTAGCAATGCGGGTTTATGGTGCATTGCCCTTTTATTCGCCTTTGGCGATGCTTTTCCCGAATTGGGAGAAGATTTTGGGGCGTGGGTCGTTTCGCCTGTCTCTTTGTTGGGCACTTAGCGGTAGCCTCGGACTAAGACAGGTGGACCTGCGCCCCTTTTCTATTTCATGAAAATGCGCTGCCAACTGTCAGTACAAGAGCGTGCTGGCAGAGGTTTGATTGACGAAGAAAAAGTCATCATTGCGTATTGATAATGAGGAACTGCATGAAAGTTCCGGTTTTCTATCTGCGCAGGTTTTTTGGTGTCAATCCTGTCGTGTTCCTATAATCACGCCTCCAGAGCAGATTAATGGCGTTAATGGCAAAAGCGTATGTCCGCTTTGTCATTCAGCAACAACATTCCTATCAACAGATTTGCGTCCGGTCTTTCCAGAGGAAAGACTGCTGTTGGAACTCCTATTAGCTCACAATCAACCTTTGAAGTATTCGGAGTGCTCTGTGTGGGCTTTAGACAGTCGCTATTATATCGATGGAAAGATGAAATCTATTCCTTCGAAAACTTTCCGAACGGAAGATTGCGATGTCCTTTCCGCATTGATTAAGGAAAATGAAAAAGACAATAAATCTAAGAAAGTTCAAGCGTGTTTTGAAGACTTCACAAGCAAATTTATTGCTGCTAACAAAAATCGCCTAAATGCTTTGATTAGCGAAGCGCACTCGTTTATCAAGCGAGAAGCTTCCAATTTTCCCGAAGAAAATATTGTTTTGTCGTTCTCTGGTGGTAAGGATTCTACTGTTACAGCGGATATTGTGACGAAAGCGCTTGGCAATCCGAGTCTTGTTCATATTTTCGGAAACACGACATTGGAATTTCCGCAAACGGTTGAATACGCAAAGAGATTTAAGAAGGACCATCCGTTTGCAATTTTTGAAACTTCTATCAATGAAGATCAAAATTTTATGGATGTTTGCGAAGACATTGGGCCTCCGGCACGAATTATGCGTTGGTGTTGTTCCATGTTCAAAACAGGACCGATTACACGTGTGCTGAATTCGCTGTATAGGAATCAGCAAATATTGACCTTCTACGGGATTCGTCGTGCAGAAAGCGCTAGCCGAAGCAAGTACAATCGTGTTGAAAGCGGCAAGGAATCCGTTAAAATTCAAAAGCAAACAGTGGCCTCTCCAATCATTGACTGGAAAGATATCGATATATGGCTTTATCTTTTGGCGGAGAATGTTGATTTTAACGATGCGTATCGTTTAGGATACGATCGCGTAGGTTGCTGGTGTTGTCCGAATAACAATCAGCGTGCTCAATTTTTGAGTAGAATCTACATGCCTGAAAATTCTAAGAAATGGCGAGACTTCTTAATCCATTTTGCGGAAAAAATCGGAAAGCCCGATCCAGAAGAATATGTGGATTCGGGAGCATGGAAAGCACGCCAAGGTGGAAACGGTTTGGCCGCTGCAGACGATGTCAAAATTAAGTTCACGAATTGCACCGCTGAAGACCATGCGAAAAATTACAGATTAGTACGTCCGTTTGATGACGAACTCGTGAATATGTTTGTGCCGTTCGGAAAGATTAATCGTGAATTAGGTAGAAAACTTCTTCATGAAGTTCTTGTACTTGATGTCCGTACAAATGTTCCAATCATTTCTCTCCAACCATTTACCGTTGATGGTTTTGAACATGCTGTAAAGATAAGAACAATGAATGTTGCGGATCATGACGATTTGCAAAGAAAAATTGCTTATCAGATTCGGAAGTTTAATGGTTGCAGAAAATGTTTGAAGTGCGAAAGCGTGTGCAAGGCAGGTGCGATTAGCATAACTGCTGATGGATATCACATTGATGAAAATAAATGCGTCCATTGCAAAATGTGTGTAAACCAATCTGTTTTAGCAATGGGATGTTTGATGGGGAAGTATTTGAAAACGAAAGAGGTTCGTTAGATGAAGTTTAGAGCTCATGAAACTTTTTTTATCCGTAAAGGCTGGCTTTCTAAGGGAATCAAATATGTAGAGCAGACTGAGGGTCGTGTTTTTATAGATAAAGAAAACAATCCGATGGATGTGCTTGGAATTGGTAGCAACATGGTTAAATCTCTTCGTTACTGGTTACAGGCTGTTGGCATCACATACGAAAATGTGGCAACAAAGAGAGTGCAGAAATTTACGGATTTGGGAAATTTAATTCGTAGAAACGATCGTTATATTGAGGAATTGGGAACGCTTTTGTTGCTTCACTATGAACTTGCTACGAATAAAGAACTTGCCACCAGTTGGTATGTGTTTTTCAATGAATTCTTGATGAGTGAGTTTACACAAGAAGATTTTCTGAATTTTATTCGAAGCTACATCTCAATGAATATTGGTGAAGATGAAAAAGAATCTGGAACCACGAGAACTCTGGAAGATGATTTTAACTGCATTGTAGGAACGTATGTTCCCCGTTATAAATTGAATCCTGCAAAGGTTTCTGCTGAAAGTAATATCGATTGTCCGTTTGGTGAGATGAACCTTGTTGAAATTCTGAATAAAAGAGATGGAATATATAGAAAGAATATTCTGAGCGCTTCATCTTTTAACCCTTGGATTACTCTTGCTCTAATTCAGAAGAAACACTGCGGGACAGAGGAAATTCTACTGAAGGACTTGTTGTTGACTTCAGAAAGTATTGGAAAGGCTTTTAATCTTGATTCTATAACATTGCTTGAAGTTTTACGAAATATTGAAAAACTGGGCGAAGCGAAGATTATTAGAACGGCAGGGTTGGATGTTGTAAGGGTTAAGCATCCAGAACTACAATACATTGATTGCGTTCAAAAGTATTACGAATCCATTGCAAATGAAAGGGCTTAATGTTATGAGCAAGATGATTCAAACTGCAAGTGGTTTCCAGTATTCTGTAAATATTGAATATGATTTGCATAATACAGAGAAATTGGGGAATTTTATCCCAACAAGATCGTCGTTGTCTTTGTTAGAAGATATCCTTGAAAGCACTCAGAATTGTGCAACTAATCGAGCTAGAATTCTAATTGGTGCTTACGGAAAAGGCAAAAGTCATATTGTACTTACGATTCTGTCTTTGTTAATGAAAAAGAATCGTGACTTATTCATTCATTTAAATGAAAAACTCCAAGAAAATAATCGCCTATCTGCGCTGCTGAAAAATTATTATAGCGGAAAGGTCAAGTTGTTACCTGTTGTTATTTCTGGCAATAGCACGAGTTTGCATCAGGCCTTTATATTCTCCTTGCAGAAAACCTTGAGTGATAATAACCTGATGGATGTTATGCCGGAAACCAATTATGCGGCGGCAATAAAAACGATTCAAAAATGGGAAAAAGATTATCCTCAAACATTTAAAGCATTTGCAAAAGGAATAAACGGAACTACCAAAGCATTCATTGAAAAACTACAGGATTTCGACGTGAATGCGTACCGGCAATTTGAGCAGATTTATCCTGAATTGACAGCCGGAAGTATTTTTAATCCTTTTGTAGGTTTTGATGTTGTTGACCTATACGAAAGTGTTGCTAAAGCGCTAAAAAGGACTTCAAAATGGACCGGTCTTTATGTTGTGTACGACGAGTTTAGCAAGTATCTTGAAGCCAACATATCTACAGCAAGTGTTAGCGACACGAAGATGTTGCAAGATTTTGCAGAAAAGTGCTCAAGAAGTGGCGATACGCAGATGCACCTTATGCTTATTTCGCATAAAGAGATCGCAAATTATATTGACCAACTTCCGAAACAGAAAACAGATGGGTGGCGAGGTATCTCGGAACGATTTGAGCATGTTTTGCTGAATAATAATTTTACACAAGTATATGAGATAATATCATCAGTCATTAAGAAGAAACCCGCTGATTGGAATCGCTTTAAGAAAAGTCAAAACAAAAAATTTGACGACTTGTTTGCGTTATATAGTAAGCACCCATTGTTTAATGAAATGAAACCCGATGAAGTGCAAAAACTTCTACTAGATTGCTATCCGCTTCATCCGGTCAGCGTTTTTATTCTTCCGCGACTTTCAGAGCAAATCGCTCAAAATGAAAGAACTCTTTTTACTTTCTTGTCTGCGCAAGGACATTCGACACTTTCTGCATTTTTAAATGGATATAACGATTCTGATTTTAAGTTGGTAACTCCTGATTTGTTGTTTGATTATTTTGAACAACTTTTCAAGAAGGAAATCTACAATAATGAAATTCGCGATGTCTATTTATTGGCAAGTCGCGCTCTGGATAAAATTGGGAAGAAAAAGGTTCTTGAATGTAAAATCATAAAAACATTGTGCTTGCTTTATATCCTGCAACAGTTTGAAAAGATCAAGCCGGTTAAAGAAGAAATATTCCGCATTTACAAAAATGAATACACAGAAGAAGATATTCTTTTAGCTATTGACAATCTTGTAGAAAAAGAATTCGTCGTCTATTTGCGGCAGAGTAATTCTTATTTAAAATTGAAAGAATCCTCTGGTGTTGATATTGATAAAACAATAAATGATGAAATTGAACGTCAGCGCAGTAAATTTGACTTGTGTGATATTTTAAACGAGTTTAATACAAGTGCGTATTTATATCCTTCGAGGTATAATGACAAATATGAGATGACTCGATGGTTTGATTTCATATTTGTTTCTGATAAAGAATTCATAGAAGATGCGGACTGGCAAAGCAAATATGCCGAGAGTAGCTCTGATGGTCAAGTTATTGCAGTCGTATTAAGTGGAAAAAATTCAATAAAAAAGATTCGCGCTTTGGTCGAGCAAGTTTCTGCTGCTCAGAGACAAATTTTATTTGTTGTTCCCACGCAGTATAACGAAATCGAAAGTACCGTAAAAAAATATAGTGCGGTTTATGCTCTGCGCGAGAAATCTCATGGCGACAGTGCTCTAGAAGATGAATATCAAGTCGTGATAGATGATTTGAGCGAAGTGTTGTACGGATTTATTGCCGATTATATCAGAGCTGAGAGAAATGCTTCGTCATATATTTATTGTGGAGAAGACACCTGTATTGGTAGAAAATCGGAACTTTCTGAAAAACTTTCTGAAATCTGTGAAAATATTTATTCAAAGGCTCCAATTATCAAGAATGAGGCGATCAACAAAAGTTCTCCAACAACAGTAATGGAAAACGCCCGAGATAAGGTTATTTCTGCTTTACTAAGAAATGAACTAGAATACAATCTTGGTTTGACCGGGACGGGCCCTGACGTGTTCATTATGCGTAGTGTTTTGGTAAATACGGGGCTGTTGATTAATGAAAAGAATGATGTACGACTAAATTTTGATTTCCAGAAAAAGGATGATGTCGCCGTTGTAAAGCCCATTATTGATGCGTTACAAGGGTTTGTCAATAATGCTGCGGAGAAAAATAAAGTTTCTTTTGGCGCATTGTATCGAAAATTGACATCTCCTGGTGGAAAAATCGGCATGAGAAAAGGAGTAATTCCGATATTCATTGCTGCGTTTTTGCATTGCCATAAAAAGTCTATTTCTATTCATAATGAAAATGGTTCTGTAGAAATTTCTGCGCAGACCTTGAACCAGATAAATAAAAATCCTGATTCATATACTCTGACATACATATCTTGGGATGCAACTAAAGAAAGGTATATCCATGATATGAAAACTTTATTTGGTTGGTGGCTTACCCCTTACGAGATGAAATCGCTTGAAATTGATGGATTGGCGTCTGCAATGAATCGTTGGTATCTCGATTTGCCTAAGTACACGAAAGAAATTTATTCAAAGGCAAATTCCCAAAAGACTAACCAAACTCTTGTCGATTTTCTGAATTTATTTACGCAAAATGTAAGTAGTGAAGAGCTCCTTTTTGAACGAATTCCGATGGTGTTTACGGGAAAACCCTCATGTGGGAAAAATGTCCTTACGAAGTTATCTGACGCCAAAAAGGACATCGATGATTCAGTAATTAGACTAAAGCAGTCACTTTTAGATACAACAAGAATTGTTTTCGCTAATCAGCAAGTAAAGAAAGCCTCAGTGCCTTCTATATGCAAAGAATGGACTAAGAGACTTGATAAGAATGCTTCTGACAATGTATTTGATGATGGTATAACTGATAGGATGCTGAATCTTTTCTATCAAAACGTGGCAGACGAAACAAAATTTATTGAAGGCCTTGCTGGAATTTTGACTGGATTGAGAATTGCTGATTGGAATTATAACACAATCGATTCCTTTAAAGTGAAGTTGAAGGAATGCAAAACTACCGCAGAAAATTATAAAGATTCTGATAAACGGAATTGCGATAATAGCTATAGGCTTTCGTTTACCGACGAAAAAGGCCGTGAATCTACAAAGACGTTTAATAAAGTCGATCTGTCGCCTCGTTCACGGTTGCTCTTCAATAAAATGGAAGATGCCCTTAATACAATGGGACAAGCAATGACTGCAGCGGAAAAAAGACAGGTTGTTGTGGACATCCTTCAAAAAATGTGTGGAGAGAACAACTGATGGCTTATTTCGACAATGCTGCAACAACTTTCCCTAAGCCAGAATGCGTTTATGAATACATGAACTCATTCTATAGGGAATGTGGTGGAAATGCTGGACGTGGAAACCACAAACTTTCGATAGGCGCTGGCAAGATGGTTTCTGAAACCAGAAATCGTCTCAAAAAACTGCTGCATTGCGAAAATAAACAAATCGTATTCACGCCTTCGGCTACGATTGCCTTGAATATGATTTTGCAGGGCGTTCTTGATGGCAAAATGACTGCAGGAGCAAATGTGTATATATCTCCATTTGAACATAATGCAGTGACAAGGATTCTTCACCATTATGAGAAAATAGGGAAAATTAATGTGAGACTCCTTTCCATCAAGGAGAATCTAACCTACGATTTTGAAAAAATCCTGGCGCAATTTGCCAAAGATTCTCCCGATTTGATGGTGGTGAGCCATGCAAGCAATGTGATAGGTCTTATTTCTCCAGTAGAAAAGCTTTGCTCAATGGCGAAAAAATGCAACGCCGTTACCGTTATAGATATGGCGCAAACTGCGGGCCTAGTTGATATTAATGTCGGTTTGGAAACAATCGATTTTGCCGTATTTGCCGGACATAAAACGCTTTATGGGCCAACAGGAATTAGCGGGTTTGCGATGAAGCCTGATTTTGATTTGATCCCAGTTTTATTTGGGGGTACCGGTTTTGAAAGCGCCAATCAGGATATGCCTAATGACATACCTCAACGATATGAGATGGGGACCCTTAACATTGCCGGAATTGCTGGATTGCATGCTTCTTTGGGTTGGATATTAGATGAGAGAATGGATTATTTATGGGAGCATGAACAATTAAAACGAAAAGAATTGCTGAAAATCCTTCGTTCTTATCATTTTGTAAAAATCGTTGGTGATAATGAAAGTAATCAATATGTGGGCATAGTTTCCTGCGTAATTGACGGATTGCCAAGTGATACTGCGGCAAGTGTGTTTGCCGAGAAGAATATTGCTATTCGAAGTGGACTACAGTGTGCTCCGCTTGCCCATAAAACGTTAGGAACGTTCCCTTCGGGAACTGTGAGATTTAGTTGTAGCGCTTTAACGAGAGATGAAGACTTTATTTTGTTGAAAAAGACCATGTCATTTTTGAAAGAAAATTTATAATCTAGGAGAATGTAATTATGAATTTCAAAGATATCCTAAAAAGAATTAAAACTAATGATTTGGTTCTGCCGGATTTCCAACGAGGGTTTGTATGGGAACAGGATCGTATGAAACGATTGTATGCAAGTATTCTTGCAAAAATACCGGTTGGCAGCATTCTTAGCCTAGAATCACAAGATGATAAGTTTAACTGCAAACAAATTGGAGCAAGACCACGAAGCAGAATTCTCAAAAAAACTAAGAAAAAAGTTGATTATTTAATCGATGGACAACAGCGATTTACAAGTTTGCTTGCGGGATTCTCAACATATTATTTTGAAAACTTTTTTAATGCTGAAAAAGACATTGCGTCAAATGATTTATTATGTCTTTATTTTGTGAAATTTCCTGCAAAAGATAATGAAAATAGTGAAGATATTTTTGGTGTGAGAAATCTTTCATTTAAAGAAAGATTCTTTTCAAGTTCTGAAATCAATGCTGTCATTGATTCAAAATATGTGTTTGAAATATCAGAGAATGTAGAAAAGAAACAGAAAGCATTTGAAATAACAAACAAAAAAATTTTCGAAGATATTTATAAATATTGTACTTCCCCTAATCCTGATGAAACTGGAGCTAACTTCTACCGTTTCCCGCTCCAATTTATTAATGGACATGAGGGCTTAATTGCAGAATTCCGGGCAAGTATAATGGACCAAATTGCAAATCACCATAAAGGAAAAAAGAAGGATATTGCTAAGAATATGTGGACAAATGCATTGTCCGCTTATTTCACAGAATGCTTGAGTGAAATTGGACTTGAAGAAATTAAGGTGGAGAATTCCGACAAGGCTCGAGCTATTGATATCTATAGCAATTTAAACCAAGGTGGAGTAAAATTAAGCATTCTTGATTTGATTATTGCAACAGTCGGAACGAAAGATGATAAAAATTTTTACGAACAACTTCTTGATTCTCTAAATACGAATTTTGAATTTGATAAGAATGTGCTTTCGTCTGAAATGCAAACGCTTATTCAGAATCAGGTGTCATACAATCCTTTTGATATTGCAAATGTAATAACATCAAAGGGGGAAATGAAGAAAATGTTTACAAGCGTCTTCTTGGATGTTTTGGCTCTTTTAACGCACAAGAACAAAGGAAAAAAATTCTCGGCAAAAGCTATAAAAGGAGAGAAAACAGACAAGTACTTCACGCCGTTAGTGACAAAAGAAACGGAAATTCTGAAAATTTCGGCTGAAGATGTCATGAAGAATTATAAATCTACATGTGTTGCTATAGCCAGAGCATTATTCTTTTTTCAGACGAGATGTGGTATTCGGGAATTTGATGCCATTAATTATAAGGCGCAGCTTACTGTTATTGCATATTTTTTCGCGGATGAATCTCTCTTTAAAAACAAGAAGATGCACGATTTGTTTGAGTACTGGTATTGGATAAGCATTTTTGCGTGGATGTATCCATCAAATCAAAAAATAGACATTCTTAGTTCTATTGAAAAATTTGAGTCTTACATTGCATCCTCATCGCCTGTAAGTGAATTTGCCTATCTGAAAGAATTTAGAACTGATGTATTGAATAAGAAATTCTACTCGGATAAGGAAACTCTTACGATGTGTCGAGCTGCAGAAACGGAAAAATATCCGTCAAAGAGCATGACTGATTATATTTGCCAATATTATTTAAGTAGGGGATTTGGATATAAAAGTTTCTTTGTAGATAAAAAGAATAATAAATCCGACAATGATGATATAAATGTTTTCTATGAAGGAAAATTGGAAATACATCACATAAATCCGTTAGGTTCAGATCCGAAGAAAAAAATTAGCCAAACCACTAAAGAACTTCGAACAAAAGCAGATAATCCGTTTAATTCTCCGTTAAACATGCTGCTCATAACGCAATATGACAACAAATTAATTCTTGATATGGATTACTCAAAATATTCTAACGATGAGAATGTAAGAGGAATTTTACCAAATCTAGATTGCGTTATTGGAACAACGACTTTAAAGGAATTTCTAGACAAACGATATGAAGGATTGTATTCAAAATTGAAGACAACCCTTGATGGATTAGAAATGTCTCTAAAAAATGGAATTAAATAAATCTACGAAATGAATTCTTTGACAACATTAACAATTCGTAATGAATATCGTTCTCCGAAGAATGATGTTGTAAAGGAATTGTTTATTCCGGCTCTTTCCTGTGCTAAAATTTATAAGCGATCTGTAGGTTTTTTTTCTTCGACATCATTAGTTGAAATAACTAAGGGAATAGCCGAACTTGTCAAAAATAAGGGCCAAATACAAATTGTTGCTTCTCCTAAGTTAAGTGATGAAGATATTGATGCTATTCGTGCTGGCTATGAAAAACGTTCTGAAATAATAGAGCGCAGATTACTTGGGGAATTAGATGTTGAAGAAACGGATTATTTTAGAAACGCAAGACTGAATCTTTTGGCGAATTTAATTGCCAATGGATTCCTGTCGTTGAAAATAGCTTTCATTGATTCCGGGAATGAAGTTGGAATATATCATGAAAAGTTAGGTGTATTTGAAGATTTTGATGGCCGAAAAATTGCATTTGACGGAAGCATGAACGAATCAAGAACAGCTATGCGATATAATTATGAGTCTGTTAATGTTTACTGTGACTGGAAATCGGAAGATAGAGAACGGGCTCAATCAAAAATAAACGCTTTTGAAAATATTTGGAATAATACTGAACAAAAACTGACCGTTGTAGACTTTCCTTCGGTAACGAATAAAATCTTAGAGAAATATAGAAGGCAAAATATAGATTTTAGCGCACCTAATTGGGATAAAGCTTTTGTGGATTCTGTTCCGTCAAGCGTCCATGAGTCTAGTCCTGGCTATAGAACTGACGAAGAAAAAACTATTTCTGTTCAAATGCTTCGTGAATATCAGAAGAAAGCTATCAATAGCTGGATGGCGAAAGGGTGTTGCGGTATTTATGATATGGCAACAGGAACGGGTAAGACACTTACGGCTCTTTTCTCTCTTGATAGTTTGCGAAAGCGCGATAGTGGTAATTTGAGCGTTGTTATTCTTTGTCCGTACATTCATCTTGTCACGCAATGGCTTGAAGATATAGAGAAATTCAATATAAAACCAATTGTTGCGTTTGGATCTTCACCACAAAAAGATTGGAAAGAAAGATTAAAAAGGGCTGTTGATAAAAGAAATTTTTGTGATAACGAGCGGGGCTTCTTTTGCTTGGTGTCCACAATTGCCACATTTAAAAGTGATTTCGTTCAAGGAGTTTTGGCAAAAAATAGAAAACCGATTCTTTTAATTGCTGATGAAGCTCATAATTTAGGTGCGCAAGATGCTATAAAGTATCTTGAAAGAATGAATTTCATGTATAAATTGGCGCTGTCTGCGACAATAGACCGTCATATGGACGAATTTGGCACGAAATTCCTTCATTCCTATTTTGGAGAAAAGTGTATAGAGTATGGGTTGAAAGAGGCTATAGATGCTGGATATTTAGTTCCCTATGATTATATTCCGGTTGTTGTTTCGTTGGATTCAAAAGAGCGGGAGTCGTATGCGGAACTCACAAAGCAGATGGCGGGAGAGATTCGAATATCTCCAAAAACGCATGAAAAATGTTTGTCTGAATATGGAAAAAAGCTGGCTATTGCTCGTTCTAGGTTAATTGCTGGTGCAAAAAATAAACTTACAGAACTTATAAAGAGAATTGAACCATATAAGAATGAAAATAAAATTCTGATTTACTGTGGTGCTACAAAATATAGCGAAGATGTTCATGGATTTGACTCGGAAAATCAAGATGATGTTAGGCAGATTGAAGCGATAACGATGAATCTTTATGAAAAATTTGATATGCGCATTGCAAAGTTTACCGCAGAAGAAAGTTCGGAAGAACGTTCATCGATAATAACGCGTTTTGAAGAAAAAATTTTGCAAGCGATTGTCGCAATTAGATGTCTGGACGAAGGTGTTAATATACCTATGGTCGAAACAGCTTTTATATTGGCTAGTTCTACAAATCCAAAAGAATATGTTCAAAGACGAGGTCGTGTTTTAAGGAGACACAAAGATAAGGTAAAGGCGACTATTTACGACTTTATAACTTTGCCGTATGATTTGATTGTTGCAGGTGCAATGGATCCTTCAGAAAATGAGATGTATTCAACATTGATACGTAACGAGGTTACGAGAATGACGGAGTTCGGATCACTTGCCTTAAACAAATCGAAAACATTGTCTCTAATTGACGAAATAAAAAGGAAATTTCAAATAACCAAACAAATGAATGCGGAGGATGTTCTCTATGAATTCTGAAGAATACAAAAAACTGTTTGATACAATTGCCGAGTGGGAACATGAAAACAAACATAATAAAACTAGCAAACCTAAAGAAATGGAATCAAAAATCAAACGACTGATTCAAAACTCCGTTAAACTTGAGGAAAAATCATGCTTATAAAAAAGATTGTCTTGAAAAATTTCCGTCAGTATGATGGTGAAAATGAAATCATATTCTCTGTTGAACCAGAGAAAAACATAACATTTGTTTTGGGTGGTACTGGTTTTGGAAAAACAACTCTTTGCCAATCATTTCGGTGGTGCTTGTATGGCAAGTCAGATTTTAAAAAGCCAGAAGATATATTATCGCAGAAGAAGATTGATTCTTTGAAGGATGGGCAGTCTTGCCCTGCTACGGTTTCTTTAGAGATATCTCATGGTGGCAAGGATTACGTAATAACACGAACCTCTACGTATAGAAAAAAGAATGATAAGTTTGGTGAATTGTCTCTGCAATTTCATGTGTATTATATTGAAAATGGTGTGCAAAAAGAGGTGTCGAACAAACAAGAATTTGTTAATGAAATAATTCCAGAAGAATTGTCTGAATATTTTTTCTTGAGCGGCGAAAAAATAGAAGCCATGTCGGATGATATAAAGAAGGGTAAATCACGTGCTTTCGGAGAAGCCGTAAATACGTTGCTGGACCTCGACTATTATAAGAATGCCATAAGACATTTGAAATCTATTTCAAAAGAATACAGTGTTTCCGGCATATCTGGAAATTTTAACGAAAAGTTAAATCAGTTAAACTCAAAAATTAGTTCCAATGTAAAGAACCTGGAAACTTTTGAAAGCCAGATGAAAGAGGAAGAAGATAGTCGTGATTATCATTTAGAAAAAATTGCAGAATATAAGAGCAAGTTGAAAAATATTGAATCCTCAAAAGATATTGCAAAAAATAGAGAGGATAAAGAAAATGAACGTACGAAACAGAAAAATCATATAGAACAAGAATACAAGTCTGGAATCTTAGATTTTGTCAAATCATCGCCCTATTTTTTTGCAAGACATGCCATGGATGCGATGCTGGATTATTTAAAGGAAGCTTCGGATATAGAATCCGATGATATTCCCGATAAATTGCATGCAGACCTTATAGATTGGATTGAAAAAAGGGGGAAATGTATTTGTGGAACTTGTATAAATAAAAATGAGGCGAGTTTTGGTTTACTAGAAAAATGGCGACACATAGTTCCCCCCGAATCGCTAGGAACGCTTATATCTACAGTAAGGCGAGAAACACAAGATAAAAAGCGTTTTGGTGAGGATCTCTGGAATAATTTGAAAGCTAGGAAAGAAAGAGTTATTGATTATCTCGAATCAATAGATGGCCTTGAGGAGGAAATAAAAGTTCTTGATGAACGACTTGCAAAAGCCGAGGATACTTCTGAGATTGAAAGAAATTTGAAATTGTCTACGAAAGATTTGGAGGACTCGAAAGAGAAAATCACAAATTATCAAAGATTGATATACAATATAAAATCAGAATCAGATAGATTAAAACGAGAAAGAGAAAACTTGCTTGAAACAAGTGAAGAAGGACGAAAAGTTCTTGAATGGAAAAAGATAACGGACAAACTTGTAAAGGACTTTGAAGAGGAACTTAGTAAGGATGAACAAGAAAAGAAACAAAATCTTGTAAATGCTGTGCAGAATGCCTTTAAGAAAATATATGACGCCGATTTTACGATTAGCATAGATGATGAATATAATATCACTACCACATCCAAAAAAGAGCTTTCAACAGGTCAGGGCCTCTCTGTAATATTTGCTTTCCTTTCTGGGCTTCTTGATGTAATTAAGCAGAATAGAGAGGAAAATGCTGAAATGCAGTTGGAATCATATCCTCTAGTTCTTGATGCTCCGTTTTCTGTTTTAGACAAAGAAAGAATAATATCTCTTTGTGATGTTTTACCTAAGGTGTCTGAGCAAATTATCGTGTTTATTAAGGATGTTGATGGTGAAATAGCAAGAGAAAGAATGTTCTCGAAGATTGGACGGAGTTACAAGCTGGTTCCTATGGATAAATCATTCCAATGTACAAAAGTTGAGGAGGATAAAAATGGCTTTGTTTAATCAATTGTACCAAATAAAGGGCTTGCATGCCGAGAAAGTACGTAAACTTACAGAGTTGTTGTCATGCAGAAATATTGATGTGTTTTACATCAGTATTGTTCTAGGTCTTTGGCAAAACCTGAGCGCGAATGTTGATAATGATTCAAAAATAGAACCCGCAAAAATTGACCCGGAACAAATGATCCGATATGGTCGCGAAATAGAATATTTCTATGAACTTGTTATGTTGAATGACAAGAAAGGAAGTGTTTCGCTAAAAGAGAGAATAAACAAGGCTTTTAGAATAAGAGGGACTGAAGCTGCTGGGCCCGATGAAGAACGATTTACTCAAATAATGCTTGGAGGTCTAGATTTTTTCTATGACAGTATTGTTGAGAATACAAATTCTAAAGAAGATATATTTAACAATATCTGTGAATTGATCCAAACATATTTAGTGACTTATCCTGAAAAAGAATAAATCGTAAATGCAATATCCTTCTGATATCCTCCTAGAACGCAATGTACCTGAAAAAGAGAACCAGTTCCTGTTTCATTATACGGCATATTCTGCTGCGTTGGGGACTTTATTGAGCCAACAAATGCGTTTGGGTCCGCTTGTGAACAAGAATGACCCTTTAGAATTTGAAGATCATCGTGATGACGGACGGGTGATTCATGGCAACCCTTCAAATGAAGAACTTGCTATAATCGTTGGCGACTATATAAATGCCGTGGATGAAAAAGAACGTTCGATTCGGTTTGCTTCTTTTGCTATGGATATGTCTTTTTATAATCCGCCGAAGGATTCCCAAGAAAACTGCTATAACAATTTATCCAAGGGGTGGGCTCGTTCTAGGATGTGGGCTCAATATGCCGACAATCACAAGGGTGTATGCTTAATATTTGACAAAGAAAAATTGGTGAAGTCGTTTGAAAAAGCTTTCGATTCGTGTGAAACCTATTGTAAAGAAGTGACTTACACAAACAATCTTTATCCCTTACAGGAATCCTTAGCGCAGAATTGCAAGTCGCTTTTAACTTCGGAAAAGATTGACTTTTTATTTCAAAAATGCCAAGACTTTAGAGATGAACAAGAATTTCGGTTGCTTCTTATAGATAAAAGTTTGAAGAATCCTGATAAATTGGTTTCGTTTTCTATATCGGATTCACTTTGTGGCGTTATACCTGGAGTACGGTTTCCTAAAGAGGATGAATTGAGTCTGAAAAAGGCGATGGAATTTTGCAATCCAAAGATTAAGTGGCTACCTATATGGTGGAATTACGGAATGCCTCATTTGGCGGATGCGAAACGTTTGAGATCGATGGTTGACGAAATTCTTTCGGAATAGCATCTTCGCGTTAGGGATAGTGACCCTTGGGGCGGAGACTCGCGGGAGTCTTGTATTGCATTCCTTGGAAGCGAGGCTCCGTTTTATGAGGTTGGGCGGGAACGGAGTGAACCGGGCAACCCATAAAATATAGCCCGACCCACGCCAGTGGGAAAACGCCCATAAACAAGCAAAGACCCCGGCATTGAATTGCCGAGGTCTTTAAGTTTTATGGATTCTATCGGCTCTGCGAGCCTCCAGAATGACATCCTAAGGCTTACGCCTTCCTGTAGCTCTCCATCGCTTCCACATCCACGCTCTTCACGAAGTTGTAGTGCTTGGCGACTTCGGCTTCGGCGAGGTTCAAGTACACCTTCATGCTCTTTTCGAACAGTTCCGGTGCCTTGGTGGCGTCGCGGAGCATGAGCTGGCTCATCACGCAGTTGGCGGCGAGTTCGTACAAGTGACGGCTGCAGAGGTCGGTGAACTCGTTGTTGTTCGCTGCCTTCACGACTTCGATGGCTTCGTTGAACTTCGCGTCCATGGCCTTCGCGCGGGCCTTGAGGCTCTCGTATTCGGCGGCCACTTCGCCCGCTTCCAGTTCCTCGAGCATCTGGCTGTAGGTGCCGGTGTTGATGTGCGGGAGGGCGGCCACGGTCTGCAGCTGCGTCGTACCTTCGTAAATCGAAGTGATACGAGCGTCGCGGTAGAGGCGCTGGCAGGCGTATTCGAGCATGTAGCCGGAACCGCCGTGAACCTGGATGCTGTCGTAGGCGTTCAGGTTGGCGTATTCGGAGTTCATGCCCTTCGCAAGCGGCGTGCAAGCAGAGGCGAGCTTCTGGTACAGCTTGAGTTCAGCCTTCTCCTCGTCGGTGAGCTTGCGGGTGCGCTCGATGTCCTCGAGGCCCTTGTAGATATCTACATAGCGGGCTGTCTGGTACAGGAGTGCGCGGCCTGCGTCGAGGCGAGCCTTGATGTTGGAAATCATTTCGTAGACGGCCGGGAAGTTCACGATGGCCTGGCCGAACTGCTTGCGGTCCTTGGCATAGGCGAGAGCTTCGTTGTAGGCCATCTGGCTGATGCCCACGGACTGAGCGGCAATGCCGAGGCGTGCACCGTTCATGAGGGCCATCACGTACTTGATGAGGCCGAACTTGCGGCGGCCACAGAGTTCAGCCTTCGCGTTCTTGTAGACAAGTTCGCAAGTCGGGCTTCCGTGAATACCGAGCTTGTTCTCGATGCGGCGCACGTTCACGCCACCGTCGCGCTTGTCGTAGATGAACATCGAAAGGCCGCGGCCGTCGTGGGTGCCTTCTTCGGAGCGGGCGAGCACCAGGTGGATGTCGCTATCACCGTTGGTGATGAAGCGCTTCACGCCGTTCTGATACGACCGTTCGGCTTACGCCTCACTCTCGCCTACACGGCTCATTAAGATGAGCCGCTTTAGGCTCACAGACCAGCACTTGTCAGCTTCGCTGTAGGTGGCCTTGAACATCATGCGCTTCTTTATTATAAAGGGGGAAGTGTCCCCCTCGCTCCAGCCCCGGCCCCGCCCTTTTAGTCGTTCCCTTCGGGAACCCAACCAAAACCCGCCCCGGCCAGGTCTTCCGCGCACCCTCTCTGCGGGGCTCAGACGCCTAACCACCTAAAGGTGACCATGTACACTAAGGCCTAAAGGCCAAGTGTCCAAAGGCCGCAACGCCTGGCTCTCCCACACAAATGCAAAAGACCTCTTTGCTGAGGTCTTTTGGAAAATATAATGCCGATGACTAAATCTCGAATTGTTTCATTTCCTGATCCGTAAGCGGACGGCCCAAACTGCTTGAATAGGCAATCGCTTCATGTAACCGGAAATGTCGCTCGGTCGAAGATTGTTCTGTCAAACGACCGTCGGGAAAATCTTCTCCGAAACGATCGAATTTTTCTCGTAGCATATCGCTTTTGCGCGATGCAACAACTGGTTCAAGTTCTGCAACAATCATGTTATGCCTCCTCGGGAAAATAGGTTTTGATTAGTTTTAATGCGCCGTAACTATCAATGAACATTTTTTGAGAATCAATGTTTTTGGCACCCAGAGTTTCACGATAATGTTCTACAAGATTCGTTTTGGCGGTAAATTGGACATAGCCCTCGTTGCCAACATCCCAACTTAATTTGCAGGCTATAGCAAAGAGATGTGCTCCTACACCCTTATATTTTCCTAAATGCCCGATATTTTCAGGGGCCGCTTCTACAATTTCGACATGGGTGTAAAATTGGTCGCGGATGTGTTTTAATGCAATCATTCCCTGCACTTGTGGGTCATCCTTTAATAGTAACTCGTAAACCTCGTAGTCGTGTTGATGGGGAATGCTCCAGTCGAATTTCCATCCTTTTCGCTGTAGGGCAACGGCATCTTTTTTAGAAATAGTTTTCAAGACCAGCCGGAATTCGGTATCGAGTTGTTCCCCAGTTTCTCGGCATACAAGGCAATTCGTAAGGGAGTCTATTTGTATTTCTATTTCCATTGGGTTGTATTGTCCTTATCAGTGTAAATATACCTTTTTCGTCTTCCAAAAGCAAGAAAAGCCAGCTCCATTTCCAACTTGGAATAATCCCACTTTTCTTACAAAAGCGCGTTTTCTGCTCGATTTGGGCAGAAAAAACGGCTAAATTGTAAACTTTTTGAGCGAAATGCTCGCTTTTAAGTTATTTTTAAAGCGAAAAAGAGTTAGCTCTTGTTCTCAAAGTGAAATAGGGAAAATTTCAATAACCGAGGACAAGGCGAACGCTCACGCAGGTATGCCGTTTTTCGGTATGCCTCGGTTTGCTGTATAAGCAACAGCCCTTTCGGGGCGTGGGTCGTTTGCGTTTATCGGTTATAGGCTTTCCCTAGCCTCACTTTGGTAAATGCAACGACTCGCGCCTTTTTTGTGCCCTTACAAAATTTGGCGAAGTTCTTTTGCAGAACGGGTGCGAACTCCGAAAAGTTTATAACAACGGAGGCCCCAATGGCTTGGTGCAAAATTGACAATCTTGCCGCACTCACTCTGGCTCTAATCTATGCCGCATGTGGCGGGGATTCTGGTAGCAATGCTTCTAATGATGATATGAATTCTGGAAACGCTTCTCAAGATGGAATTATGAATTCGAATGCGTCAGATTCATGGAGCGAACCAATTGTAAGTTCATCTTCGATAGAAAAGGTGACTTATAAAAAGTATACTTATACCTTTGATACTTATGAAGATTTTTTGGCTGGCTATTATTTCAGTGGTGGCATGAAAATGTCCGCAAATTGCTATTTGTTAGTGCCTAATATAGCTTTTTCTAATGAGTCAAGTTGTTTGTGTAACGGTTTGAGTATGACGGCGTATGTAAATTCGACAAATCAAGAATTTTATTGTGAACAAAGATATTCTTGGCGTCAAATTCAAGATGGAGATGGTGTTACTATAAGGGAAGACGGGCTTGCTTATAAAACCTTCATAGATAATCGTGATGGAAACACTTATGCAATGGGCCTTGTTGATAATAAGTTGTGGATGTTTGACAATTTGGAATTTGATTCAGGTGTAGACCATTCTTGTAGAATTTCGTACGGGTGTCCACGTAAAACATCTGATAGTGCTTGCATTTCTACTTTGGATCATAATGAAAGTATTGGTGAGAGTGGGTATTATGGGCCTTGTTATTCTGAAAAGGATGTCTATGGCGATGGAAAGTATTCGAATAATACGGGAGGCATTTGTCCTCAAGGATGGCGTCTTCCTGATACGACAGAAGTAAGACGAGCAGTCTCACAAAAATACTTATTAACGCAAGGTGCTCTTGCATTTTGGACTTCGACATATGATTCAGAGGGCTCTTTTTATGTAAGCAATGGAATGTTTGCGAATCGAGAATTCGAATGCCATCCGACTAATTATTCGGCTAATTGCACTTATAGGCATGATGCAGTTGTTCGCTGTATAAAGAATGACCTTGTTTGGTAGTAAATGTTTGTAGGAAGATGCTTTATGAAAGAAATTAATCATGACAATGTTGAAATAAATCAAAACGAAAGATTGCCTCGTTATCTTTATCACTATACAAGGATTAATTGTCTTAAAGATATTTTTAATGATAAACATGGAAAAAATGTTTGCATTCGGTTTACTGATATGCATTTTCTAAATGATATTGATGAAGGCATATATTTCTACAAATTTTTAGAAGAGCATAAAGATGAAATTATAGGCCAGTTCAAAAAAGGTGACGAACAAGAGTATTGCAGGAAATCAATAGATGAATTTTTAAATGGGGACTGCTATAAGTATCTGCTTCAAGAAAAATATGGCAGGCAGTATTCGTTTTCTTTATCTGAATTAAGAGATTCAATGTATTTTTGGCAAGCTGATTATGCAAAGGAAAATGGCATTGCGCTTCGTCTTGATACAAAAACTTATTCATCATGTGAGGGAACTCCGTTCATAAATCAGGTATGCTATTTTAATGTCGATTCTGTAGGACAGTTTCTTCCTGATTTTAGAAATATTGTGAAGGAAGAATCCGAATTTGTTAATTGTCAGAATGATCTTGATGACGATGGATCTCCTTATCGCCAAATGAGTGGATCTCGAATTTTGACTACAAAAACACCCTTTTGGGTGATAAAGGCTAAAACATGGGAGCCTGAAAAAGAATGGCGTATGGTACGGTCAATAAATGCCTTAACTAAATCAATCTCAAAAAGAACTTCTGTGTGTCGAAACCTTACTGAAACGGAAAATATAAATCAAGAGAAAATAAATGTTGTAAAAGAAACTTTTAAAGTTGATGATAGGGGTGTTCCACGATATTATCTTGAAATGCCGAATCCATTTAGTGAAATTATTTTAGGACCAACATTTTCAAAAAAGTATGTTGCATCTATTAGTGACTGGTTGGATGAACATAAGTATCAAGGTATTACAGTTTCTAGAAGTGAAGGACTTGTTGGTTCTAGACATTAATTTTAGTAAATGAACTTACACAAAACAAAAAGACCCCGATGCATTTGCATCGAGGTTCTTTTGTAAAGGGAGGTCCCCGCTTGCGCGGGGAAGACAACCTTCAATTACTTCCTGTAGCTCTCCATTGCTTCCACGTTCACGCTCTTCACGAAGTTGTAGTGCTTGGCGACTTCGGCTTCGGCGAGGTTCAGGTACACCTTCATGCTCTTTTCGAACAGTTCAGGGGCCTTGGTGGCGTCGCGGAGCATGAGCTGGCTCATCACGCAGTTGGCGGCGAGTTCGTACAAGTGACGGCTGCAGAGGTCGGTGAACTCGTTGTTGTTCGCGGCCTTCACAACTTCGATTGCCTCGTTGAACTTCGCGTCCATGGCCTTCGCGCGGGCCTTGAGGCTCTCGTATTCGGCGGCCACTTCGCCCGCTTCCAGTTCCTCGAGCATCTGGCTGAAGGTGCCGGTGTTGATGTGCGGGAGGGCGGCAACGGTCTGGAGCTGTGTCGTACCTTCGTAAATGGAGGTGATACGAGCATCGCGGTAGAGACGCTGGCAAGCGTATTCGAGCATGTAGCCCGAACCGCCGTGAACCTGAATGCTGTCGTAGGCGTTCAGGTTCGCGTATTCGGAGTTCATGCCCTTCGCAAGCGGGGTGCAGGCACTGGCGAGTTTCTGGTAGAGCTTGAGTTCTGCCTTCTCCTCGTCGGTGAGCTTGCGGGTGCGCTCGATGTCCTCGAGACCCTTGTAGATATCTACATAGCGGGCTGTCTGGTACAGGAGTGCACGGCCTGCGTCGAGGCGAGCCTTGATGTTGGAAATCATCTCGTACACGGCCGGGAAGTTCACGATGGCCTGACCGAACTGCTTGCGGTCCTTGGCATAGGCGAGAGCTTCGTTGTAGGCCATCTGGCTGATGCCCACGGACTGTGCGGCAATGCCGAGACGTGCACCGTTCATGAGTGCCATCACGTACTTGATGAGGCCGAACTTGCGGCGGCCACAGAGTTCCGCCTTCGCGTTCTTATAGACAAGTTCGCAAGTCGGGCTTCCGTGGATGCCGAGCTTGTTCTCGATGCGGCGCACGTTCACGCCACCGTCGCGCTTGTCGTAGATGAACATCGAAAGGCCGCGGCCGTCGTGGGTGCCTTCTTCGGAGCGGGCGAGCACCAGGTGGATGTCGGAGTCACCGTTCGTGATGAAGCGCTTCACGCCGTTCAGGTACCAGCACTTGTCTTCTTCGCTGTAGGTGGCCTTGAGCATCACGCGCTGCAGGTCGGAACCGGCATCGGGTTCGGTCAAGTCCATCGACATCGTTTCGCCGGCGCACACGCGCGGGATAAAGCGGGAACGCTGGTCCTCGTCGCCGAATTCATAGAGCGTTTCAATGCAGTCCTGGAGGGACCAGATGTTCTCGAAACCGGCGTCTGCAGAGGCAATCATTTCGTTGATGGCCGTGTAGGCGGTAATCGGGAAGTTGAGACCGCCGAAGCGGCGCGGCATGGTCACGCCATTGAGGCCGGCCTTGCGGGTGGCTTCCAGGTTCTCGTAGGTCTTGCTTGCGTAACGCACGCGGCCGTCTTCGCAGTGGGGGCCTTCGGCGTCCACGTCTTCGGAGTTCGGGAAGACGGTGTTCGCGGTGATGTCGCCCGCGACTTCAAGCACGCGGTTGTAGCTGTCTATCGCGTCGGCGTAGTCTTCCGGCGCGTAGTCAAAGCTGTCCTTGTCGGCGTAGCCGTTTTCCTTGAGCTCCACGATGCGCTGCATCAAAGGAGAGCTTTCAAGGTTGAACTTAATCTCTGGATGGTCTGTGTAAAAATTCGCCATAACGCCTACTTGTTGTTTGCCTTGTAATACTTGATCATCTTCGGGATGACTTCTTCGACGGTGCCGTTGATCACGTAGTCAGCGATAGCGTTGATCGGGGCGTCGGGGTCGGAGTTCACGGAGATGATGATTCCTGAATCCTGCATGCCGGCGAGGTGCTGAATCTGGCCGGAAATACCGCAGGCGATATACACCTTCGGGCGAACTGCTTTATTTATAGGAGGGGGAAGTCTCCCCCTGGTTCGCACTCCGTTGCTCTCCACCCTCTCTAGCGGGTGCTCAGTCGCCGCACCCGCAACGCCCGGGCTTGCCCCGCCCACCCGCCCTAATGTTTTTTTGAAGGTTTTTCCCATTTTGTCATTTTGTGCCATTTTATTTATGTATTTTTAGATTATGATTACTGCAAAACCTTTCATCAAGTGGGTTGGCGGCAAAACGCAACTCTTGGACGAAATTCGCAGGTATTATCCTGCTCAAATTGAAAAGTATTGCGAGCCTTTTGTAGGTGGTGGTGCAGTTCTTTTTGATGTCCTATCTCGTCTGAATCCGAAAGAGGTTCTCATCAATGACATCAATGGCGAACTTATAAACACATACTTTCAGATAAAGACGAATTGTGGTAATTTGACGGATATTCTTGCAGACTTGCAAGAAAGGTATTGGAAGTCTTCTCTTGAAGAAAATAAAAGCCTTTATTTGGAAAAAAGAGAACGATTCAATTCGTTAAAGGTGAATGGAAATAAGAAAGAAAATCTGGAGAAAGCCGCCCTTTTCATTTTCTTGAATAAAACCTGTTTCAATGGACTTTTTCGCGTAAACTCAAAAGGCCTGTTTAATGTGCCTTTCAACAATGCAAAGAAACCTCTTCTTTGTGATATTGAGAATTTGGAAGCCTGCTCAGAATTGTTACAAAATGTAAAAATGACTGTTGGCAACTATGCCCAATGCAAGGATTTCATTGATTCAAAAACGTTTGTTTATATAGACCCGCCATATCGTCCACTTACTGAAACGGCAGCTTTCACTTCATACAATGAAAATGGCTTTGGGGATAAAGAACAAGTCGAATTAGCCAAATTTATTGAAGAAATTTCTGATAGAAAGGCTGTTGTTGTCACCAGTAATTCTGATCCCAAAAATGTTTGTGAAGAAGACAATTTCTTTGATAAATTGTATAAAAAGTTCTCAATTAAACGTGTTTCTGCATCAAGAATGATTAATTCAAATGCAAAAAAACGCGGTGCAATAAATGAACTTTTAATAAGCAACGTTGCCGCAGTATTTTAGGTGTTTCTATGGCTAAAAGAAATTTTATTGATTGGTTTAGAACCTTTAGGCCCAGTATAGCGACATTCTCTTATTATGCCGATTTTCCTAAAATATTCAGCAATGTTGATGCTATAAAAATAGAGCTGAATATTTTGAATTCGCTTATAGGTTCTAAGAACATCAAACAAGAATTTGAGTCTATTCTTGCGAAGTATCCAAGTGTTGTAAAGTGTATTCCCGTTCTATTGGCTGTTAGAAGTACTGAAATATCAATAAGCGATGAGAACGGAATGTTCGTATATGCTTTTAATGGGATGATGCATGATATTCCTGTTTATTCGAGGTTTATGGATAAGTCAGGATTGTTTGACCTTATGCAGAATCATCTAATAAGCAATCTTGTTGATTATGTGACTGGTGTAGAAACTGGGCTTGATTCAAATGGACGTAAAAATCGTGGTGGACATTTGATGGAAGACTTGGTTGAATTGTATATTAAAAAAGCGGGCTTTGTAAAAGACAAAAACTATTTCAAGGAAATGTATATTTCGGATATTGCAAAAAAGTGGAATGTCGATCTTTCTGCAATTTCCAACCAAGGGAAAATGGAAAAACGCTTTGATTATGTGGTCAAAACGGAAAAGAAAATTTATGCCATTGAAACAAATTTCTATGGCAGTGGTGGGTCAAAACTGAATGAAACTGCAAGAAGCTACAAAACCATAGCAAATGAAGCCAAAACTATTCCTGATTTTGAATTCGTGTGGTTTACGGATGGCTTCGGTTGGGCTTCTGCTAGGAATAATTTGGAAGAAACGTTTGATGTGTTAGAGCACGTTTACTGTATTAGTGACATGGAAAATGAAATTATGAAGGAAATTTTTAGGTAGGATGGTATGGAATTTACAGCGAGAAGTCAGACGATAAGAGAAATTTTCTCTACAAAAAAAGAAATAGTTGTTCCTAGGTTTCAGAGAGAATTTGTTTGGGAAAAAGATGATGCGCTTTCTACTTTTTGGGAAGATATTATTTCATACATAGAAGTGAAAGACGGAAAGTTAAGTCCGTCTGAATATTTTTTGGGAAATGTAGTTTTAATTGACGATGTTCAGAATCAATCAGAAAAAGAAAGATATGTTGTTGATGGACAACAGCGGTTAACCGCAATAACTATCTTGTTGTCTGCTTTATATGACACCTTCAAAAATGCAAAAGAAGAAGGACTTGCGAATAAAATCTATGAGTATATTGTTACCAGTGATGATGATGGGAAAAAAATAACGCTTTTACGAACTGAAAGCCCGAAGCCTTTTTTCCAAATGAGAATTCAAAGTCAAGAAAAAAATACTTCATATACACCCAAATCAACGGAAGAGAAAAGATTGCTTGGTGCTTATGATTATTTTTTTCAGAATTTGTCTCAGAAAGTACTCTTAAAAGAATTTAAGGACAAATTTGAACAAAAATTTGATTATCTAGATGCTCTTAAAGCGGTTCGAGATCAGTTGTTAAGTTGCGTTGTTGTTTATGTTGCTGTGAAATCTATAAACGATGCTTATATGATATTTGAAGTTTTAAATGCAAAGGGACAGCCGTTAAACGCCGTTGAATTAATAAAGAATATTCTTTTTAAAGAGTTGACAGAAGATGCTCCTATAGATAAAGCTTCGGAGAAATGGAAAAAAATTAAGGAGAATGTTGGAACAGATGAAGATGTAGAAACTTTTTATCGTCATTTCTGGTTGGCAAATTATCATTTTACAAATAAGAAAAAATTGTACCAAGACTTTATAGAAAGAATTGCAGAGCAAGATTACAATCAATTTTTAGATAATTTGGTTAAAGCGTCTGATATATATAAAAAAATAATTACGCCTAAATTAGAAGATTGGAAAAGAGCTGAAACTGTGCCGATTTATTATGCTCTTTCTGCTTTTGCTATATTCCATGTAACGCAGGTAAGAACTTTAATACTTTCGCTCATAGGTCTTTATCAGAAAAAGATGATAACCATAAAAACTCTTACGGATACGCTTCTTTTCCTGGAGAATTTCCATTTTGTCTTTTCTGCAATTTGCTCTTCTAGACCGTCTGGATTGGAAATTAAATATTCGAAATATTCGTTGCAATTACAAGGTGCGACAAAAAACGATATCCCTCGTATTCTAAAGAATTTCATTAAAGAGATGAAAGAAAAAATCCCTCCATACGAGACTTTTAGAGATAATATTTGCAAATTAAGGTTTACGGATGACGAAACGAAAGATAAGCCTTTAATCCAATATATCTTTGCAAAGTTAGAACGTTTTAAAATAAAAACAAAGGAACTTGATATTCTTATATCATCTCTTGAACATATTCATTCACAAAGCTCTCCGTGTGAAAAAGAAGGATGGTTGGGAAATTTACTGCCTTTAGATGTTCAATTAAATTCTGATATAGGTAATAAACCGTTGCCAGTAAAAATAAAGGCTTATGCAAAATCAAATTTTATAACTGTTAAAGAATTTTGCAAAGAAGCCCAAAATAAGTCTGATTGGATGGATGAAGATATTGATTCGCGAACAGCTGATATTGCTAGCGAATTATTTTATAAAGTTTGTAAATTTAAATAGTTTTTATAATGGGATTTGTTATGAGTGATAATTTAGACGAAGTATATAACGAAAAATATTTTCATGACGACTCTTTATATCAATTAAAGCCTGCTAAGAAAGCTTTTAAAACATTTGTGCTTTCAAATGGCATAGTTGTTGGAATGTTTCAAGGAAATCGAGGCTCTCATCCTGATTTAGATTTTGTTGTTAAAATTTTAAGGAAAGGAAAAAATGAAAGGCCTGAGCCTCCAATTCATACCTATTGGGTTGTCGATTTAATGATTAAATCGCATCATTATCCTCAAGAAGTAAAAGCTATTCTCGACTATTATATTAGGTTTTATGATAATTGTTCCCCATTTGCAACTGTTCAAGAAAGAGACTCCTATATCCCCCGAACTCCGTTGCATATTATGAATACCTATGGCAATCTAAATGTTTTTCGCACTTTGCCTATGGATTATATAGCTTTGGTAATAGAGCTGTTTTCTTTATGTGAAAAACAGAATGAAAACGCTTATATGTTTAGAGATATTTTGCATCTGCTGAAAGACTATATTGATGGAAATGCTGATTACATGAAAGTGATAAAAGCTTCTATGCCTTTGAGTCGTTAACAATGTTAAGTGCGTTTTTTAAATCAAAATATCATGATTTTAATTTAGTCAAGGGCGATTGTATTGAAATTCTTTCAGTGTTGGATTTTCAATTTGATATGATTTTTGCAGATCCTCCCTATTTTCTTTCTAATGGAGGATTCTCTGTTCAAAGTGGAAAACAAGTTTCTGTAAATAAAGGTGATTGGGACAGGTCTCAGGGTTTTGAAAAAGATAATGATTTTAACCGCAGATGGCTTTCGGTATGCCGAGAAAAATTAAAAGATAACGGGACTATTTGGATTTCTGGAACATATCATAATATTTTTTCCGTTGCTCAAATGCTGAATGAATTGAACTTTAGGATTCTTAATTGCATCACTTGGGCTAAGACAAACCCTCCGCCAAATCTAAGCTGTAAATTTTTCACGCATTCTACAGAATTTATTCTATGGGCTCGAAAAAATAAAAAAGTTCCTCATTATTACAATTATGAATTGATGAAACGAATTAATGGCGGAACTCAAATGCGGGATGTCTGGCAGATGCCTGCTATTGGCCGTTGGGAAAAAACATGTGGTAAACATCCAACGCAGAAACCTCTTCCGCTTCTTGCTAGAATTATTCAAGCTTCTACAAAAGAAAATGCATGGATTCTTGATCCTTTTTGTGGAAGCTCTACAACAGGGATTGCTGCAAATTTGTTAAATCGCCGCTATCTTGGAATTGACCAAGATTTAGAATTTCTAAAACTGTCTAAGAAACGTCGTCAGGAAATAGAAAATATTGCAATTCGAATGGACTATCATAATCGCATTTGCAAAACCTCAGATGGTGATTTACAACAGATTTTAGAATTACACGAAAATATCCCTTATTACGGTGTTGATTTACCAATAAAATAAGGTTTGACAAGAAAACCCCGACTCAGTTGAGCTGAACCCAAAAAGTTGGAC